>NZ_LT703003.1:664511-996767 GCF_900149695.1 Anderseniella sp. Alg231-50 | reverse complement strand
GTCTTTTTGCGGCACTTCAGGACGCGACCCTTGAAACCGTGCTGCCGCAGTTCGCCGGTCGGCAGTTTTCCGAGCTGAAGCAGGCTCTGGCTGACCTCGCAGTGGAAAAACTGTCGCCTATTGCCGGTGAAATGCAGAAACTGATGGCGTCGCAGGATCACATTGACGCGATACTGAAGGACGGAGCCGAGCGCGCAAACGCCATTGCGGAGCCGGTTATGGCCGATGTACGGCGCATTATGGGTTTTGTTCGCTAGAAAGACGTTTCCATGCGCCATGCGGTGCCGGTAAAATTCTGACATGCTAATCTGGAATTATTCCAGAAAACCTATATATATAGGATAACATTCACCCGGCTACGCAGATCACAAGCACGCGTTACCGCAGGAGCTCAGACGGATATGTTCATTCAGACCGAAGCCACGCCAAATCCAAGTACCCTGAAGTTTATTCCCGGCAAGCCTGTCGTAGAAGGTGATCCGCGGGATTTCCGTTCGGCCGATGAGGCGACCATTTCACCGCTGGCTGAAAAACTGTTCGCCGTCAGGGGTGTTGAGGGTGTTTTCCTCGGTGCCGATTTCATCACGGTGACCAAGGATGACGGCGAATGGCAGCATCTCAAGCCGGCTGTGCTGGGTGCCATCATGGAACATTTCATGTCGGGCGCCCCGGTTATTCGCAATGGCGAATCGGAAGTGGTTGCCGATGAGGGAGAGTTTGCCGAAGCTGACCAGCAGATCGTCACGACCATCAAGGAACTGCTCGACACGCGGGTGCGCCCGGCTGTTGCTCAGGATGGCGGCGACATAACCTTCCACGGTTTCAAGGAAGGCGTCGTCTATCTGCAAATGAAAGGCGCGTGCGCCGGCTGTCCCAGCTCGACCGCAACGCTGAAGCACGGCATCGAAAACCTGCTGCGCCACTTCATCCCGGAAGTGAGTGAAGTTCGCCCGGTCTGACCGGATCGCCAATTGGATTGCGTACTGGCTCCAAGGCCATGATTGTTCTCAGTGTAGACACCGCGCATGCGGCCTGCTCGGCCTGTGTTTTCGACACAGGCAGGAATGAGGTGTTGTCACATGTCAGCGAGCCGATGCAGCGCGGACATGCCGAACGTCTGACCGATATGGTCGACGAGGCTGTTGTTTCTGCCGGCATTTCATTTGCAGACATTGACCGGCTGGCTGCGTGTTCGGGCCCCGGAACGTTCACAGGTGTGCGCATCGGATTGGCGTTTGTGCGCGGCCTCTCGCTGGTGCTGAAAGTACCTGTGGTCGGCATCACGACTTTTGCAGCGCTGGCGCAGGGCTGCCGGGCTGACGCAGCCGGCCGCGACATCTGGGTCATACAGGATGCGCGTCGCGGCGAGGTTTACCTGCAGGGTTTTGACGGCGACGGCAGCCCGATGCACGCCGCGGCGGTGCTTGCAGTATCCGATGCAGGCAAGTTGCTCAGTGACAAGTCAGGCCTGGCGGTTGGATCGGGCACAGGCCTGGTTGACCTGCCGGATGGTCTGGCCGTGTCGGATGTCAGCAACATTCCCGACGCGGCAACAATCGCCGGGCTCGCAGGCCAGGTCGCAGACACCGGCACCGCCGCCGTTCCGTTTTATCTGCGCGCGCCGGACGCCAAGGCACAGCAGCCACTGGTCACTCATCGTGAAAGCTCACAGTTGATCGAACCCGCAGGTGCGGAGTACGCCGGTGTTCTTGCGGCTCTTCATGCGCCGTGTTTTGAAGACGCCTGGGACAGCACCGCGATGGCGGCACTACTGGTGACACCCGGCACGACTGCCCTGCTTGCGACGCAGGATAAGGCTGGCGAAAAGCTTCCCTGCGGGTTTGTGCTGCTGCGCACCGCCGCAGATGAAATGGAAATACTGACACTGGCTGTAATGCCGCATACCCGGCGCCGCGGCGTGGCTCGGGCCCTCATGCAGGCTGTACGCCGGCATGCCCGGCAATCCGGAACCAGGAAGATATTCATCGAATATGCACAGGACAACCAGGCGGCTCACGCGCTTTACGAAAGCGTCGGCTATACCCGGAACGGGGTTCGTCCGAACTATTACAGGAACCCGGACGGCACCGCCAGTGACGCGGTGACAGCTAGCCTGATCCTGGATGAGACGGAGCATTTCGATTGTCAGCAACCCAATGAGCGACTATAGGCTCTACCACTTTAGCAACGATCAGGTTCGCTGTTTTGGGATGAACCACCCAAGAACATCCTGATCCGGGAGTGTCATCAATGCCGCCAACGCTGCAAGAAACATCACCGGCCGCGCCATCAAAGGTGTTCATCAAGACCTATGGTTGCCAGATGAACGTCTATGACAGCGAGCGCATGGGCGAGGTACTGAGTGAACGCGGCTACGTCACCACGCAAGCCGTCGAGGAAGCCGATCTTGTCATCCTCAACACGTGCCATATCCGCGAAAAGGCTGCCGAGAAAGTATACTCGGAGCTCGGCCGGTTGCGCCGGTTGAAGTCGCGCGGCGGCCGCGACATGAAAATCGCCGTGGCCGGTTGCGTGGCCCAGGCGGAAGGCGAGGAGATTGTCCGCCGCGCACCTGTGGTTGACCTGGTGTTCGGTCCGCAGACCTATCATCGCCTTCCCGATCTGCTTGACCGTCACGGTGAAACCGGCGCCGCCGTGATTGAAACGGAACTGCCCGTCGATGAAAAATTTGAAATCCTGGATGCACCTGCAACAAAACCTGTCAGGCGCGGCGTTGCGGCTTTCCTGACGGTGCAAGAAGGCTGTGACAAGTTCTGCACGTTTTGCGTGGTGCCTTATACTCGCGGTGCCGAGTTTTCCCGCCCCGCCGATCGTATTCTGGCTGAAGCGCGCAAGCTGGTGGATGCAGGTGTTCGTGAAATCACGCTGCTGGGCCAGAATGTGAACGCCTGGCATGGTGACGGACTTGCCGGTCATGACTGGACGCTGGGTCACCTGCTCAATGCGCTGTCGGATATCGATGGCCTCGAACGGTTGCGCTACACAACCAGTCATCCGCGCGACATGGACAATGAACTGATCACGGCACATGGGGTAAACCCGAAGCTGATGCCGTATCTGCATTTGCCGGTCCAGTCCGGCAGCGATCGTATTCTGAAGGCCATGAACCGCAAGCACACCGCCGCCGAATACATCGAGCTTGTCGGCCGCATCCGCGATGCCCGGCCGGACATCGCCATGTCGTCGGATTTCATCGTCGGGTTTCCGGGAGAGACCGATGCCGATTTTGCAGCCACCATGGATCTCGTGCGCCAGGTGACATACGCACAGGCCTTTTCCTTCAAGTACTCACCGCGTCCCGGCACACCGGCATCCACGGAAGCCAGCCAGGTGCCGGAAGAGGTCAAGACCGCGCGGCTTGCCGAACTGCAGGCCCTGCTGGGCGAGCAGCAGGCATCGTTCAATGAAGCCTGCAAGGGGCGCGTGCTCGATGTGTTGCTGGAAAAGCCCGGCCGCCAGGAAGGCCAGCTGATCGGACGTTCGCCTTACCTGCAGTCGGTATTCATCAATGCTGGTGACCACGCTATCGGTGACACCGTGAAGGTTGCCATAGAAACTGTCGGGCCGAATTCATTAACCGGTCACATGGTTGAAGCATAAGGCCGAATGTGATGTGCTTTCACCATCATGCTAGAGAGACATGGGCATACTTGGACCCGTAAAGCTGCTCTAGCACTTTGAAAACGATCAGTTTTATGATTTTGATTGGTTCAGTCAAAACATACTGATCTAGCGAATCAGGAGAACTGCCCCGTTGACGTCACGCACCGCCCAGCCAAGGCCCGCATCCCGGCAAAAAAAGGCCGCCGCAGACACAGCGCAAAGCAGTATCACCCTAGGTTTCGATGACAACCGTTTGCTGATGCTGGTGTTCGGCGAACACGATGAGCATCTGCTGCTGATTGAAGACCGGCTCGGCGTGGACATCACGCCGCGCGGCAACAAGGTTGCCATTCGCGGTTCTGAAGCAGGTCATGAAATGGCCAGGCAGGTTCTGGTGGAGCTCTACGAGCGTGCCCTGGAGGGGCTTGACCTTGGCCGGGGTGATGTCGAGGGCGCCATTCGCATGGCCATGAGCCCGGTTGCCGTTGCCAAGGGCGCATCGGAAGTTGCCGCAATCCGCACCCGGCGCAAGACGGTAACGGCCAGGTCGCCGGGCCAGAAAATCTATCTTGAAGAAATTGCCGCCAACGAGCTTGTGTTCGGTGTCGGGCCGGCAGGTACCGGCAAGACATACCTGGCCGTTGTATGCGCCGCTGCAGAACTGATGGCCGGGCGGGTCGACCGTATCATCCTGTCGCGTCCCGCTGTGGAGGCAGGCGAGCGTCTCGGATTCCTGCCCGGTGACATGAAAGAAAAGGTAGATCCCTATCTCAGGCCGCTTTACGACGCGCTTTATGATGTCATGCCGCCGGAAGCCGTAATCAAGGGTCTCGCCGACAATACCATTGAAATCGCGCCCCTGGCCTTCATGCGCGGCCGGACCCTGTCATCGGCCTTCATCATTCTGGATGAGGCGCAAAACACCACGCCACAACAGATGAAAATGTTCCTGACCAGGCTCGGTGAAGGCTCGCGCATGGTTATTACCGGTGATCCGACGCAGGTCGATTTGCCACCGGGAACGACGTCCGGTCTGACCCAGGCGCTGGATTATCTGAAAGGTGTAAAGGGCATCTCGCAGGTGAAGTTCGACAAATCCGATATTGTCCGCCATCAGCTTGTGTCGCGCATTGTTGATGCCTATGAGCGCGCCGGCTGGGAGCCGGCAACGAAGCCGCGAACGCCGTGATACTCGAAATTGAAGTCGACAGGACCGCCTGGCAGGAACTGTCCGATCCCGAAATCCTGTTACGCCAGGCTGCACAGGCGACCGAAGCTGCTCTCGACACGGATTTGTCGCAGACGGTGCTGACTGTTTCGCTGGCAACCGATGACGAAGTGGCAGGGCTCAATCAGCAATGGCGCAACAAGGCGGGGCCGACCAATGTACTGTCGTTTCCTGCCGCCCGGGACATGCCGTTGCCGCCCGGTGAGCCGCGTCCGCTGGGTGATATCATGCTGGCGGCAGGTGTGGTAAAACGCGAAGCAGCCGAGCAAGGTAAATCACTTGAGCATCATTTGGTTCACCTTGCTGTGCATGGCATCTTGCACATAATGGATTATGATCACATAAATGAAGCCGAGGCGACCGAAATGGAAAGCCTTGAGGTAGACATACTGAACGTGCTCGGCATTGCCAATCCGTATACATGAAACGTATTAGGATCATTGTAGAGACAGGACAGAGGACGCCGGTGAAAGCCGGCCGGTCAAATGGACGAAGACCAATCTAGCAGGTCCCTCGACGGGACCAGCCCCACTTCTGAAAACTCACGAAACGACAATACCGGCCTGTGGTCCCGGATCAAGCGGGCCCTGGGCGGCGGCAGGACGGACGAGACCCTGCGCGAAAGCCTGGAAGGCGTGCTTGACCGGCATGCCGAAGAAGAAGGTACGGCTGCATTTCGCGCAGATGCCAAATCGATGATGCTCAACCTGATCGAGTTTTCCGATTTGCGTCTGGATGATGTCATGGTGCCGCGTGCCGAGATTATCGCGATCGATGCCGCAAGCTCCGTCTCGGAACTGCTCGACTGTTTTCTCAAGGCGGGCCATTCCCGGCTGCCGATCTATCACGACACGCTGGATGAGCCGCTTGGCATGATCCACATTAAGGACTTTCTGGAATGGCTGAACTCCAATGACAAGCGGGTTCAGGAAAAGCCGCGCGCAAAGAAGGCTGTGCCGATCCTCTCCCTGTCGGCAACCGACCTTAAAACCCCGGTGAGTGAACTTGGCATCATGCGTGAACTGCTCTACGTGCCACCCTCCATGCCAGCTGCGGACCTGCTGGTGAAAATGCAGTCGACCCATGTTCACATGGCGGTTGTGGTGGATGAATATGGCGGCACCGACGGCCTGGCTACCATCGAGGACCTTGTCGAGGAAATCGTTGGCGACATTGCCGATGAACATGATGAGAAGGATGAACTGATCACCCGTGCATCCGATACCAGTTGGCTGGCCGAGGCACGGCTGGAAATCGAGGATGCCGAGAGTGTGCTCGGCCTCAAGCTGCTGCCGGCGGATGAGGAAGAAGAAGCCGATACGCTTGGCGGTCTGATATTCCACATGCTTGGCCGGGTGCCGGTTCGCGGTGAACTGATCAAGCATGACTCCGGAATCGAGTTCGAGATTGTGGCGGCCGATCCGCGCCGGGTCCGGCGTCTTGCCATCCACACCAAGCCGCGCAAGGCGCGCCAGCCTTCCAGCACGGCCAAGCCCGCAGCGAAAACCTCCGAAGAGCCATCTCCGCAGGTGCAGAACTGACCGGCATGCTGGCAACACTGGCGACCGGGCCGCTTTGGCGCGGCTGCCTTGTGGCCGTGCTGGCGGGCGGGCTGGCCTGTTTGTCCCTGCCGCCATTTGACGTCTGGCCAGTCCTGTTTGTCAGCTACACGGTACTGGTCTGGCTGCTGGATGGCGCTTGCCACGGGCGGGCGCATAAACGGCACCGCTTCGGAGCCGGCTTCGCCATCGGATGGTGTTTTGCTTTTGGGTATTTTGTGCCCTCACTGTGGTGGATTTCGGAAGCCTTCTGGCTGGAGCCGGAAAAGTTCGCAGCCCTGATTCCGTTCGCGGTTGCCGGTTTGCCGGCATATCTGTCGCTTTACTGGGGGCTTGCGCTCGGTGTCGCGGCCGTATTGTGGATTAAAGGTTGGCCGCGGGTCCTGCTGCTGGCAGGGCTGGTTGGTGCGGGAGAATGGCTCAGAGGCCATCTGTTGACCGGGTTTCCCTGGAATCTGCCCGGTTATGGAGCCGGTTCACTGGATGGATTTTCACAGACCGCCAGCCTGATAGGCATATACGGCCTGACCGTTGTGGTTGTCATCGTGGCTGCGGCACCGGCTGTAGTTTGGGATCTGCGAAGATCCGCACCGAGTTTCCCGGTGCGTTTGGTGTTCCCGGCCATTGTCGTGGCCGGAGCGGTGGCTCTGCACGTTTGGGGCAATAACCGTGTCGCAGCCTACGATGCTCTTCTTGCCAAAAGCACGGGCAACGCAACCCTGGTTCGCATCGTTCAGCCGAACATTTCCCAGAAGGACAAGTGGGACCCGGCCCATGCCAGCCGCATCATCGATACTTACCTGAAACTGAGCGGGATGCCTTTTGCCAGTTCTCCGAAGGCGCCGCCGATTATCGTTTGGCCTGAAAGCGCTTTACCGCGGCTGATCGGTGAGGAAGATGCGTTGCGCGCGACAATAATGGCCAGCCTGCCGTCAGGCTCTCCGTTGCTGACCGGCGGTCTGCATCGCGTTAGGGATGAGACGGGCACGGTCTCGATTTTCAACTCACTGCTGGCCATCCCTGCACACGGTCAGATCGCAGCCCGGCATGACAAGGTGCGGCTGGTTCCCTTCGGAGAATTCTTGCCGTTCCAGTGGCTGCTGGAGCCAATTGGCTTGCGGCAGATCGTAAACCTGCCGCCGGGGTTCTCAGCCGGCAGCAAAGACCGGGTTATCCGGTTTGACGGGGTGCCGGCCTTTGCCGGTTTCATTTGTTACGAGGCGGTGTTCCCGCGATCGGTGCCGTATGCATCACGGCCTGAAATGCTCGTAAATGCGACCAACGACGCCTGGTTCGGTACATCGGGCGGTCCGCATCAGCATCTGGGCCATGCGCGCTTCCGCGCAATCGAGCAGGGCGTGCCCATGATACGCGCTGCCAATACCGGGATTTCGGCAATGATTGATTCGGCAGGCCGTGTGACGGCGAAGCTGCCGCTGGGCACTGCCGGTCACCTGGATGTTGCCATGCCTGCGGTTATGGCCGCAACGCCGTACGCGGCCATTGGAGATTTTGGCTTCCTGGGACTGCTGGTTTCAATCTCGTTCGGTTATTTAATTTGTAGACGGATGAAGAAGTTTTGTGTACCAGATGTGCATGAGAACTGATTGTAGGCGTGAATCGGCAACACATATTTCCGTCTATGGCCCCTTAAAACAACTTCACAACGGTGTGCCGGCGCGGCAACTGATCAGCCAATTGGAATTGTTGCGAGCAGGCAGGTTTTTGCCGTTTCGCGACCTCGTGCGGGACAGGTGACTGATGACAATGAAAATGCCAAATCCGATTGATGTACATGTTGGCAGCAGGCTGCGGATGCGCAGGATGCTGGTCGGCATGAGCCAGGAAAAACTGGGCGAGAGCCTCGACCTGACTTTTCAGCAGATACAGAAGTATGAAAAGGGCTCCAATCGTATCAGTGCCAGCAGGCTGTATGACATGTCGCGTATTCTTGACGTGCCGGTGCAGTTTTTCTTCGATGACATGGCCTGCAGCGACGTTGCCAACCGGGAAAAGGCTGGCAAGGCATCCGGTTCCTTTGAGATGATCGAATTCCTGTCCAGTCCCGACGGTGCCCAGCTTGTCCGGACATTTTCCGAAATCGAAAGCTCTGAAGTCCGTCGCAATATTCTCGATCTCGTCAAGTCGGTATCTGGCATCGGCGCCGTTGCGTCTGACCAGACCTGAGGATTTTACGCCGCCAGAGTTGCAGTTAATTGTTTGCGTTGGGCAAAGTTGGCTTGACGTGATGCGCGCAGCCTGACAAAAGGGCGTCCACACGGCTGCCATTGCATATAAAGAAATCTGCATATGGCGATCATCCTGTCCTACGCGCGGAGTTTGCAAGCCATGGCACGCCAGAATTATCTTTTCACTAGTGAATCAGTTTCCGAGGGTCACCCGGACAAGGTGTGTGACCGAATCTCCGACGAGATCGTTGACCTTGTGTACAAGGAAGCCCGCAAGACAGGTACCGATCCTTGGACTGTTCGCGTTGCCTGTGAAACGCTGACCACAACCAATCGTGTGGTTATTGCCGGCGAAGTTCGGGTTCCCGATACGCTGTTCAAGAAGGACAAGGCAGGCAACGTGGTTCACGATGCTGCGGGCAAGCCGGTGATCGCACCGGGCAGGTTCCGTTCCGCGGCCCGCCGTGCCATCCGCGCCATCGGTTACGAGCAGGCAGGTTTCCATTGGAAAACCGCGAAAGTCGATGTCCTGCTGCATGCCCAGTCGACGGACATCGCCCAGGGCGTGGACAATGCTGCCGACCGCCAGGGTGAAGAAGGCGCCGGTGATCAGGGCATCATGTTCGGCTATGCCTGCCGCGAAACACCGGACTTCATGCCGGCACCGATCTACTACTCCCACAAGATTCTCGAACTGATGGCGACAGCACGTCACAAGGGTGAAGGCGATGCCGCCAGGCTTGGGCCTGATGCCAAGAGCCAGGTCACCATCCGCTATGTCGACGGCAAACCATCGGAAGTCACATCGATTGTTGTTTCGACCCAGCATCTCGATGAAAGCTGGGATTCGGCAAAAGTACGCTCGGTCATTGAGCCCTATGTGCGTGAAGCACTGGGCGATTTGCCGACTGCTGCTGATTGCAAATGGTACATCAATCCCACCGGCAAGTTTGTCATCGGTGGTCCCGACGGTGATGCCGGCCTGACTGGCCGCAAGATCATCGTCGACACCTACGGCGGTGCTGCGCCGCATGGCGGCGGCGCATTCTCCGGCAAGGACACAACCAAGGTTGACCGGTCGGCTGCCTACGCCGCGCGCTACATGGCTAAGAATGTTGTGGCTGCAAAACTCGCCGACCGCTGCACGATCCAGCTGTCCTACGCCATCGGTGTCGCACAGCCCCTGTCTGTTTATGTCGACACCCATGGCACCGGAATGGTGCATGAAAGTGTGCTTGAGCAGGCCCTGCGCAAGTGCATGGATCTGTCACCTTCGGGTATTCGTCGTCATCTTGACCTTAACAAGCCGATTTACGCCCGCACCGCTGCCTACGGCCACTTTGGCCGCAAGCCGCGCCGTGACGGGTCGTTCTCCTGGGAAAAAACCGATATGACCACGGCACTCAAGCAAGCCGTGAAGGCGGCGTCGCAGGAACCGCAGGAGCTCTCACGGGCGTCGTAATGGCGGCCTGCCGCTCCGCAGCGCGCGATACCGGACGACTGTCAAATCGAGTATGCGGCTAGCGCCACTTGATCGAGCAGCCCATGCTCGGTGTTTGCTGGCGCGGGCCCTCGCAGGTCTCTGCGATCTGGCGCATGGCGTTGACGAGTTCGCGCGTCCGGTTTGCCGGGTCGCCCATTTTGGCATCGTCGAGCCGGCCGCGATATTGCAACTCTCCATCCTTGTTGAACCCAAAGAAGTCAGGCGTGCAAACAGCACCGTAGGCTTTACCGACCGATTGGTCTTCGTCGATAAGGTAAGGGAATGGAAAGCCGTGGCGTTCGGCAAACCGTTTCATGTTTGCCGGGCTGTCGGCCTGAACATTGTGATAGTCGTTTGACATCACCGCCAATATGTTGATGCCGTCGTCCATCAGGTCCGTTGTGTCCTTTGCGAACCGGTCGGCGATGGCCTGGACGTAGGGGCAGTGGTTGCAGATGAAGGCGATCAGAAGTCCCTTTTCTCCCAGCTGTTCAGACAGGGTGAAACTGTTGCCGTCAGGGTCCTTCAATGTGAATTCGGTTGCTGTCCAACCGAAATCGCAAATGGGAGTGTCGAGTAACATGGCATTGCTTTCCTTTGGTTCTGGTGATCGCCAGAAAAGCACTTCTGACTTTGTTAAGGTAACTTTATTGCATAGTGGGACTACCCTGCAGGCCCGACGCTTTTGCCGGACCTGCAGCGATTGTTCTGTTTTTCAGGCCGCAGCCACCTGCTCGGCGCTCCATGTGTTAGGAGCGAAGGCACTGTCAACGTCGGTTTCGGCAATGTGGTTGGTGTAGTTGGACATCACCTTCAGGCTGGTGCCGAGAACGACTTCCAGGACTGTCTGGCGGCTGTAGCCGGCCGCGATTAGTGCCTCGACGGCTGTCTGGGACGGCCAGCCGCGGGTTTCGTTGATAACGACAGCGAACTGGCGCAGGGCTTCCAGCTTGGCGTCTGCAATCGGGGTGTTGTTGCGCAGGGCCTCGATGACACCGGCGTCGACCCCGGCCATTTGCGAAATGGTCGTGTGTGCGGCCATGCAGTAAACACAGCCATTCAGCCGGTTGTTCGTCATCAGAATGATCTGGCGTTCGGTTTCCGACAGGTCCGTCTTGTCGAAGATGCCGGCCAGCGTCATGTAGCCTTCGAGCAGGGAGGGCGCCTCGGCCATGGTGCCGAGAAGGTTGGGTACGAAGCCGTAGGCGGTCTTGGCACCTTCAAGCAGTGGCTTGGAGGCTTGTGGCGCAGTTTCAATAGTATGAGTGCTGAAGTCGGTCATCGGTCATTTCCTCTTGGGTTTGGTTGGTGATCGAAATTGTTTATAACGATCGGTATAGGTTCAGATAGGTTGTTTAAACCAATCGGTCAAGACCTTCATGCGATTTTATTGAACGATCGGTACAAACTCTCTATATTGAAACCAGCGGCAGTACCGAATTGGAGCAAGAACATGCCCTGGGAAAAAACATTTGATCTGGACGAGGCTACCGACAAGGCGATCTCGGTGTTCTGGCAGAAGGGCTATGAGGCAACGTCGATTTCCGATCTGGTCGAGGGCATGGAGATCAACAAGGGCAGCCTCTACAATGCCTTCGGCAGCAAGAAGGCCCTGTTTGACCGCGCCTTGCTGCGATACGACCAGAAGAACCGACAGAAGTCATTGCGCGAACTTGAGGCAATGGCAGACCCGGCTCTGGCCATCGCTGCGCTGTTCGACGGCCTGATTGCGGAAGCAAAGACTGATGTCGGGAACAGGGGCTGCCTGCTGGTCAACACGGCACTGGAATTTCCCAATCAAAGCGCTGATGTGCAAAACCTGGTGACGAGCGCGCTTCATGAGTTCGAGGCATTTTTCAAGCGCATGATTGTTCAGGGACAGAAACAGGGAGGCATTCCGGCTGACGTCGACGCGGACGCGGCGGCGAGGTCAATGCTGGCTCTGGTTGTCGGTCTTCGCGTACTTGCGCGCGGAACCTATGATGCCGAGGCGCTGCGGGTGCTTAAAGCCGGTGCAATGAAACTCATAAGCTAGGCACCGGGCGGGCTGAACGAGCCAGGGAACGCTTGTCAAGAAACCGTACATAACTGACACTGTAAGATCATCATCTTGGTAACCGATCAGGGCATTTCCAATCATGTCACAGCCGCCGGACCGGCCCCGGTTTGCAGAAAAATTTTTCGGACGTCGCTCAGGGCAGGCCTTGCGTGACAATCAAGTCCGGCTCGTGGAAAACCTGCTGCCGAAACTGCGGGTACCTGACCGGGCCGACAGTCTGCGTGATCCCGGTTCATTGTTCGAAAGCCCGGTATCCGAGATCTGGCTGGAAATCGGTTTCGGCGGTGGTGAACACCTGGCCTGGCAGGCAGCCGCCAATCCGCATGTCGGTTTCATCGGCGGCGAACCGTTCATAAACGGTGTTGCCAAGCTGCTCAGCCTGGTGGAAAGCGGCGCGCTTGCAAACGTTCGCATTATCGACAATGACATTCGCCCGCGTATGGACCAGCTTGGCGATCAGACAATATCACGCGCCTTCCTGCTGTTTCCCGATCCGTGGCCAAAGCTGCGCCATCACAAGCGCCGGTTTGTAAACCGGACCAACCTGGACAGGTTGCATCGCATCATGAAGCCCGGTGCGGAATTTCGCGTGGCCAGCGATATCGATCATTACATTCAATGGAGCCTGCACGAGGTTGCCGCGCATGGCGGGTTCCGGCTGCTGTCGGACAACCCGGCCGACCGGCGCCGGCGTCCGGCCGACTGGCCGCAGACCAGGTATGAGGCAAAGGCCGTGCGCGAAGGCAGGACCTCCGAATATCTGCGAATTATTCGCGTATAGTAGCAAAGCAGCCAATTAGTTCCCCTGGCATAAGCGTTTTGCTTGAAGTCCGCGCATTCTCGGCGTATATGTAGCTCATCAAGTTCATTCTCATAGGTTTTCAAGGACGACTGAAAACCACGGTTCATGAGGGTGGGTCCTGCGGGACCCGCTTTTTTTGTTGCCTGAACGGGGATGATGTTTGCTTTGGTCAGCCGGATCTCTTGCGCCCGGCTGGTGCGGACAGGGAGATAACTGATGGTGGCCGACATGGCCAAGAGGATGCAGGTCGAAACCGGCGTGGCCGCCAAGGTGGCCCGGCTGGTCGAACCTGCCATCGACGAGCTGGGTTTCCGGCTGGTGCGCGTGCGCCTGTCCGGCACCACGCTGCAGATCATGGCAGAGCGTCCCGACGGCACAATGACGGTTGGCGGTTGCCAGGATATTTCTCGCACCATTTCGCCGTTGCTGGATGTGAATGACCCCATATCCGGCAAGTACAGTCTCGAAGTGTCGTCGCCCGGTGTGGACCGGCCCCTGATGCGCCCTGAAGATTTTGAGCGCTGGGCCGGTTTTGAAGCGAAGATTGAGCTGGTGACGCCGCTGGCAGGCCGCAAACGGTTTCGCGGCAGGCTGGAAGGTTTTGATGACGGCGAAGTGCGCCTGTTCATCGCGCCGCCTGAAAAGGGCGGTGAAGATATCCTGATCGGACTGGATATTACCGCAATAGGTGATGCCCGCCTGGTGATGACTGACGAATTGCTGAAAGCTGCCGGCGTGCGCGCCAAGGCAGGTGAGGTCGGCGATGGTGCCGACTGGACGCAGGACAATGAAATTGAATCTAACGACATTAAAGCGGAGTGAACGAAATGGCTGATGTCGCCGTAAGTGCAAACAGGCTGGAATTGCTGCAGATCGCAGATGCGGTTGCACGTGAAAAATCCATCGACAAGGCTGTCGTGATCGATGCGATGGAGGACGCGATCCAGCGTGCCGCCCGTTCACGCTATGGCGCCGAAAACGATATCCGTGCGGAAATCGACCCGCAAACCGGCGAAACCAAACTGTACCGCCTGCTGGAAGTGGTCGAGGAAGTCGAAAACGATTCGACCCAGATCACCATGAAGGAAGCACTGGACCGTAATCCTGGCGCACGCATGGGTGACTTCCTGTCCGAGCCGCTCCCACCGGTCGACTTCGGCCGCATTGCTGCCCAGAACGCCAAGCAGGTGATCGTGCAGAAGGTCCGCGATGCCGAACGCGAGCGTCAGTTCGAAGAATACAAGGATCGCATCGGCGAGATCGTTTCCGGTGTCGTCAAGCGTGTTGAGTACGGCAATATCATCGTCGACCTTGGCCGTGGTGAAGGCATAGTGCGCCGCGACGAGGGTTTGCCGCGCGAAGCATTCCGCAACGGCGACCGGGTGCGGGCCTATATTTTCGACGTGCGTCGCGAACTGCGCGGTCCGCAGATATTCCTGTCGCGCTCGCGTCCGGAGTTCATGGCCAAGCTGTTCCAGCAGGAAGTACCGGAAATCTACGACGGTATCGTTGAAGTCGTGGCCGTGGCTCGTGATGCCGGGTCACGCGCGAAGATTTCCGTGCGCTCCAAGGACAGTTCAATCGATCCGGTTGGCGCTTGTGTCGGCATGCGCGGCAGTCGTGTCCAGGCCGTGGTCAATGAGCTGCAGGGCGAAAAGATCGACATCATTCCCTGGACACCCGATGCGGCCAGTTTCATCGTCAACGCGCTGGCGCCTGCCGAGGTTGCCAAGGTGGTGCTTGATGAGGATGCCCAGCGCATCGAGGTCGTTGTGCCCGACGAACAGCTTTCGCTGGCAATCGGCCGTCGCGGGCAGAACGTTCGTCTTGCCTCGCAGCTGTCCGGCTGGGATATCGACATCATGACGGAGGCCGAGGAATCCGAACGCCGCCAGAAAGAATTTGCAGATCGTACCCAGCGCTTCACCGAGGCGCTTGATGTGGATGAAATGCTGGCTCAGCTGCTTGCATCGGAAGGTTTCGATTCCATTGAGGAAGTTGCTTACGTGGCTCCTGAGGAAATTGCGTCCATTGAGGGACTGGATGATGAAACGGCATCTGAAATCCAGGCCCGTGCGACCGAGTTCCTAGATCGTCAGGCGTCGGAACTGGAGGCCAAGCGCAAGGAACTTGGAGTGGCTGATGACCTGGCCGGCTTTGCCGGGCTGTCACCGGCCATGCTGGTGATGCTTGGAGAAGACGGCGTGTTCACCCTTGAAGATTTTGCCGGCTGTGTGCCGGATGATCTGGTTGGCTGGAGCGAGCGTGGCGAAGGCGAGACCATCCGCCATGAAGGTGCGCTGTCCGCAACCGACATGACCGCGGCCGAAGCCGAAACCCTGATCATGACGGCTCGTTTGCAACTGGGCTGGATTGAGCCGGAGCCCGAGCCGGATCCGGAAGCAGACGCAGAAGCAGAAGGCAGCGAGGAAGCTGCCGCCACAACCAGTAACGAAGAGTAAGGTGAACACCCGGCAACATGACAGGTCTGGCACAACAAACCATCCTCGAGGATGACCCGAATGTCCGCATGTGTGCGCTAACGCGTACACAGCGGCCGCGCGGAGAACTGTTGCGCTTCGTTGCTTCACCGGACGGAGACCTGGTGCCGGACCTGAAGGAAAATTTGCCGGGCCGCGGTGTGTGGTTGAGCCTGTCGCGTGCAGGTGTTGGCGAGGCCGTCAGGCGCAAGGTGTTTGCACGGGCGCTGAAAGCTCCGGTCAGGCTGCCGGAGAATCTCGCCGATCTGATCGCACGCCTGTTGCTTAAAGACGCCATGTCGTGTCTGTCTCTGGCATCGAAGGCAGGCCAGCTTGTTGCCGGGTTTGAGAAGACCGAAGCCATGCTTGCACATGGCCGGGCCGCGGTTCTCATCGCAGCCTCGGACGGTGCCGAAGACGGTCGCCGGAAATTGTCCGGAAAACTGCGGGCCGCCGATCAGGCCGACCGGCTGGTCGAATGTTTTGCTTCTGCTGATTTGGATTTGGCATTGGGGCGTACAAATGTGATACATGCTGCCATCAACCCCGGCGGTCTGGCGCAGAAATTCCTGGCCTGCGCAAGACGATATGAATTTTTTGAGTTAAACGGAGCCGCACAAGCGGAAAGCTGATACGCAATGAGTGATACGAACGACAACGATAATGGTAACGAACGTCCTGGCGGACGCACACTCGGCTTGCGCGGTGGTGGCCAGAGCAGGGTGCGCCAGAATTTTTCACACGGGCGGTCAAAAACCGTTGTGGTGGAAACCAAGCGCAAACGCATTATTGGAGCACCGGGTGCCAAACCTGCCGCTCCCGCGGCCCCCGCCTCTGCAGAGGCGCCCGCGCCGGCGCCTGCTGCGGCACCGGATCCCAAGCCGGCAGTCGCGACACCGGAAGCTTCGGCTCCGGCACCGGCTGCTCCTGCCGCGCCCAAGCCTGCCGCGCCTGCGCCGGCTGCGGCTGCACCTGCCGCCGCGGCGGCACCGGCACCTGCAGCGCCCGCCGCTCCAAAGCGGCCACCGATCAAGACGGTTGGAGCGCCCAAGGTATTGCGCACCCTGACAGCCGAGGAAGCCGAAGCACGTGAGCGTGCGCTGGTTGAAGCACGCCAGCGTGACATCGAGGACAAGAAGCGCGCCGAAATTGAAGCGGTTGAGCGTGTTGAACGTGAAGCGCGTGAAGCCGCCGAGCGGGTCGAGAAGGAAGCCGAAGAAGCCCGCCGCGCCGCAAAGCGCGCTGCGGACGCGGAAGCCAAGCAGGCCGCAGCAGAAGCCAAGGCCAGCAAGGCAGCAGCTGCAGCCGAAACCGAAACCGATGCCGGGCGCTCGAAATCCCGCCGTCCTGCCGGTGGTGCGGACAAGCCTGCGACGCCGCCCAAGCCGCGCAATGATGCTGACCGGCGCCGTGGCAAGCTGACCATTTCCAACGCGCTTAATGACGATGGTGGGCGGGCTCGTTCACTGGCTGCATTCCGGCGCCGCCAGGAACGCCAGAAGAAGCAGGCCATGGGCGGTTCGGTGACCAAGGAGAAGGTTGCCCGTGAAGTGACCATTCCTGAAGTGATCACCATTCAGGAACTGGCCAACCGCATGAGTGAACGCGCCGTCGACGTCATCAAGTTCCTGATGAAGCAGGGCGAGATGCACACCATCAACGATATCGTCGATACCGATACCGCCCAGCTGATCGCGGAAGACTTCGGCCATACCGTCAAGCGGGTATCTGAATCTGATGTTGAAGAAGGCCTGGCAGGTGATGACGACCCGGCGGATAAAATGAAGCCACGTGCGCCGATTGTCACCGTCATGGGCCATGTCGATCACGGCAAGACATCACTGCTGGACGCGCTTCGCAACGCATCTGTGGTGTCCGGCGAGGCCGGCGGTATCACCCAGCACATCGGCGCCTACCAGGTTGAAACGGACAATGGCCTGGCAACCTTCATCGATACACCGGGCCATGCTGCCTTTACCGCCATGCGGGCACGCGGCGCCAAGGCGACGGATATCGTGGTGCTGGTCGTGGCGGCGGACGATGGCGTCATGCCGCAAACGATCGAGGCCATCAGCCACGCCCGCGAAGCAGGTGTTCCGCTGATTGTCGCCATCAACAAGATGGACAAGCCGGACGCAGATCCAAGCCGTGTCCGGACGGACCTTCTGAACCATGAAGTGATTGTCGAAAGCATGAGCGGTGACGTGCTCGAAGTGGAGATATCCGCGCTCAAGGGCACCAATCTCGACAAACTGCTCGAGGCAATCCTGCTGCAGGCTGAACTGCTCAACCTTCAGGCCAACCCGGATCGTGCCGCTGACGGTATCGTGGTCGAGGCACAGCTCGACAAGGGTCGTGGTCCCGTGGCCACAGTCCTGGTGCGCCGCGGCACTTTGCGGGTCGGCGATATTGTCGTGGCCGGCGTTGCCTGGGGCAAGGTACGCGCGCTGATCAATGACAAGGGCGCCAACATCTCCGAAGCGGGCCCTTCGGTTCCCGTCGAGGTTCTGGGCATGAGTTCGGCGCCGGATGCCGGAGACCAGATCGTGGTGGTCGAGAACGAAGGCCGTGCCCGCGAAGTCACCGAGTATCGTGAACGTAAATTGCGCGATACGCGCGGAGCCCCGAGTGCCAGGTCATCTCTGGAACAGATGATGAGCCAGCTCAAGGAAAGCGGCATGCAGGAGTTCCCGATCCTCATCAAGGCTGATGTGCAGGGCTCGGCGGAAGCCATCGTGCAGGCGCTCGACAAGCTCGGCACCGATGAAGTTGCGGCCCGTGTCGTGCATTACGCGGTCGGTGGTATTTCGGAATCCGACGTGCAGTTGGCGCAAGCCTCCAATGCCATTGTCATCGGCTTCAATGTCCGCGCCAACAAGCAGGCACGCGATGCAGCCGAGGCCAGCGGCATTGAAATCCGCTACTACAACATCATCTATGACTTGGTCGACGACGTGAAGGCGGCCATGTCCGGCCTGTTGTCGCCGGATCTGCGCGAGACTTTCCTCGGCAATGCCGAAATCCTGGAAGTCTTCAACATCACCAAGGTCGGCAAGGTTGCCGGTTGCCGTGTCGTGGAAGGCAATGTCCAGCGTGGTGCCAAGGTGCGCCTGGTGCGCGACAGTGTTGTGGTCCATGAAGGCACTCTGTCGACGCTCAAGCGCTTCAAGGACGAGGTCAAGGAAGTTCAGGTCGGCCAGGAATGCGGCATGGCCTTTGAGAACTACCAGGACATGCGTGCAGGTGATGTGATCGAGTGCTTTACCGTGGAGAGCATTCAGCGCTCGCTTTAAGGCGCGGGCCCGATAAGGAATGAGGAGCGGGCCGGCAACGGCTCGCCCGTCGCGTCCGCCCGATGGAGTGACTTGACGATGAAACCAAGAACAAAAGCTGCCAAGGGCCCGTCGCAGCGCCAGTTGCGCGTGGGCGAGCTGATCCGGCACGAACTGTCGGCGCTGTTCATGCGCGGCGACGTGATGGATCCGATTGTCGAAAAGACCGGGGTTACGGTACTGGAAGTGGCAGCCACACCCGACCTCAGGACGGCCACTGCTTATGTCCGTCCGTTCCAGCCGTCAGGCGACGGCGAAGTGCTGGTCGAAGCCCTGATGCGCCACCGCAGGTTCATCAAGGGCGAACTGGCGCCGAAGCTGCAGTTGAAATTCATGCCGGAGATCAAGTTCCGCATCGATAACTCGATCGACTACGCCTCCAGTATTGATGCCCTGCTTGCCGACCCGAAGGTCAGGGGCGATCTCGGGCCGGACCGCGAAGACTGAAAGCGCAGGTCCTGATTGGCTCGTCGTAAAAAGGGAAACCGTGTTCACGGTTGGGTGTTTCTCGACAAGCCCTTAGGCATGGGATCCACACAGGCCGTGTCCATGGTGCGGCGCGCATTCAATGCGCAAAAGGCCGGCCACGCCGGAACCCTCGATCCCCTTGCAACCGGCCTGCTGGCCATCGCGCTGGGAGAAGCCACCAAGACGGTCCCCTATATGACCGATGCACAGAAGACTTACACCTTCACCGTTCGCTGGGGCGAGGCGACCGAGACCTGTGATGCGGAAGGCGAGGTCTGCGCCACCAGTCCGAGGCGGCCGATACGCCGCGAAATTACCGATGTATTGCCGGATCTTACCGGACAGATCGAGCAGGCCCCGCCTGCCTACTCTGCCATAAAGATTGACGGTCAGCGCGCCTACGACCTGGCCCGGGCCGGTGAACAGGTCGAGATGGCAAAACGGCCGGTGCAGGTGGAAAGCCTGAAACTGACCGGTTGCCCGGACGAAGATCATGCCGGCTTTGAAGTGTGCTGTGGCAAGGGCACCTATGTCCGCTCGCTGGCCCGCGACATGGCTGTTGCACTTGGCACCCAAGGCCATGTCACCGCTCTTCGCCGCATCGCCACCGGCGGTGTGTCGATTGACCAGTGCGTTGCCGCCGGCGCCTTTGACGATGCCGATGCGGACGATCTTTCCGGTCTGTTACATCCTCTGGAGGCGGTGCTGGGTCATTTGCCGGTGATCGAGCTGGAGGAAGTAGCGGCCAGCAAGGTGGCTCATGGCAACCCGGTGCAAGTGGCGAAGCACACCATTGCCGGAGATCAGTTTTGCAATGGGGCCGAATTGCTGCTGACCCGGTCCGGTACGCCAATGGCCATTGCCAGGTATATGGATGGCGCGCTGCAACCGGTGCGGGTTTTTCAGCTCGATGACTGACATTGGTGTCGTTGCCTTTTGGTCTGGTATTCAGGCTCTGTTTCCGCTATACGCTGCCCCAACACCGGGTTGACCCGGTGTTTTTTCATGGCCTTCGCTGGACGACATCCCGGCTTTAGGCGTCCTGTTCCTCATTTTGAAAGGATTTCCCGATGTCGATTACGCCTGAGCGCAAGCTGGAGCTTGTGAAGGAATACGCCACTGTTGAAGGCGATACCGGTTCTCCCGAAGTGCAGGTCGCAATCCTGACCGAGCGGATCAAGAACCTGACGGGTCACTTCCAGACCCACAAGAAAGACAACCATTCACGCCGTGGTCTGCTCAAGCTGGTTAGCCAGCGCCGCAAACTGCTTGACTATGTCAAGGTACGTGATGAGCCCCGCTACAAGAGCATTATTCAACGCCTCGGTATCCGGCGGTAATTTCGATAACAATGAGCGGGTGGTTTTCTGGACCGGAAAGCCGCTCGTTTCCCCTTTTATGGCACGTACGGCAATGGGGCCGGGTGCTGATGGCCCGATCGGGGAAAGCCGCAAAAGTAGAAAATAGATGGCGGCAAGGGCCGGAGCTGAGCCAGGAGATGCGGAAACAGGGTTTCCCGTCCAAATTCAGCTCTACCATACATGTAAGGAAATAATTTTATGTTTGACATTCATGTCGAAGAAATTGAATGGGCCGGACGCACGCTGCGGCTGGAAACCGGCCGCGTTGCCCGCCAGGCTGATGGCGCCGTTCTGGCGACCTATGGCGAGACAACAGTGCTGGCAACCGTGGTTGCCGACCGTCAACCCAAGCCCGGCCTGGACTTCTTTCCGCTGACCGTGAACTACCAGGAAAAAACCTATGCCGCGGGCAAGATCCCCGGCGGGTTTTTCAAGCGCGAAGCAAGACCGTCAGAAAAGGAAACCCTGGTTTCCCGGCTGATTGACCGTCCTATCCGCCCACTGTTTGCCAAAGGCTTCAAGTGCGAAACGCAGGTTATCCTCACCGTGCTCAGCCACGATCTTGAGAACGATCCCGATATCGTTGCCATGGTCGGTGCATCTGCAGCCCTGTGCCTGTCCGGCGCCCCGTTCCTCGGACCGATCGGTGCAGCACGTGTCGGTTACATCGACGGCGAGTATGTGGTGAACCCGACCCTCGACCAGATGCCGGATTCAGTTCTTGACCTGGTTGTTGCAGGTACCACGGACGCAGTGCTGATGGTTGAATCTGAAGCCCAGGAACTGTCCGAGGAAATCATGCTCGGTGCGGTGATGAAGGGCCATGAAGACTTCCAGCCGGTTATCGAGGCGATTATCCGCCTGGCCGAACGTGGCGCGCGCGAGCCTCGCGACCACAATCCGGAAGACACGTCAGACCTGCTTGCTGCCGCGAAGAAGCTGGCTGAAAAAGATCTGCAGTCGGCCTATTCAATTGCCGGCAAGGAAGAGCGTCGCGACGCCATTTCTGCCGCCAAGGCGAAGGTCGTTGAAGAACTCTGCGATCCCGAAGATGACGACGCACCGGCACCCAACAAGGTTGGCGAAGTATTCAAGTCACTGGAAGCAGGCATTGTTCGCGGCCAGATCATTGATACCGGTTCACGTATTGATGGCCGGGGACTGTCAGATGTCCGCCAGATCAAGTGTGAAGTCGGCGTTCTGCCGCGCACCCATGGTTCCGCCCTGTTCACCCGCGGCGAAACCCAGGCGCTGGTTGTAACCACGCTCGGCACCGGTGACGACGAGCAGTTCATCGATGCACTGGAAGGCACCTACAAGGAAAACTTCCTGCTGCATTACAACTTCCCGCCATACTCGGTTGGCGAAACCGGCCGCTCTGGTTTCACCAGCCGCCGCGAAATCGGACACGGCAAGCTGGCCTGGCGCGCCGTGCACCCGATGCTGCCGAAGAAGGAAGAGTTCCCGTACACAATTCGCGTCGTGTCGGAAATCACCGAGTCCAACGGTTCATCTTCGATGGCCAGTGTGTGCGGTGCATCGCTTGCCATGATGGATGCAGGCGTTCCGCTCACCCGCCCGATCGCAGGCATTGCCATGGGCCTCATCCTTGAAGGCGAAAAGTTTGCCGTGTTGTCAGATATCCTCGGTGACGAAGATCATCTCGGCGATATGGACTTCAAGGTAGCCGGTACCGAAGAAGGCGTTACATCGCTTCAGATGGACATCAAGATCACCGGCATTACCCAGGAGATCATGTCAACGGCCCTGTACCAGGCCAAGGACGGCCGCATGCACATTCTGGGCAAGATGTCTGAGGCCATCACCCAGGGTCGTGAAGAACTCGGCGAACATGCGCCGCGCATCGAGGTCATGACCATTCCGGCTGACAAGATCCGTGAAGTTATCGGCACCGGTGGCAAGGTGATCCGCGAAATCGTCGAAAAGACCGGCGCCAAGGTAAACATCAACGATGACGGCGTGATCAACATCGCGTCTGCCGACGGTGCATCGATCAAGGCGGCGAAAGACTGGATTCACTCCATTGTCGCTGAGCCTGAAGAAGGTGTGATTTATGACGGCAAGGTCGTCAAGGTTGTCGACTTCGGTGCTTTCGTGAACTTCTTCGGTGCCAAGGACGGCCTGGTTCATATCTCCGAACTGGCACCCAAGCGTGTCGAGAAAGTCTCCGACATTGTCTCCGAAGGCCAGGATGTGAAGGTCAAGCTGCTTGGCTTCGACCAGCGCGGCAAGGTCCGCCTGTCGATGAAGCAGGTCGACCAGGAAACCGGCGAAGACATCTCGCAGGCCAAGGACGACTGAAACCACGCAAGCTGATTGCAGAAACTGAAAGAGCGCCGGTTAAACGGCGCTCTTTTTTGTTTCAGCATGCCCCGCAAAAGTGTGTGCGGTTTTGCGAGCAAGGGCATGCGCAGATTAGAGCATGTCGCGCAAACGCGTGTGCGGTTTCGCGCGATACGGGCATGCGCAGGTCAGAGCATGTCGCGCAAACGCGTGTGCGGTTTCGCGCGATACGGGCATGCGCAGGTCAGAGCATGGCCGGCACGACCCGGTCCGGCGGTTTGTGACCGTCAACAAATGTCTTGATGTTGATGATGACCTTTTCGCCCATGTCAACACGGCCTTCTATGGTCGCAGACCCCATGTGAGGCATCAAAACCGCCTTCGGGTTCTTCAGCAGGCGCGGATTTACAGCCGGTTCGTGCTCAAACACATCAAGGCCGACGCCGGCGAGTTCATCCTTTTCCAGCATCCGGGCCATGGCGTTTTCGTCAATCACTTCACCGCGTGCGGTATTGACGATGATGGCCGTCGGCTTGAGCAGCTGCATGCGCCGTGCCGACAGCAGGTGATAGGTGCCCGGCGTGTGCGGGCAGTTCACCGAAATGATATCCATGCGGGCCAGCATCTGGTCGAGGCTTTCCCAGTAGGTAGCTTCCAGTTCCTCTTCAATGGAAGCGTGAACCGGTTTGCGGTTATGGTAATGTATCTGTAGCCCGAATGCCTTGGCGCGCCGTGCTACGGCCTGTCCGATGCGGCCCATGCCGATGATGCCAAGACGTTTTCCGTAAATCCGCCGACCCAGCATCCAGGTCGGTGACCAGCCCTGCCAAACCTCTTCATTGCCGATTGCATCGGCACCCTCGATGACCCGCCGGGAAACCGCCAGAATCAATGCAAGTGTCATGTCTGCGGTATCCTCGGTCAGGACACCCGGTGTGTTGGTGACGGTGATACCGCGATTGGTTGCCGTCTCCACGTCGATATTGTCAACGCCGGTGCCGAAGTTTGCGATCAGCTTCAACTGGTCTCCGGCCTGCATGATGACCGACTTGTCTATCCTGTCGGTTACCGTGGGCACCAGCACTTCAGCAGTCTTCACTGCTTCCACCAAATCGCTCTGGCTCATCGGCGCATCGGTTTCATTCAGTGTCGTTGCGAACAGTTCGCGCATGCGTGTTTCAACGACATCCGGCAGTCTGCGGGTGACAATTACGGTTGGTTTGCGCGTTGGCATGGGGGCAACTCCTGGCGAAATCGTAATGCTGGGCTTTAACGGTCGGTTTGCCGGCCCTTGCAAATCATTAATCCATTCTTGTTTATGGTGCGTGAGCCCCCATGTAAACTGTGCTGGTTGATGCAATCGGCGTTTCGGCGCATATTAGGGCACCATGGGTTCACGAGAATCTGTAAAGTTGCTCTGACGGGTTAGATGCGATCAGGTTTTTGCTTTTTGGTTATGACAGCCGGAAATCATCCTGATCCTGTGGTTTTGAGCAGGCTTTCTGCCAGGGTTGGGTAAAGACTTTGGGACGTTTGAGCATAGGACGGCTATTGTTCGCTGCACTGGCTTTTGCCGTTGCCGGCGGCATTGTTTATGCATTTACCGAAAGTCAGAATCCGGCGACACTGAGTTCCGCCAAGGCTGCCAAGGCTGCCCAGGACAACAAGGGTGCTGCCGGACCGTTGGTGAAAACCCAGACGGGACTGCCGCTGCCCAGGTTTGTCAGCCTCAAGTCGGAACGGGTGAATGTGCGCCGGGGACCTTCCAACGAGCATGGTGTAGCCTGGGTATTCACCCGAAAAAGCCTGCCGGTGGAAATCATTGCCGAGTTTGATCACTGGCGCCGCATCCGCGACAGTGAAGGTGCCGAAGGCTGGGTCTATCATTCCCTGCTGGTCGGCAGGCGCACCGTGATTGCAGCACCGTGGTCCAAGGACAAGGTCATGCGGCTTCTGGCCAGCGCTTCTGCATCCGGTGACCTGGTGGCACGGATCGGTTCCGGCGCGCTGGGTGAATTGAAAACCTGTGACGGCAAGTGGTGCTACACTGCATTCGGCGGTTACGAAGGCTACGTTTCACAGGAAACGCTTTTCGGCGTCTATCCAGGTGAAGTCTACAGCAAGTGACCGGTAAGCGGGCGGCGGAGCTGTTGCTCAGCCCTTGTCCTTTTCAAGACGCACAATGATATCGATCCGGCCGATCCGCATGCCTTCAGGCGGCTGCGGCAGTCCGTCGACTGTGAGCTGGTCGTCGTCAATGTCTATCAGGCGACCCTCGTCTTCCAGGTAATAATGGCAGTGGTTGGACGTGTTGGTATCAAAATAGGACTTGTGACCCTCAACCGCCACTTCACGCAGCAACCCGGCTTCGGTGAACTGATTGAGCGTGTTGTAGATCGTGGCGAGTGACACCGCGATACCGGCCTGCACGGTTTCGACATGAAGCTGCTCAGCCGTGATATGCCGGTCTCCGCTGCCGAACAGAAGACTTCCAAGCGACATGCGCTGGCGCGTCGGCCGCATTCCGGCGTCGCGCAGTTTCTGTTCCATGCTCTGGGAATTCATCATCACACTACTTCACATAACCAAATGGCCACCGGCCATGAAAAAACAGGATCAAGCCCCTATATAGCCTTAACCAGTCCTGCTTGCAATCATGCCGGTGCAGGCAGTGACGCAAGGTCGCTGGGCAGGCAACATGTTTGGTTAGTGCTTTCACAGAATGTTTCGATATGTTACGAAAACAACAGTAACAGGGGCAGTGCAGCTTGTTTGCCTGCATGACAAAATCAGGGTTTGAGGGCGATGAGCGAACGTAAAGGGCATTTTGGCTACGAGGAATTGCTGGCTTGTGGCAGAGGCGAGCTTTTCGGTCCTGGCAACGCACAATTGCCGCTGCCGCCAATGCTGATGTTCGACCGAATTACGTCCATTTCCGAGGATGGCGGGTCTGCCGGCAAGGGCCAGATCGTGGCTGAACTTGATGTCAGGCCGGACCTGTGGTTTTTCCCGTGCCATTTTCAGGGGGATCCCGTGATGCCGGGATGTCTGGGGCTGGATGCCTTGTGGCAGTTGACTGGATTTTTCCTGGGCTGGATGGGTGCGCCGGGACGTGGCCGGGCACTGGGTGTCGGCGAGGTCAAGTTCACCGCAATGGTGACGCCGGAAGTCAAGAAGGTCGAATATGTTGTGGATGTGCAGCGGCTCATATTGCGCAAGCTGAACATGGCCATTGCAAACGGTGTGTTGAAGGCTGATGGAGAGGTTATCTACACCACGACCGGTATGCGGGTCGGGACTTTTGTGGATGAGAAACCAGCTTAGTCCTTTTGTGACAAGGCGGACGATGAAAGGCGAATAGGGCAGCATGAGACGTGTGGTAGTCACCGGTATCGGTATCGTATCGAGTATCGGCAGCAATGCTCAGGAAGTTAATGCATCCCTGCGCGAGGCAAAGCCGGGAATTGTCAGCGCGGAAGATTACACGAAGCTGGGCTTTCGGTGTCAGGTGCACGGTGCGCCCACCATCGACCTTGACAGTTCCATTGACCGCCGGGTGCGTCGTTTCATGGGCGATGGTGCCGCCTGGAACTGGATCGCCATGCAGCAGGCAATCACCGATGCAGGGCTTGAAGAAAGTGACGTGAAGAACGAGCGCACCGGCCTGATCATGGGCTCAGGCGGGCCGTCGACCCGTACAATCGTTGCATCGGCAGATACCACGCGCGAAAAAAGCCCCAAGCGCGTCGGCCCGTTTGCGGTGCCTGCCGCCATGTCGTCGACCAATTCCGCGACGCTTGCCGTTCCGTTCGGCATCAGGGGTGTCAACTACTCGATCTCGTCAGCCTGTGCGACGTCCACACACTGCATCGGCAATGCCGCTGAACTCATTCAATGGGGCAAGCAGGACGTGATGTTTGCCGGCGGCGGCGAGGAACTTGACTGGACCTTGTCCGTGCTGTTCGACGCCATGGGCGCCATGTCCTCCCACTTCAACGACACACCTGCAAAGGCCTCACGCGCCTATGACAAGGACCGTGACGGTTTCATCATCGCCGGTGGCGGAGGCACGGTAGTCCTGGAAGAACTGGAACACGCCAAGGCGCGCGGTGCGAAAATTTACTGCGAGCTTGTCGGCTATGGTGCCACGTCCGATGGTATCGACATGGTGCAGCCATCCGGTGAAGGCGCGGCACGCTGCATGAAGCTGGCCATGTCCACGGTCAATGAGAAAATCGACTACATCAATCCCCATGCCACATCGACACCGATTGGCGACTTGCGGGAAATAGAAGCCATACGCGAAGTGTTCGGCAATGATATTCCGCCGATTTCAGCGACAAAATCCCTCACCGGGCACTCACTCGGCGCTGCCGGCGTACAGGAAGCGATCTACTCGATCCTGATGATGCAGAACGGGTTCATTTGCGAAAGCGCCAACATCGAGGAACTGGATCCGGAGTTTGCCGACATTCCGGTTGTTCGCGAACGCCGCGACAATGCGAACCTGGATGTCGTGCTGTCCAACAGCTTCGGCTTCGGCGGCACCAACGGCACTCTGGTTTTCCAGCGCTATAACGGTTAAGCACTTTCCCAGTTGTAATTACGTGCGGCCAGTCCGGACCCAAACCGGGCTGCGGTGCCGTGGCAGGGATGATTTCAGGAACGACAATGATTGAAGTTAAAAGCGATCTGATGAAGGGCCGCCGCGGCCTGATCATGGGAGTGGCGAACGATCACTCAATTGCATGGGGCATTGCCAGGTCATTGCGCGAGCACGGCGCAGAGCTGGCGTTTACCTATCAGGGCGATGCCTTCGGCAAGCGCGTGGCGCCCCTGGCTGAAAAGGCAGGTTCGTCGCTGGTGATGCCGTGTGATGTCGAAGACCCCGCAACGGTTGCTGCCGTCTTCGATACGCTCCAGGCAGAATGGGGCTCTCTGGATTTTGTGGTGCACGCCATTGCCTATTCCGACAAGAACGAACTGAGCGGGCTTTATGCCGATACAACCCGGGAGAACTTTTCACGCACCATGGTGATCTCGTGTTTCTCGTTCACCGAGATTGCCCGGCGAGCGGCCGCCATGATGAATGATGGCGGCTCCATGCTGACATTGACCTATGGTGGTGCCACCCGGGTGATGCCGAATTACAATGTCATGGGCGTGGCCAAGGCGGCGCTGGAAGCTTCGGTGCGGTACCTGGCGGCAGACTATGGACCAAGGGGCATAAGGGTGAATGCCATTTCCGCAGGGCCCATGCGCACCCTGGCCGGCGCCGGCATCGCAGACGCGCGCGCCATGTTCTCTTTCCAGCGCCAGCATTCGCCGTTGCGCCGTCCCGTCAGCCTGGAGGAGGTCGGCGGTGCCGGCCTGTACCTGCTGTCGCCCCTGTCCGGCGGGGTCACCGGCGAAGTGCATTTTGTGGATTCAGGCTACAACATTATCTCCACACCCCGTCCGGAAGACCTGGCCGCGGGATCGGAATAGGCACGTTTACACTGCCAACCGGGCCCGGTTCACCCTACTGGTAAGCTGACAGGTCAGTGATGGCCGGATGGCGGCCATTGAGCGGGTTGTCCGGGTTCCAGCTCAGTCTTGTGACCATGAAACGCGCGGACAGCGCATCGTACATCACCATGCGCCCGGCCAGGCTGTCACCTATTTCCGAAATTTCCTTGATCACTTCCATGGCCTGCATGGAGCCGATGACACCGGTCAGCGCCCCAATGATACCTGCCTCCTCACATGACGGCACCATGCCGTCGGGCGGGATGTCGGTGTGCAGGCACCGGTAGCTGGGATACGGGGTGCCGTCTGCCTGCTCAAGGTGGGGCTTGAACGTGGAAAGTTGTGCATCAAACTGGCCGACGGCGGCGGACACCAGCGTTTTGCCCAGCAGATAACAGGCATCTGACACCAGAAACCGGGTGACGAAATTATCACAGCCGTCGGCAACAATGTCATAGTCTGAAATGATATCGAGCGCATTGGAGGCATCAAGCCGCGTCTGATGCGTGACGACCGACACATTGGGATTGAGGTCATTGATCCGGGCGGCCGCGCTGTCGGTCTTCGCGGTTTTCTCAGCCGCTGCTTTTGTGGTGTGAATAATCTGCCGCTGCAGGTTGGACAGGCTGACGATGTCGTCATCCACCACGCCGATGGTGCCGACACCGGCGCCTGCCAGGTACAACAGCACCGGCGCGCCCAGGCCGCCGGCACCGACCACCAGCACTTTTGCCGCTTTCAGCTTTTGCTGGCCCGGCCCGCCCAGTTCACGTAGCACAATGTGCCGGGCATACCTTTCGATTTCATCATCGCTTAGCGCCATGATCAGCTTTTCCCTGTTGAACCGAAGCCGCCTGAACCCCTGCCGGTGGCATCCAGCACATCGACCTGTGTGATGGTTGCCTGGACCACCGGTGCAATCACCATCTGGGCGATACGTTCACCGCGATTGATGGTGAAAGGGGCATCGCCGAGATTGATCAGGATCACCTTGATCTCACCACGGTAGTCGGCATCGATGGTGCCGGGAGTGTTGAGGCAGGTAATGCCCTGCTTGATGGCAAGCCCGGACCGGGGTCGTATCTGTGCTTCGAAACCAGGCGGCAACGCCATTGCAAAACCGGTCTCGATCAGAGCCCGGGCGCCAGCTTCAAGCACAACCGGATCGTCAGCCGGCACAGCTGCACGAATATCCATTCCAGCCGCCTGTGCGGTTTCATAGGCAGGCGCTTCCAGTCCCTCGCCATGGGGCAGCCAGCTCAGCCGTACTTCCGGGGCCGGCGTCATGTGTTTTCTGCGAGCATGGCCGTAAAGTGGTCCATGAGACGCACGGCCACATCGCGTTTGGACATTTTATCCCAGTCTTCGACCTTGTCCGGTCCGACCAGGTGCACGGTGTTGTCGCGTCCCCCCATGACGCCGCCTTCGTCGCTGACGTCGTTGGCCACAATGATATCCGCATTCTTGGCGGTGAGTTTCTTGCGCGCATTGTCAACCACGTTTTCGGTTTCCGCGGCAAAACCGACCACCAGTGCCGGGCGGTGGTTCTTCAGGTGGCCGACCGATTTCAGGATGTCCGGGTTTTCCGCCAGCTTCAAAGCGGGCGGCTTGCCGCTGCCGTCCTTCTTCATCTTCTGCTGTGCATTGTCCTCGGTTCGCCAGTCAGCCACCGCGGCACAGAAAATGGCCATGTCGCAAGGCAATTCGCCCTGCACTGCTTTCAGCATGTCGCGCGCGGTTTCGACGTTGATCAGCTCAACGCCTTGCGGAATCGGCAGGCCGACAGGACCTGATACCAGTGCGACCTCGGCGCCCAGCGCAATGGCCGCCTCGGCCAGCGCATAGCCCTGCTTTCCGGACGACCTGTTGGCGATGTAGCGCACCGGATCGATCGGTTCGTGCGTGGGCCCTGCGGTGATCAGCACCTTGCGTCCGGCCAATGGACCGGTTTTGCACACATCGGGCCTGGTTTGTGCCGGCAGACCTTGGCCGCCGTAAAATTTTTCGATGGCCGAAAAGATATCTGCGGCTTCGCTCATCCGGCCCGGTCCATACTCGCCGCATGCCATGTCGCCTTCTTCGGGCCCGCACACCAGCACGCCGTCGCTTTTCAGGGTTTCCAGATTGCGCCGGGTTGCGGGATGCTGCCACATGCGCACATTCATGGCGGGCGCCATCAGGACCGGCTTGTCGGTTGCCAGCAGCGCTGTGGTTGCCAGATCATCGGCCTGGCCGGAGGCCATCTTTGCCATCAGGTCAGCCGTTGCCGGCGCCACTACCACAAGGTCGGCAACCCGCGACAATTGAATGTGCCCCATTTCCGCTTCATCGGTCAGGTCGAACAGGTTCGTGTAGGCTTTCTCACCGGCCAGTCCGCCGACCGAAAGCGGCGTTACGAACTGTTCGCCGCCACGGGTCAGAATCGGGGTAACCGCCACGCCTGCCTTCTTGCACAGCCGGATCAGTTCAAGCGTCTTGTAGGCGGCGATGCCGCCCCCGATAATCAGCAATATGCGCTTTTGCTCACTCATGGTCTCAAACCTTACTACAGGGCCAGCGATACAGCGAGTACCACCAGCGCAACGGCACCTACCCATAACGCGCCCCGATTGGAGGCGGAATGACGCGCCTGCGCTGCCGCGATTGCTTCCGTCGTGTCACTGTCCAGCCGGATGCCGCCGGACTGCGCCATTGAAGATACCAGTGCAGATGCCTGTCCCAGCTCGCTGAGCACTTCCGGGAAGGATGCCGCCAGCCTGCCCAGGGTCGCAGCGCCTTCCGCGGCATCTTCAAGCCTGCCCTGCGCGCCGAGTTTCTGCTCCATCCATTCCGCGACCACCGGTTCCGCCGTCACCCACATATTGAGCTTGGGGTTGAAACTGCGCGCAACTCCTTCCACCACAACCATGGTTTTCTGCAGGAGAATGAGCTGCGGCTGGGTTTCCATATTGAACTGGCCGGTGACCTCGAACAGCTGGGTCAGCAGCCGGGCCATGGAAATGTCGGTTGAGTTGCGGCCCATGATCGGTTCGCCGATGGCGCGCAGGGCCTGTGCGAACAGGTCTACATCCTGACCGGCAGGCACATAACCGGCCTCAAAATGAACCGTCGCGATGCGCTTGTAGTCGCGCTTGATGAAACCCCACAGAATTTCGGCAAGAAACCGGCGGTCCTTCATGCTCAGGCGGCCCATAATGCCGAAATCGACCGCCACCAGGTCGTTCCGGGCGTCGATGAACAGATTGCCCTGATGCATGTCGGCATGGAAGAACCCGTCACGCATCGCGTGGCGCAGAAACGACTGGATGACCGTGTCCCCGAGCCCCGGCAGATCGAGCCCTGACGCGGCCAGCGCCTTGTCATCGGTCAGTGCGATACCGTCAATCCATTCGCTTGTCAGTATCCTGCGCGAGGTTTGCTGCCAGAAGATTTCAGGCACCCGGAAGCCGGGATCATCGCGGGTGTTTTCGGCCATCTCGGACATGGCCGCTGCCTCCAGGCGCAGGTCCATTTCAAGTTCGACCGAGCGTTCCAGCGTTGCCACGGCCTTTACGAAGTTCAGCCTGCGGGCTTCTGCGGAAAACCGCTCGGCCAACCTGGCTGCGGTAAAGAATGTCTCCAGGTCGTCCCGGAACCTCGCCTCGACACCGGGTCGCAGCACCTTGACCGCCACGTCCCGCCTGTTTCCGGCCTCGTCGATGACCTGGGCCTTGTGAACCTGCGCAATCGAGGCGGCCGCAACCGGATCGGACAGCGGCTGGAAGATTTCACCCGCCGGTCTGCCCAGGCCGGCCTGAATGGCTTCACGCGCCTCGTTCATGTCGAACGGCTTCATGCGGTCCTGCAGTTGCCGCAGTGCACCTGCCCGTTCGCTGCCGATCATATCCGGCCGGGTGGCCAGGAACTGCCCAAGCTTGATGTAGCTTGGCCCCAGTTCGTTCAGGGCTTCGGCCAGGCCGGAGCGTTGTTCCCGGCTTGACTTGCCGGCGCCTAAAAGCCTGAGAACGGATTTCGCGGCCGATGGCACATTGTCGTCATCCAGGGCGGCATCGAGCCCGCCATGGCGGGCAATGGTGCGGCCGGCGCGGGCAAGCTTGAACAGGTGTCGTAATTTATTGAACATGCGATGTGTGCCTAGACCTTCCAGCCGGAATGGATGGCAACAATACCGCCTGTCAGCATCCGGTGACTGGTGCGCACGAAGCCGGCCTCGCCAATCATGTGTTCAAACACCTGCGGCGCGGGAAACTTCTGGATGCTTTCGACCAGGTACCGGTACGGATCGCCATCACCTGTCACTACCTTGCCGACGGCGGGAATGACGGTCATGGAATAGGCTTCATAAACCTGTTCCATGCCGGGAACATCCACATGCGAGAATTCCAGGCACAGAAAACGCCCGCCGGGCTTCAGGACCCGGTAGGCTTGCGCGAGAGCCCGGTCGATATGGGTGACATTGCGAATGCCGAAGGCGATCGTGTAGGCGTCAAAGGTGTTGTCCGGAAATGCCAGGGTTTCCGCATTGCCCACACTGAACCGGCACTTGCCGCCGTGCAATTCGCCCGGCGCCCGCCGGGCACCTTCGCCGACCATCTCCGGAGATATGTCGGCAACGGTGACTTCCGTGCCACCGCCGCCCGCGCGGGCAATACGAAATGCAATATCTCCGGTGCCGCCGGCGACATCCAGAACCTTGAACGGGCGGTCGGATTTCGGCGGGTTCAGCAGCGCGATGAAGTCGTCTTTCCACAGCCGGTGCAAACCGCCTGACATCAGGTCGTTCATCTGGTCATAGCGGGCTGCAACCTTGCCAAACACCTCGTTGACCAGGCCCTGACGGTCTGCTTCTGCAACGGTTCGGAATCCGAACGAAGTTTCGTCCGCAGGTTTTGTTTTTTCTGTATCGTTCATTGTGGTCGCGACCATAGACCAGCTTGCCAATCATGGCTATCAGTTGTGCCCCAACAAGGTGAACATGCCGCATCGATATTTGCGGCTGCGGGAAGACAAAAATGCCTGAACTGCCGGAAGTGGAAACCGTACGACGAGGGCTTGAGCCTGCACTGGTGGACAGGCGGGTGAAAACCGTCAGGCTGAACCGGCCAGATCTCAGGTTTCCATTCCCCGCCGGTCTGGCGGAAATTGTGTCTGGCAAGCGCGTAATCGCGCTCAGGCGGCGCGCCAAATACATCCTCATCGAGCTGGAAAGCGGGCACACAGTACTGGTTCATCTGGGTATGACCGGCAGGTTTACCGTGTGGCCGCCGGATGGCGCAGCCCGCAACCTCGGAGAGTTCTACTATCTCGAGCAGGCAGGGCATGCCGGTGACGGACCGCATGATCATGTGGTGGTCGATCTCGATGACGGCGCCCGGGTCGTCTACACGGACCCGCGCCGCTTCGGGTTCGTTGACCTGATCGAACCAGGCGGTGCCGACACCAACCGGTTTCTTGCCGGTCTCGGTGTCGAACCGCTCGGCAATGAGCTGCACGCCGATTTCCTGGCCGGCGCCCTTGCCGGACGCAGGTCCCCGTTGAAGGCGGCCCTGCTGGACCAGCGGATCATTGCCGGGCTTGGCAATATTTATGTATGCGAGGCCTTGTACCGGGCGCGGCTGTCGCCAAAACGCCTGTCAGGAACCATTGTCCGCAAACGCGGCGCTTCGCCTCTGGTCGAGCCGCTGGTGCATAGCGTCCGCGCCATCATCGCCGAAGCGATCGAGGCTGGCGGATCGACACTGCGTGACTACGCCCACACCGATGGCGGGTCAGGTGAATTTCAGCAACGGTTTGACGTTTATGACCGCGAAGGCGAGGCATGCCGGACACAAGGCTGCACGTCACGGATCAAGCGAATTGTCCAGTCGGGCCGGTCCAGTTTCTATTGCCCCACTTGCCAGCGCTGAACGGTTTGCTGTTTATTGCCCCAGAATAATTCGTTGACCCGTCCTGCAGGGAGAGTACCCGATGACCTACTCCAGTATATCCGTAGAAACCCGTGATGCCGTCGGCCTGATTACGTTGAACCGGCCGGATGCGCTCAATGCGCTGAACAGTGCATTGATTGACGAGCTCAATGAGGCGCTGGATGCATTTGAGGCAGACGGCGCCATCGGAGCCATTGTGATCACCGGCTCCGAAAAGGCGTTTGCCGCCGGCGCGGATATCAAGGAGATGCAGTCGCAGTCCTACATGGACGTCTATCTGGGTGATTTCATCGGCAAGTGGGAAAAAGTGTCCAGGTGCCGCAAACCGGTCATCGCCGCAGTGGCGGGCTATGCGCTGGGCGGTGGGTGTGAAATGGCAATGATGTGCGATTTCATCCTGGCCGCGGATACGGCAAAGTTCGGCCAGCCCGAAATCAATCTCGGCGCCATGCCCGGCGCTGGCGGCACCCAGCGCCTGACCCGGTTTGTCGGCAAGTCCAAGGCCATGGAAATGTGCCTCACCGGACGCATGATGGATGCCGAGGAAGCCGAGCGTTCAGGCCTGGTCTCGCGGATTGTGCCCGCTGCTGATCTGATCGACGAAGCCGTCAGGACGGCGGCGGTTATCGCGGCCAAGTCCATGCCCATCGCAATGATGACCAAGGAAACCGTGAACCGCGCATATGAAACGACCCTTGCCGAGGGCGTGCGCTTCGAACGCCGCGTGTTTCACTCCATGTTTGCCACCGATGACCAGAAGGAAGGCATGGCGGCCTTTGCGGACAAGAGAAAGCCGAAATTCTCGAATTCGTAAATGATGTGCAGGCGCGGTGCCGGCATACGAGAGGTGTTTGTTGACGCCGCATCAGACTTACTATAAGAAACCGCTCATCTCAGCACACCCGTTGTTCTGTTGACCGTGGCTTGTACCTGTATTTGGGCGCGGCGGTCAGGTGACCGGAACGGGCAGCTTTCGGTTTCAAGATGCTGTCAGCACGGCGGCATAGTCAGGAATAGACAACACATGGCCAATACTCGTTCGGCAAAGAAAGCCGTCCGGCACATCGCCCGGCGCACAGAAATCAACATGAACCGCCGCTCCAGGGTCCGTTCATTCCTCCGCACGGTGGAAGAGGCGATCGCCAAGGGCGATCAGGGGGCCGCAGCAGACGCTCTCAAGGCCGCGCAGCCTGAAATCATGCGCGGTGCTCAAAAGGGCATCATGCACAAGAATACGGCGTCGCGGAAAGTTTCCCGGCTGGCCAAGCGCGTCAAGGCAATATCTGCCTGAACCTTACGTCACCAGATTGTTCAATGACTTCAAGGAGGTCTGCGCAAGCGGCCTCCTTTTTCGATTCGAGTATCGTTTTTTGACACCGTGCAAGTTTGTACTCTTTTTGTTCCTACATTGCAGTTGACACTTTTTTCCATTTAAAAACAATAGCATACAGTGCGCAAATTATTCTGGACGAGGAAATGCAAGTTTTTCGGCCCGAATTTGCGGGCCCGTAAATAATTTTTTTACCATTTCATGACGTGCCCGAAAATCCGGGATTCGTTTAAAAATGCCTATCAGAGTCAACTGTTTGGAGCGGTTCTGCCTGATTACGCTGGGTCGCCTGCAACCTCTGAAAAAGCCCGGCTTGCTGCACTTTTTCTGAGCAGGCCTTGCATGGCCTGCGGGCCGGATTGTAATGTCTTGTCACTGGCCGCATCTCATGTGGCAGTCAATAAGAAGTAAAAACAGTGGTGTAAACGGGTTGCCCTGTGGCGGGGGCTGGGCCGTCCGGGATAATCTCGGTAGTTAGTGGGTTGAGTAACAGGGGTGGTCGGCTCTTATGGGTTGGCCATGGGCGGTGGAATTCGTCTTGTAGAATAGGATGTTGTGGTGACCATGTCTGGTCCCCAAACCCTTTCTGCTGCCTGTTTCCCAGAGTTTTTGATTTTGGGTTGATGCTTGGTGGGTCAACATTATGGACGCAGGAGAATAAAGTGGTGGCGGCTAGAGGTCGGGAACGCAAACCGGTTGAAGATCATTCGCTTGGGGGCGAAGGTCTGTATCAGGGTCAGATGGATGAAGGGGCTCATTCAGGACCAACTCGCACGACACTTGGAGGTGTCTGGACCCGGGTTGCGGCCCGGTTGCGCGCCGAGCTTGGCGAAGACCTCTATACAAGCTGGTTCGCCCGCATGGAGCCGGAAAGCCTGGCTGACGGCACCCTTAACGTGTCGGTGCCGACACGGTTTTTGCGCAGCTGGATCAAATCCCACTATGTCGACCAGCTGACGGCATGCTGTGCCGCTGAGTACAAGGGTGTAAACGTGGTCGAACTGCAGGTACGCACCCGCGGCCTGCCCACGGCGGCTCAGGCCGTCGCGCCTGTCGCAAGTCTTGACGGGTTGTCTGAAGAAGCTGCAGAACCGGTCGCGAAGACGCTGCGCGCAGGCTCCAGGCAGGGCAATGATCGTGGTTCGCAACTGGATCACAACCTGACGTTCGAAACCTATGTGCAAGGCCAGTCGAATGCATTGGCTCACGCTGCCGCCATGCGCGTGGCGGAAGCCCGTCCCGGCGCACCGGTAAGCTTCAACCCGCTGTTCATTCACTCGGCTGCCGGGCTGGGTAAAACCCACCTGATCAATTCCATTGCATGGCGTATTCGCGACCTTAATCCGGACCGCAAGGTTCTCTACATCACCGCGGAACGCTTCATGTACCATTTCATGGCTGCCCTGAAAGTCCGCGATACACTGTCGTTCAAGGACTATTTCCAGTCCATCGACGTGTTGCTGATCGACGATCTGCAATTCCTGCAGGGCAAGGCGATGCAGCAGGAGTTCTGCCATACCTTCAATTCCCTGGTCGATGCAAAACGCCAGGTGGTTATTGCCGCAGACGTACCGCCTCCACAGCTGGAGAGCATTGACCAGCGCATGCGCTCGCGCCTTGCCGGTGGCCTTGTCGTAGACATCGAGGCCCCGGATATCGGCCTCAGGCGGTCAATCCTGCAGTCAAAACTTGCCGCGGCCCAGCGCAAGGATCCAAGCCTCATCGTGGCCGAGGACGTGCTGGAATTCGTCGCCAACCGCATCACCGGTGCCGGGCGTGAACTGGAAGGTGCATTGAACCGCATCATCGCCAGCCAGCACCTGACCAGGCAGCCCATGACGGTGGACATGGCCGCCTTTGCGCTTCGCGATCTGTCGCATACATCCGAGCTCATCCGGGTTCGCGTGGACGACATTCTGCGAATTGTCGGCCGGCATTTCAATGTGACGCGCGCCGACCTGCTCAGCCCGCGCCGCGCCCGCGCCGTGGTGCGCCCGCGCCAGATCGGCATGTATCTGGCCAAGAAACTGACCTCTCGCTCGCTGCCTGAAATCGGCCGCAGGTTCGGCAATCGCGACCATAGTACCGTGTTGCATGCTGTCCGTAAGGTGGAGGAGCTCATGCAGGCTGATGAAAAGCTGGCGCGCGAGGTCACGCTGTTGTCGAGATTGATCGAGCAGGGTTGATTTTTCAGCGATTTTGACGTGGTTTTCCACACTTCGGGGTCCGTCCGGGGCTTCGGGGCGGGAGTTTGCCTTGCGTACCTGAGCGCAACAGCTTAAGTCTCGTTGGGCTGTGCGTATGGTGTAGATCGTACAGCTTGTTTGACAGTTTTCGAGGACGCTCAGGCCATGCGGGTTACCATTGAACGCGGTACGTTTTTGAAGTCGCTGAACCACGTTCAGTCGGTTGTGGAACGTCGCAACACAATACCAATTCTGTCCAACGTGCTGTTGCAGGCTGCCGACGGCGGATTGAAGCTGAACGCAACCGACCTGGACATTGAAATAGTGGAACAGACCGGCGCGGATGTCGCACAGGCAGGCTCCACAACGGTACCGGCCCACATGTTGTATGACATTGTGCGCAAGCTGCCGGACGGGGCACAGCTGCAGCTCGAACAAGGTCCTGATGAGGGCCGTCTCGCCATCATCGCCGGGCGCTCCAGGTTTTCCCTGCAGGCCCTGCCGCCGCAGGATTTTCCTGACCTTGCCAGCGGCGAGGCGACACACTCCTTCACCATGGCGTCGGCTGATCTCAAGCTGATGATCGAGAAGACGCGCTTTGCCATATCCACCGAGGAAACCCGGTACTATCTGAACGGTATTTACCTGCACACGCTGGACACCGGCACCATGCGCGCCGTTGCAACCGACGGTCACCGGCTGGCCCGGGTTGAACTGCCGGCGCCAGAGGGGTCTTCCGGCATGCCCGGTGTCATTGTGCCGCGCAAGACGGTGCTGGAGCTTGCCAAGCTGATCGAGGATGAGGAAGGCGAGGTCGCCATCTCTCTGTCGGCCTCGAAAATCCGTTTCGACCTGAACGGCCTGGTGCTGACGTCCAAACTGATTGACGGAACCTTCCCCGACTATGAGCGGGTCATTCCAACCGGCAATGACAAGGCTCTGGAAGTTGATACCCGGGTGTTCGCCCAGGCTGTTGATCGTGTCTCGACGATTTCCAGCGAGAAGGGCCGCGCGGTCAAACTCAACATTGCACCGGACCGGCTGACCCTGACGGTGAACAATCCCGATTCCGGTTCGGCGGAAGAAGAGATTGCGGCAGATTATGCGGCAGATCCGATTGATGTCGGTTTCAACTCGCGCTACCTGCTCGATATTGCAGGCCAGTTCAAGGGTGATACGGCGACCTTCATGTTGTCGGACTCAGGCTCGCCAACCATCCTGCGCGATGCTGCTGACGACCGGGTGTTGTACGTATTGATGCCGATGCGTGTTTAGGATCCCGGTTAAGATGCGGTATGATGCCTGGCCGCGCATGTGGTGCGCGGGCTGTGCATGTTCAACGCTGTCATGGTCCTGACCCTGAGGCCCGGAGACGCCGCTTTGCCGCTCAAGCCATCCCTGACCATTGTCAGTCTGACCTTATCGTCGTTTCGCAATTATGACAGCGCGCGCATTGAACCGTCTGCCGGGCTGATCGCCCTGTGCGGTCACAACGGGGCCGGCAAGACCAACCTGCTTGAGGCTATTTCATTGCTGACACCGGGTCGTGGCCTGCGCGGGGCCGCGTTCGACGATCTTGTCAGGTCGGGCCGCGACACGGGCTGGGCTGTGTCGGCTGTGCTGGACAGCCCGGTCGGTGAAGTAAGACTGGGAACGGCATGGCAGCCGGGCTCCGGAGAAAACGGCGAACCTGCATCGGGCAATTCCCGTGAGGTGCGTATTGACGGCCAGGTCCAGCGCAGCGCCGGAGCGCTGGCGGAATATGTACGTGCCTTGTGGCTGACACCTGCAATGGACCGCCTGTTTGCCGGGCCTGCTTCTGATCGCCGCCGGTTCCTGGACCGGCTCACGGCGACTTTCGATCCGTCACACGGGACCCGGGTTAACGCGCTTGAACGCTTGCTGCGCGAACGCAATCGGCTCAACAGCGAGGAATTTCAGCAGGCCCGCTGGCTCGACAGTGTCGAGGCACAACTGGCCCAGACGGCAGTGGCGGTCGCCGCGGCCCGCAATGATGCCATAGCGGCGGTGCGCAGCTTCATCACCGATACCAGGCAGCGCGGGTCCGAGCGCCCGTTTCCCTGGGCGGAGGTGATTGTGGACGGTGAACTGGAGCAACAACTAATTGACCGTCCAGCCGTGCAAATTGAGGACGAATATCGTACACTTTTGGCTGATTCGCGTGGTCTTGACCGGGCGGCCGGAAGAACCTTGCGCGGACCGCATCGCGCCGACCTGCTGGTCAGCCACGGTCCGCGGCAAATGGAAGCCCGGCTGTGCTCGACAGGAGAACAGAAAGCGCTGCTGATCGGGTTGGTTCTGGCGCAGGCGCGGGCGGTTCGTGAGACGTTTAACGGTGTCGCGCCACTGTTGCTGCTGGATGAGGTTGCAGCGCATCTGGATGATGTTCGCCGGGCTGCATTGATGGAAGAGTTGCTGGAGCTGGGGAGCCAGGCCTGGATGACGGGAACCGACAGGCAATTGTTTGAAGCAGCGTCGAGCTGTACAGAGATTTATGAGGTCAGCGACGGACATATCTCGCGAGAGCGACATGGGTTCAAATGAACCCGTAAAGTTGCTCTAATACTTTGAAAGCGATCAGGTTTATGATTTTGGTTGAGTCAACCAAAAATCATCCTGATCTAAGCCGACCGGAACAGGAAACCGCATGAACGATACACCACAGGACAAGCAGCCGGAGGAATACGGTGCCGACAGCATCAAGGTTCTGAAAGGGCTCGATGCGGTGCGCAAGCGTCCCGGCATGTATATCGGCGATACCGATGACGGTTCCGGTCTGCATCACATGATCTACGAGGTGGTGGACAACGCAATCGATGAGTCGCTGGCAGGCCATTGCGACCGCGTTGAAGTGCGCCTGAATGCCGATGGATCGTGCTCGGTATCCGACAATGGACGCGGCATTCCAACGGCCATTCACGCCGAAGAGGGCATATCGGCTGCCGAAGTCATCATGACCCAGCTTCATGCCGGCGGAAAGTTTGATCAGAATTCCTACAAGGTCTCCGGCGGCCTGCATGGTGTGGGTGTTTCAGTGGTCAATGCCCTGTCGACCAAGCTGACACTGGACATCTGGCGTGACGGCAAGCACTGGCAGATGACCTTCACCGACGGTGTTTCCGATGGTCCCCTGGCGGCGGTTGGCGATCAGGGAGACAAAAAGGGCACCGAGATCACCTTCCTGCCAAGCCCTGCAACATTCACCATGACCGAGTTTGACTTCAACACGGTGGAGCACCGGCTGCGCGAACTGGCATTCCTGAACTCCGGCGTGTTCATTAATGTGGCCGACAACCGGCCTGCAGAGCCCAAATCCGTAGACCTGCATTACGAAGGTGGTATTTCGGCATTCGTGCAGTATCTCGACCGGGCCAAGCAGGCCATGTTGCCGGAACCGATCTCCATTGAGATCGAGAAGGACGGCGTGACCGTCGAGTGCGCCTTGTGGTGGAACGACAGCTACCACGAGAATGTGCTGTGTTTCACCAATAACATCCCCCAGCGCGACGGCGGCACGCACCTGGCCGGTTTCCGCGGTGCGCTGACCCGCATCATCAACAATTATGCCAACGAATCCGGCATCGCCAAGAAGGAGAAAGTGTCTCTGACCGGCGATGACGCGCGCGAAGGCCTGACCTGCGTCCTGTCGGTCAAGGTGCCGGATCCGAAGTTTTCCTCGCAGACCAAGGACAAGCTGGTGTCGTCCGAAGTGAGGCCCATCGTGGAAAGCTCGGTGGGTGAGGGCCTGTCCACCTGGTTTGAGGAACACCCTGCCGAAGCCCGCGCCATTGTATCCAAGGTGGCCGAGGCGGCAGCGGCACGTGAGGCGGCACGCAAGGCGCGCGAACTGACCCGGCGCAAGGGTGCGCTCGATGTTGCATCACTGCCGGGCAAGCTTGCCGACTGTCAGGAACGTGATCCGGCCAAGTCGGAACTGTTCATCGTCGAGGGCGACTCTGCCGGCGGATCCGCCAAGCAGGCGCGCAACCGGGAAAACCAGGCGGTATTGCCCCTGCGCGGCAAGATTCTCAACGTGGAGCGCGCCCGCTTTGACAAGATGCTGGGCAGCCAGGAGATCGGCACGCTGATTACCGCACTTGGAACAGGCATCGGGCGCGATGATTTCAACATAGACAAGCTGCGCTATCACAAGATCATCATCATGACCGATGCTGATGTGGACGGCGCGCACATTCGCACCCTGCTGCTGACCTTCTTCTACCGGCAGATGCCGGAGGTGATCGAGCGCGGCCACCTGTTCATCGCCCAGCCGCCTTTGTACAAGGTCAAGCGCGGCTCGTCCGAGCAATACCTCAAGGACGATGCCGCTCTGGAAGAGTTTCTTGTCGACCAGGGAATGGAAGATACCGTGCTGATTACTGCGGACGGTGTCGAACACGGCAGTCAGGATTTGCGCAGCATCATCGACAGTGCCCTGCAGGTGCGGTCTGCCCTTGAGAGCCTGCATACGCGCTATTCGCGCAACGTGGTTGAGCAGGCTGCAATTGCAGGGGCATTCAACCCTGAAGTGATCGGCAGTCAGCAGGCAGCCAACGAGGCAGCCGCCTATATCGCGCGCCGGCTCAACACGATTTCCGAAGAGACCGAGCGCGGCTGGGAAGGCGAGGCTGATACAGACGGTGGCCTGACCTTCACCCGTGAATTGCGTGGTGTGCGGGAAGCCCATTCGCTTGATGCCCGCATGATCGGGTCGGCCGAGGCAATTCGCCTGGACCGGCTGGCCGCGCATTTGCAGGAAGTTTATGCCAAGCCGGCAAAACTGCGCCGCAAGGAAACCGAGATCGCGATCTATTCACCCATGGATCTGATCGATGCCGTGTTTGCCCAGGGCCGCAAGGGTATCTCCATGCAGCGCTATAAGGGACTTGGCGAAATGAACCCGGAACAACTGTGGGAAACGACGCTCGACAAGAACGTCCGTTCCCTGCTTCGGGTCAAGGTGTCGGAGCTGGATGAAGCAGACGACCTGTTCACCAAGCTGATGGGTGACGTGGTGGAACCACGCCGTGATTTCATTCGCGAAAATGCCCTGAATGTCGCGAATCTGGACGTATAATCCCGATACTGCATATGTCCGTCTGCCATTGTGCTGACATGATTGAGTCGCAACCCGGATACATAAGGTCAACTGCGCCGCGTCGCCGGGCAGTGTTAACAGCTGGTTAACGCGGAAACGCTAGTGTCCTTTCGGCTTGGAGCGGGATGATCGAAAACCGGCGGTTTATGCCCGGATTTCGCAATTGGCCGTCGCCCGTAAACATCTTGGGGACTTGTTTGGCGTGTTTGGACTAGGCAGAAAAAAGCAGAAGCGACGTGGGCCCCGCCGGCGGGAACCTGTGTTTGCCGGCCCCGGTCCCCGCAGAAAATCGGATGTACGGCCAAACACCAGCGGCCGCAGCCGGAAGACTCCGCGCAAGCGCTCTGTGGTTTTCAAGCTCGCGGCCTGGAGCATGATGGTCGGTCTGTGGGCGATGGTTGCCGTGTTTGCCACCACCGGCTACCTGTTTTTCAACCTGAACAAGCAGGGCCTGTTCAATATTCCCGAACGTGAACCCGGCATCATGCTGCTGGCGTCAGATGGTTCGGTGCTGGCCGAGCGCGGCGCCTTTTTCGGAGACGCTGTGCGCATAGATGAACTGCCGCCCTATGTGCCGCAGGCCATTATCGCAATTGAAGACCGGCGCTTCCGTTCGCATTTCGGCATTGACCCGTTTGGTATTGCACGCGCGCTGTGGGTCAACTATCGCGCCGGAAGTACGATTCAGGGCGGTTCGACGCTGACCCAGCAATTGGCCAAGAACCTGTTTCTGAAGCCTGAGCGCACGCTTGAGAGAAAAGTGCAGGAAGCCATTCTGGCAGTCTGGCTTGAAAGCAAATTCTCCAAGGACGAGATTTTGCAGCTGTACATGAACCGGGTCTACTACGGCGCCGGTGCCACCGGTATCGACAAGGCGGCGCAGAAGTTTTTTGGAAAATCGGCCCGAGACGTGAACCTGTCGGAAGCAGCCGTGCTTGCAGCCGTGTTGAAAGCGCCCAGCCGCTACAACCCGATTGCCAGTACCAAACGGGCCAACGCCCGTGCCCGCGAAGTGCTGTCGGACATGGTGCGTGCCGGGTTCATTACCAAGGCGGAAGCAGATGCAACACGTGGCGTAAGCGCCCGGGCGCCCGGATCAACTTACATTCCGGCCAAGCGCTATGTGGTGGATTGGGTGAGCGAGACGCTGCCGGAACTCATCGGCGAATTGCGCGACAGCGTGGTCGTGGAAACCACCATTGATCCCGTGCTCCAGAAGTCTGCTGAAAGGGCACTGCGCTCCGAGCTTTCAAGAAACGGCCGCAAGTCTCGTGCGTCTGAAGCATCCATGGTTGTTCTGGACACCACCGGCGCGGTTCGGGCCATGGTTGGCGGACGCTCCTATATCAAGAGCCAGTTCAATCGGGCCGTAAAGGCGCAGCGCCAGCCGGGCTCCGCCTTCAAACCGTTTGTGTATCTCACTGCCATTGATGCCGGCATGACGCCCAGGACCCGCAAGATTGATGAGCCTGTGACATTCGGCAACTGGTCACCGGACAATTACAAGCGCCAGTACCAGGGCCCGGTTTCCCTGACCAGGGCGCTGTCATCGTCGATCAATACCGTGGCGGCAAAGCTTGCAGTCGAAGTCGGTCCCGACAATGTGGCGGCAACGGCGCGCCGGCTCGGCATCTCCTATCCTCTGGTTGCCAACGCCTCCATCGCCCTGGGCACTTCGGAAGTCTCATTGCTGCAACTGACGTCCGCCTACGTGCCGTTCGCCAATGGGGGCAGCGGAGTCATACCGCATACGATTAACCGCATTACCACGCGTGACGGCAAGGTGTTGTATGAACGTTCAGGCGGCGGTCCGGGATCAGTCATTTCCTTTGAGTCGCTTGGCGCCATGAACCACATGATGCGTTCCGTGGTGGAGGAAGGGACCGGGAAGGCGGCCCGGATTCCGGGTCACGAAACCGGTGGCAAGACCGGCACGACGCAGGATTATCGCGATGCCTGGTTCATCGGTTACACCTCGCACCTGATTGCCGGTGTGTGGGTCGGCAATGATGACAATTCGTCCACCAAACGGGTGACGGGCGGCTCCATGCCGGCGCGCATTTTTGCCAATGTAATGAACCCGGCCCACCTGCAGCTCGATGCGGTGCCGCTGCCCGGCTTTTATGAACCTGATGGTCCCGCGATTGCCTATGCCGACGAGGACACATTGTACAATCGCGGCGGGTTTGTGGACAGTCTGCGCAGTATTTTCCTGTCCCCTGATCCGGAGCCTGAGCCGGCGCCGGAACAAACGCGTTCACAACGGCGCCAGGTTGAAAAATCCAGGAATCAGCGCCGATTGGAACAGTTGCTGCAAACCAGGTGACCGGTGCAATCCAGCGACCAATGCCATCTGGTCATATCGGCAGTTTGTGCAGGGTGTGCCCCTCACGCTTCAGCCAGTTTCGGGCAAAATCCGTGTGCGGGCAGTGCCGGTAAACCAGTTCCCAGAATTCAGGACCGTGGTTCATTTGCTCAATGTGGGCGACCTCGTGGGCACACACATAATCCAGCACATTTGGCGGCGCCATGATCAGGCGCCACGAGTAAGACAATGTTCCGCTACTTGAACACGATCCCCAGCGGGAAGTGGTGTCACGTACGCTGAGCCGTGCGAAGTCAACCTGCATGGCGTCGGCATACCCGCGTGATGCCTTCTGCAGGTCGCTGCGGGCCTCGCGTTTCAGAAAGTCGGTAATCCGGCGCCGCATGTGTTCCGCATCACCGCGGACCATGAGCCGTGGCGATGGCAGGTCGCGGATATGAACCGGCACGCCGCGCCCGCTTGCGGTTTCAATCACATGCTCGGTGTCGCGAATGGTAATACTGCGCCCGACCAGAATCTCGGCCTGTTGTATCTGCTCCTCGGAAGCGAGCCGTTGCCATATCCAGGCAGCCTGACTGCGGGCAAATTCATGGGCCGCCTGCGCGCCGGTTCCCGGCGGCACGGTCAGCACAATGCCTTGTCCGTCCTTTTCCATTCGCATGATAATGCGCCTGGCCTGTGCATTCCCGCGATAGCGCACCGGCACTTCACGACCGTCGATCAGCAGGCTGTCCGGACCGTCCGGCTGGCCGGGATCGGAAGTGAGCAGGCGTTTCAGGGGTGAAAGTGGCATGTCAGGATAATAACTGATTCGCTCCTGTCGCGTGGCCAGCGAATGTATGCACGCTGCAAGATCCGATCTGATCAGATCGGCGCGCTGCCGGGTATCAGCCTTTGTGATTGTGCTTGTGCATGAACGCTACGATACGCGGCACGATGTGAGCCCGGAACCGGGATCCATTGAACACGCCGTAATGGCCGACCTTTTCCTGCAGGTGATGATCGCGCATTTTCTTCGGCAGGCCGGTGCACAGCTCGTGTGCTGCTTCCGATTGCCCGATACCGGAGATATCGTCTTTTTCCCCCTCAATCGTCATCAGGGCGGTTTCGGTAATCGAGGCAGGCTCTATGAGGGTATCGCGATAGGTAAACTCGCCCTTGGGCAGCGCCTGCTTTACAAACACCCTGTCCACCGTCTGCAGATAGAACTCAGCCGTCAGGTCCATCACGGACAAATACTCGTCATAGAACTCTTCCTGCTTTTCAGCCGAATCCTCATCGCCTTCAACAAGATGTCGGAACAGCTCGCGATGGGCGTCGACATGGCGGTCCATATTCATGGTCATGAAACCCGACAACTGCAGGAAGCCGGGATAGACCCGGCGCATGAATCCGGCATTTGGAAACGGCACTCTTACGATGACATGCCGTTTGAACCAGTCCGTGCCGCGCTCGGTTGCCAGCTTGTTGACCTCGGTTGGATTGCGGCGGGTATCGATCGGACCGCCCATCAGCATCATCGATGCCGGCAGCAGCTTTTCCTTGCGCTGGTGCATGAGGGATATCGCTGCCAGCACCGGGACGGTGGGTTGGCACACCGCCATGACATGCACATTTTCACCGAGGTGCTGGATGATATCGATGACATAGTCGATGTAATCATCCAGGTCGAAACTGCCTTGCGAGGCAGGAACATCGCGTGCATCGGTCCAGTCGGTAATGTACACGTCGCCGTGCGGCAGCATGGACTCGACAGTGCCGCGCAGCAGGGTCGCGTAGTGTCCGGACATCGGCGCAACAATCAGTATTTTCTGATGTTGCTTGGCGTCGGACGGGGCAGTTTCAAACTGACGATCAAAGCGCAGCAGCCGGCAGAACGGTTTTTCCCACACACAGTTTTCCTGCACCGCGCAGCTTTTGCCCTCGACTTCCGTCGATGTAATGGCGAATTCCGGCTTGCCATAGCGCCTTGTCAGACGCTCGAACATGCCAAGCGATGCCGCATATGAACGGCCAAGTTCCGTGTCGGCGACCGGATTGGTCGAATTGGTCCAGAAATGGTGGCCGTATTTTGCGGCCATTCGCAGCGGGGCAATCGCGGCGTGGTTCATTTCATACATCATGTAAAGCATCGAGGGATCACCATGCGCCTGTGCAGGCCTGAACTATATTGCTGCGCTGCAACATAGCACTATAATGTATCCGAGAGCAAACGCTCAGCCGCGCTGTACACCGAAAGTATACCGGATCAAATTTTGAGACTTTTCAACCGCTTGTAATGTCTACAAGGGCTTTCTTTATGTCACCTGCAGAGGTGCCGAACGGGAAGTGGCGAACAAACTTGCCATCCGGGCCCATCAGGTAGGTGATACTGGAATGGTCCATCAGATAGCTGTCCTTGTCGGCGTTCTCGCCGCCGGCCTTGGTATAGTAAACCCGGTATGCGGCAGCCATTTTCCGGATGTCTTCGTTTGAACCGGTCAGACCAATGGTACCCGGCCAGAAGTGGGCCACATACTGCTTCATGATTTCCGGCGTGTCCCGGGCGGGATCAATTGTCACAAACGCCAGATTGAATTTGTCCTGGGCCCCGTCGATCTCGCTTAAGGCGGCAGAGATGACCTGCAATTCAGCCGGGCAGATATCAGGGCAGAACGTGAATCCGAAATAATACAGCGTGTGCTTGCCGAGAAAGTCCTTGTCGCTGACCCGCTTGCCGTCCTGGTTGGTCGCTTCAAACGGCCCGCCGACCAGCGCGGTTCCGGAACTGACCACACCGGTCTTCGATGTGTCCGGTGCGAACAAGAGGGCGCTTGCGCCAATGCCCGTGGCCAGAAGCAGGCAGGAAATGGCAAGGATGGCGGTCGATTTTTTCATGGTGGCATTCATACCCGTGCAGGCCGGCATGGCAAAGCGGCAACAGGTCACAATGTTGTGGGTGTGCCACGGCTGTTCAAGCCCGGGAGCGGTTTCGATCATGGCATTTGCGCGCCCCGCGTTTTGCTTTCGCTGCCGTTTCCGGCAATTCTGATGCCCGTTTCTTCAGAAAATACTCTAATCTGACCGGCAGTCCCTGCCGGGACGGCAGCAAACTTGAACGGAAAGCAACGAAAAACCATGTCCAGTACGGTCTCTGATGTCCTGGCCGGCGCAATCGGCCCCACCTCGCGTGTCGTCGGCACTTTCTTTACCCATGAGGGCTTGCGGCTGCGCACCTCGATCCGCCTGCGCTGGCTTGCGGTTGCCGGACAGACATTTGCAGTATTGTGGGTGTATCTGGGCATGGGTTTTGCCTTGCCGGTCTGGCTTTGCATCATCTTCATCGCCGTGTCGGCATGGGTAAACATCTCCTTGTCACTCAGCTGGGCTGTGACGGCGCGTCTGCACGAACGCTACTCGTCGCTATTGCTGGCCTATGACATTTTCCAACTGGCCGCATTGCTGTACCTGACAGGCGGACTGTCCAATCCGTTTGCGTTCCTGTTCATTGTGCCGGTTACGGTTTCCGCGGCTACCTTGCCGCTGCCGCGCACTGTCCTGCTGGCCGGACTGGCCGTCGCGGTTACGACTTTCCTCGCGGTTTTTCACCTGCCGCTGCCATGGCATCCCGACCAGCCGTTTGCGCTGCCCAGCCTGTACAAGACCGGCCTGTGGGCCGCGCTGGTCTGCGGCATCATTTTTTCAACCCTGTATGTAAACCGGGTCGCCAGCGAAGCCCGTGACATGGCCAACGCGCTGGCGGCCACCGAGGTTGCCCTCGCCCATGAGCAGCAATTGTCGGCACTGGATGGACTGGCGGCTGCCGCTGCCCATGAACTGGGCACGCCGCTGGCCACCATTGTCCTTGTTGCCAAGGAACTCAAACGCGAACTCAAGCTGGATGGCCATCATGGCGAGGATCTTGACCTGCTCGTGTCGCAGTCCGAACGCTGCCGTGAAATCCTGTCGCGGCTGTCACAACGTGACAACCAGTCCGACGCCATGATGCAGACCGTGCGCATGACCGCACTTGCGGAAGAGATCGCCGAACCGCTCAACTCGCCTGACGTCGCCGTTCTGTTTGACGTGCAGCCCAAGTCGGACCGGAACGGCAACCCGCTGACCGAGCCGGTCCTGATGCGCAACACAGCCATAAAATACGCCCTGGTGAACTTGATGGAGAACGCTGTTGATTTCGCAAAGACCAGGGTGACGGTTCGCATTTCCTGGTCGCTCGAGCAGATCAGCCTGACCATCTCGGACGACGGAACAGGGTTTTCCCAGGCGGTCATGGATCGCCTCGGTGATCCTTATGTTACGACCCGCAGCCGGTTTGGCGAGGATGAACGGATCAGGCGGGAAGGCCATGGCGGCATGGGACTTGGTTTCTTTATCGCCAAAACACTGCTGGAACGCTCCGGAGCCCAGGTCAATCTGGCAAACCGGGCCCTGCCTGAAACCGGAGCGGTGGTTCGCATTGTGTGGCCGCGCGAGATCGTGGAGATGGAGCAAACCGGGCAGGCTGACTTGTGATTTTTACCACGCTGGGCCAAATTGCTGTAAGAACCACATCGCAATAGGCACAATATTGCTGTGAGGGTTGCTCACAGTATCAGGGAATTGAATTGATGAGTGAAAACGAAATCGACGGACCGAAGACACTTTTGCTGGTGGATGATGATCGTCCGTTTCTGCAGCGGCTTGGCCGGGCAATGGAATCACGCGGCTTTGACGTGCGCATGGCACAGTCTGTCGCGGAAGCCATGGGTGAAGTGAAACGCGATCCCCCTGCCTACGCAGTTGTCGACTTGCGGCTTGAAGACGGCAACGGCCTTGATGTGGTTGAAGCCCTTCATACTGTCCGCCCTGAGGCTCGTGCCGTGGTTCTCACAGGCTACGGCAATATTGCAACCGCGGTGTCTGCGGTGAAAATCGGCGCTGCCGACTACCTGTCCAAGCCAGCCGATGCCGATGCGGTATATGGTGCACTGATGGCCCAGGCGGATGCACGTGCTGCCCTACCGGAAAACCCGATGTCGGCCGACCGGGTGCGTTGGGAGCATATCCAGCGGGTTTATGAATTGTGTAACCGCAATGTTTCCGAGACCGCGCGGCGCCTGAACATGCATCGCCGGACCCTGCAGCGTATTCTCGCAAAGCGCGCCCCGCGCTAGACCTGCCGGTCAGGCAAGCCCGGACATTGTCTAAAGTCCGTTGGCGTTGGGATCTATTGTTGACTGCAGCCGCATGGATGCCGAGCGCGCCAGCAACAGCGTAACTGCCTTGCGCCGGGCGCCGGAAAGTCTGGCTTCGGACGCTTCGCGAACGATTTCCGCGCCCCATGCGTCCGCGATCATCAGCCCGGCTGCTTCGTCGACCAGCCCCCGGTCCATGTCCGGCGGAATGGCGAAGTAGAACCGGTCGCAATACGCCATGTAGTCATGCCATTTATGGTCGGAGAGATAGTCCGCCGGCGAGGATTTTATTTCGACAATCCAGATTTCCCCCTTCGCGTTGACGGCGATCAGGTCGGCACGGCGACCATTAGCCAGGGACACCTCGGAAATGCTGGCAAATCCCGCGCTGAGCAGCATCCTGCCGGTGCCACGCTGCACAGCCGCCGCTGTGGCAGACTGGCGGCCATCCGGGTTGACAACAGGATCGGATATGTCCGGTGCTTCGCTCAGTTCAGCCTCGCTGATATGCGTCTAAAGCCTATATCGCGCGCGCTTCCCAGCGGAAAAACCGCGCTGCGATGATCGCCGCGCCAATGCCCCACAACGCCATGACGCCCATGTGCGGCAGGATTGTGTAGACGACGCCGTCTGCATCCGGCAGGGCAAACCCGTTGCCCTCATAGGCGTAGTCAAAGGCGCGCTGGAAGGCGATGGAAAAATGCCGCAGTGGAAACAGGTTGCCGATCAGCGGTACCCATTCGGATGTCTCGGTGCTTGGACGCACGAATATGTCCGATACAAAAGCCAGCGGCATGATTGCCGCGCTGCTGGCCGCCTGAACCGTTTCGCTGGACCGGAACAATGCGGTGACCATCATGCCGAGCGATGCAAAGCACAACGCACCGGTTACCGCCACAACTGCCGCCGCCGGTGCCCGTTCCCAGATGATTTCCACACCGAAGGCCAGCGCCCCGGTTGCAATCACCAGTAGCAGGGACATGAAAGCGATCACCGAAACTGCCATGATCCGGGCACAGATATATACCCACGGCGGCATCGGCGTACCACGTACACGTTTCAGAATACCGAGGTCGCGCGCCGTTGCCGTCGATACCGCCAGATAGGTGAAACAGGCCATCACAACACCGAAGACCGCCAGGGCCGGCGTATAAAACTGTGCCGTATTAAGCCCCAGGCCCTGGATTTTCTCATTGCCGAACAACTGTGTCAGGACAATCAGCAACACCAGGGGCATGGCGACCACGAAGAACACCGCGGCCGGGCGTCTGGTAAACAGGCGCAATTGATGTATCGCTTCCTGGACCAGCATCATGGCGTGTCACCTTGCGGCTGGGCCTGGCGCTGTGACACCAGTTGCAGGTAAATATCTTCCAGACTCTGCCTGGTGACCGAAATCGAACTGAGATCGTATCCGCTGGTCTGGGCCCAGGACATCAGAGTGCTTAGCGCAGGTGTGGGATCTTCCACCACGAGTTCGGCATGGCCGTTGTACACTGCGGTATCAGGGGCCAGCTTGGCCGGGAAGCCGGCCGGCAGTTTGTTGTCTGCATCAAACCGGATCGTGGCGTGCGTGCAGTGCTGCCTCTGCAGATCAAGTGGCCGGCCTTCTGCCGCGATCTGTCCATCGACCATGATCGCCATGTGGCTGGCCAGGGCCTGCACCTCGTCCATGTAGTGTGACGACAGCACGATCGTGCATCCGTTAGAGTTGAGGCGTTGGATCAGTGCCCAGATCTTGCGCCGTGCTTCCGGGTCGAGGCCGGTTGTCGGTTCATCCAGGAACACCAGTTCCGGGTCGCCGACTATACCCAGCGCAATTTCCAGCCGCCGCTTCTGGCCACCCGAAAGATTGCCGACCCGGTTGCCCTGCAGATGCGCCAGGTTGACATCAACAAGCACCGCGCCGATGTCGCGCGGATCCTTGTACAGCCGGGCAAAAGCGGTGACGGTTTCCTTGATGGTGAGTTCAGGTTCCAGCGCTGTTGTCTGCAGCACCAGCCCGGTTCTGCGCTTCAGTTCTGCGCCTTCCGTTTCCGGGTTCAGACCAAGAACGGAGACACTGCCGCTGTCGGCCTTTCGGTAGCCTTCCAGAATTTCAATGGTTGTGGTCTTGCCTGCTCCATTCGGGCCGAGCAGCGCAAATGTCTCGCCTTTCTGAACTTCGAATGACAGTTCATTCACAGCCTGGCGGCCGTCATAGGACTTGCAGAGCTGACTGACGGAAATGGCCGACATGGCGCTGGCGATACCCTTGCTGGATCACGATGTTTGCACGGCGCGTCTGGCCGCCGCAATATCGAATAGACAGGTAAACGGTTTGCCGTGAAAAGAAAACCCGAACCTGATCGAACCGGCCCGAAAAGACTTTAGTCTGGGGATAATCTGCAAGCGGCAATTCGTCGTAGAGATTTGGGGGTTCTATTCTTGCGTGCATGGCGTTAATAAGCTCCAGCCGTTCTCTATAACCGGATTGTTCAGGGGTGGGCGTGATCCGGGAATTCATTTATTGCTTAAACAGCACAGGTACAGAGTTCTCCTATGCCAGCTTCAAATCGTCGAATTGTTATTGTCGGTGCCGGGCCGGGTGGCCTGGCGACAGCCATGATCCTCAAGCGCAAGGGCTATGAGGTTACCCTGATTGAACGTCAGGCGAGCGTCGGTGGGCGCACCGGGGCCATCAAGGAGGACGGATATACATTTGATATCGGTCCGACCTTCTTCCTGTATCCGCGCATATTGTCGGAAATCTTCACCTACTGCGGGTATGACCTGTGGCGCGAAATACCCATCAAGCGGGTTGATCCCATGTACCGGGTGGTTCATGAGGCAGGCGGCCATCTCGACGTGGTGTCCGGTGAGGAGGCCATGAAGGCCGAGATTGCGAAACTGTCGCCGTCTGACGCGGCCAATCTGGATCGCTATATGCGAGACAATCGCAAGAAACTGGATGTGTTCCGCGGCGTGCTGGAAAACCCGTTCCTGAGTTTTTCCGACTTCATGCGCCCGAATGTTGTAAAGGCGCTGTCCAAACTGAATCCGCACATGTCGCTCGAAAAGGATCTTGAGCGCTATTTCAAGGACCCTCGGGTACGCAGGGCGTTCTCATTCCAGGCGAAGTACCTGGGCATGTCACCTTTCAAATGTCCGTCCCTGTTCACAATCCTTGCTTTCCTCGAGCATGAGTACGGCATCTGGCACCCTGTCGGCGGCTGCAACGCCGTCATGCAGCGCATGGCGGATATTGCGGTGGAAATGGGTGTGGAACTGCGCCTGGAAGAAGAAGTCACCAGTATCGGCTTTGACGGCAAAAAGGCAATTTCCGTGACCACCAACAAAGAGACAATCGAACTGGATGGTCTGGTGGTCAATGCGGATTTCGCTCACGTCATGCCGAAACTTGTACCCAATGACATGCGCAAGAAATGGAATGACCGCAAGATCGAGACGCAGGAGTTCTCCTGTTCAACCTTCATGCTTTATCTCGGTATTGAAGGCCGGCTGGATCATGTGCCGCATCACACCATTGTCCTGGCGGAGGATTTCGAAGGCAACATTGACGAGATCCAGGTGAAAAAGGTGATACCCAAGGACCCGTCGTTCTACGTGCAGAATGCATCCATTACCGACGACACGCTGGCGCCTGAAGGACATTCAACCGTCTATGTGCTGGTACCGGTGCCGCATCGCACCGACAATATCGACTGGCAGAAGGAAGCAGCCGAATTCCGCGAAAAGACCCTCGACCGGCTCGAACTGGCCGGTTACCCGGATATTCGCGATCGCATCCGCTATGAAAAAGTGGTGACGCCGGATGACTGGGAGGCGGATATGCACATCTACAAGGGTGCCACCTTCAATCTCAGCCACAATCTGACGCAGATGCTGTGTTTCAGGCCGCATAATCGCTATGAGGATCTCGAACGGGTGTATCTGGTCGGTGGCGGCACTCATCCCGGATCAGGCCTGCCGGTGATCTTTGAATCGGCACGGATTTCCAGTGACCTGCTGGCGCAGGATATTGCGGTGTGAGTCGGTTTCCTGCGACCATCCGCCTTGCCAAAAGCAACCGGTCCCGGCGCCTGGACGGATGACATCATGGCGTCGTGATCCTATAAAGCAGGTATGACCAGCCGAAACCAGAAGGCAGCAGACGAGGTGATCCAGCGGCACTCGCCGCGTGTCACCCGTTTTTTCAATGTCTATATCCGGCGCATGCTGGCGAAGAAGTTCAACGGTTTCCGCATCCTCAATGAAACGCCGGCACCGGTCGCAGCCGATCGATCGGTGATTTATTTCTCAAATCATCCGGGCTGGTACGATCCGCTGGTCCTGGTGCTGATGGCGGAAAGCTTCCTGCCTGAACATCTGGCATTCGGGCCGATGGATGCCGATGCGCTGAAGAAGTACAATTTCATGAAGAAGATCGGCATCTTTGGTGTCGAAAAGGATTCAGCGCGTGGTGCAGCCCGTTTCCTGCAGGTCTCCCGCGGCATGTTGGCGACACCCGGCAAGGCCTTGTTGATTACGCCCCAGGGTGAGTTTACCGATCCACGCTCACGCCCGGTCGAGTTCAAGCCCGGTCTTGCACGATTGGCGGCGGATTGCGGTGTGATTGTACAGCCGCTTGCCATGGAGTTTGTCTTCTGGGACGAACCGCGCCCGGAGATACTGGTGAATTTCGGTAATCAGATAGACACCAGCGCTGAAACGCTGGCCCCGGATGCCTGGAAGGCCCGGCTCGAACAGGAGCTTGGCGATGCGCAGGACGAACTTTCGCGCGCGGTCATGGCGCGCGACCCCGAACCCTTCGTTACATTCATTGACGGCAAGCGCGGGGTAAACCCCATCTACGATCGCTGGCGTTATCTGAAGGCATTGGTGCGCGGCGAGAAATTTTCCGCCGCCCACACGGATGTCAGGAAAGATTGAGGCTTTATGCTGGAACTCATTGTGCAGGTTGTCTTCGTGCTGGCGTTGATCCCGGCGGTCCTGGGCAGCATAAATCTGTTGCTGTACCGGCCGATCAAAAAACAGGCCGAAGCGGATTTGCCGAAACTCTCTGTTCTGATCCCGGCTCGTAATGAAGAAGCCCGCATAACACCGGTGCTGCAATCGGTGCTTGCCTGCACCGGTGTGGAGTTCGAGGTCATTGTTGCAGATGACAGTTCCACCGACCGCACGGCACAGATCGTGAAGGACATGGCCAAGTCCGACCCGCGCCTGAAGCTGGCTACGACGCGTGCCTTGCCGGAAGGCTGGCTCGGCAAGAACAATGCCTGTCATTTCCTGTCGACCGAAGCCGGCAATCCCTACGCCGTGTTTCTCGATGCCGACGTGACCCTCGAGCCCGATGCGTTGTTTCGGATCGCATCGGAGTTCACTCGCAGGCCGCAACTCAAGCTTCTGTCCGGGTTCCCGCGCCAGATCACCGGCAGCTTCTGGGAAAAGACGCTTATTCCCCTGATCCATACCGTATTGCTCGGCTATCTGCCGTTTCCCGGTGTGAAGTTTACCAATTCCGCGATGTTCGCGACCGCGTGCGGCCAGCTCATTGCGGTGCAGATGGATGCCTATCGTGACGTGGGTGGTCACGAACGTATTCGCGACTGCATTCATGACGGGGTCATGTTGCCCCGGCATTTTCGCGCCGGCGGCCATCGCACAGACCTGATGGATATCACCGATATCTCCGCCACCCGCATGTACGAAACCGGCCCGGAGGTTTTCTCGGGCCTGATGAAGAACGCCCATGAAGGCATGGCCACACCCGTTGGTCTGCCGGTGTGGACCACGTTGCTTCTCGGCGGTCATGTCCTGCCGCCCGTCATGGCTGTCATTGCCTGGCTGGCGGGTGCAACCGGCGACACGATGCGGCTGGCAATCATTGCCGCAGCCCTGCCGTGGGTGATGCGATTCCTGATGACGGGCATATTTCGCCAGTCCTGGTTCGGTGCCGTCATCCATCCGTTTGGCGTCGCGGTACTTGTAGGGCTGCAGTGGGTCGCGTTCTTCCGCTGGCGATCCGGCAAGAAAGTAAGCTGGCGGGGCCGCGAGATCGGCTGATCGCTTTCAAAGTGACAGAGCAACTTCATGGGTTCACTTGAACCCATCTTGCTCTAGACCCTCATTCGCCGGTTTCCCTCTTACGGTGGATCACCGTCTTCAGGGTCGTAACAATCTGCGCGCACACAGTTGACCACGCAAACGTTGCAATGGTGTGGGACCGGGCCGTTTTTGACATCTTGTCCAGTGATCCGGGCGCTTCTGCGTAGAGATTGATGATGTCGGCAAATCCCTTTGCATCAAGTGCTTCTGCACAATGGCCATTGACGCTGTCCGTGATCACATCCTCGATACCCTCAATCCGTGAGGCGATGGACGGCATGCCGCACAATCCGGCTTCCAGCATGACCACGCCAAAGCCCTCCATGTCACCGTCGACCGGAATATTGGGCATGACGAAAAGATCACCGCCTGAATACAGGCTAGCCAGCTTTTCTTCCGCCACCAGCCCGAGCGAATGGATTCGGGCGCCCAGCCCGGTATCCGTGATGGCCTGCCCGATGGCATCGCTCTCCGGTCCCTTGCCGCCCATCACCAGGTGAACGTTGGAATTCAACAGCGGCATCACATTGCGAACGAACCATTCGTTTCCCTTGCGCTTCACCTGGCGACCGACGGAACACAGCAGCAGGTCGTCGGGCCCGAATTTCGCGGCAAGTCCGGGAAACGCATCCGCCAGTACTTTGCGACGGTCCTGCCGATTGGTGGAGAGGCCCGGGAAGCTGTCGCCAAACCTGTCCGGCTCAATGCCGTTGGGTGTCACGAACAGCCGGTCGGCAGGCAGACCGCGCTGGACGCACTGCTGTCCTGTTGCCCGGCTTACCGGCAACATGGCGTCAAGCCGGGCAAAAACCTTTGCGACAAGCCATTGATATGCGCCGGAATCTGCAATCACGTCATGCCCGTGCGAGATGGCGGCAAGCGGTACGCGGGCGTTTCGTGACGTGCCCGCCAGTATCGAGGCAAGAACAGCGGACGGCATTGCCGAGAACAGCACCGCATCGACTTCGCCACGCTTCATCATCGAACGAGCGGTCGTGAAGGCGCGAAACAGGAACGGCACAAATCCGAAATAGTCATTTTCACGTTCAGATCGCAGTATGACGGTTTCGACATCCACCTCCGGGTGTGCCTCGAGCTGTTTCAACAGATCGATTCCGACACGCTGCATGCCGCCGATCTTGCTCATCGGGGCATCTTTTAGAGGAAAGCAATGTGAAATGAACAACAGACGCAATTGGGGTATCCGAGGCTATTTGCGAACAGGTTGGAAATGCGAGGCTTGATAGAAACAGATCTGTACTCTCGCGTTAACAGGTTCGTGCTATAGGCTTTCGGGCGCCGGTGCAACAGGCTGGGGCATGGTTGAAAATGCAGATGCCGGCTAAGCGGTTTGCGTGTGACTGCGACAATGCAGTCAGCTACGGTGTCTGCCGGGGAGGACGTGTATGTCAGTGAAGTCGACGCAGGTGGTAATCATTGGGTCAGGGCCGGCGGGCCTTATGCTCGCCCAGTTTCTGCATCTCAGTGGCATTGACTGCATCATCCTGGATCGCCAGACGCGATCCCACATAGAAGGCCGCATCAGGGCTGGCGTTCTTGAACATGGGACCGTCGAAGCCCTGCGCGAAGCCGGTGTTGCAGACCGCCTCGACCGGGAAGGCATGGTGCATGACGGCTTTGAGCTGGCCTTCGGGGGCGACCGGCACCGGATCTGTCTCAAGGACCTGACCGGCAAGAGCGTAACGGTTTACGGGCAGACCGAGGTAACCCGTGATCTCATCGAGGCCCGGTTGGCGGCTGGTGGCGAGATCGTGTTCGAGGCAGCCAATGTAACACCTGAAGATGTCACCTCTGCGCGCCCGAAGGTGCGTTACAGTCATGATGGTCATGACCATGAAATCAGTTGCGACTTCATTGCCGGATGTGACGGGTTTCATGGTGTGTCGCGGCAGACAATCCCGGAAGATGTGCGCAAGGAATTCAAACGGATTTACCCGTTTGGATGGCTGGGTGTGCTGTCTGATGTGCCGCCCGTGGCCGACGAATTGATTTACGCCAGTGGCGACCGCGGCTTTGCGTTGTGCTCCATGCGCTCCGGCAGCCGCAGCCGGTACTACATCCAGTGTTCCATGGACGAGGAAGTAGAAGACTGGTCAGATGAGGCCTTCTGGGATGAACTTGCGCTGCGTATCGGACCTGACACGGCCGCCAACCTGGTCCGGGGCCGGTCCATTGAAAAATCAATCGCCCCGTTACGCTCCTACGTTTGTGAACCGATGCGCTACGGCAATCTGCTGCTTGCAGGCGATGCCGCCCACATCGTGCCGCCGACCGGCGCCAAGGGCCTGAACCTGGCCATTGCGGATGTGCGCCTGCTGCATCGCGCGCTTGAGGCCCGGTATCGGAAGAACAGTTCAGATGCACTCGATGCCTATTCCGCATCGGCCCTGGCGCGCGTCTGGAAAGCCGAACGTTTCTCCTGGTACCTGTCGATGATGATGCACCGGTTTCCCGAGCATTCAGCGTTTGAGCAGCGCATGCAGCGGGCGGAATTCGACTATGTCAGAAGTTCCGAGGCGGCATCCCGCGCCATCGCTGAAAACTATGTCGGCCTGCCGCTGGATTGAGCACTCAGGGCCCGACGCGCCAGAACAGGTCAAAACCGGGGTCGAACACGGTGACATTGCCGGCGCCGGTCTCGACAAGTTCAGGATAGCGGACGGGTTCGGATTGCCTGGTCAGCCTCATTTCTTCGGAGTTGACCGGCAGCCTGTAGAAGGCCGGACCATTGCGTGAGGCAAAGCCCTCCAGCCGGGCCAGTGCGCCATCTTCCTCGAATACATGCGCCAGGCAGCTCATGGTGTTTGGCGCGGTGAAAATGCCGGCACAGCCGCACGGCAGCAGTTTTGCAGCATCCGTGTGCGGCGCTGAATCAGTACCAAGGAAAAACCGTTCATCACCGGCACACGCCGCAGCGCGCAAGGCGAGGCGATGTTTCTCGCGCTTGGCCACCGGCAGGCAGTAATAGTGCGGCCGGATGCCGCCGGCCAGAATGTGGTTGCGGTTGATGATCAGGTGGTGGGTGGTAATGGTCGCGGCCAGGTTGCCGCTTGTGTCGGTCTGAACATAGGCCACGGCGTCTGCGGTGGTTACATGTTCCATGACGACCCGCAGACCCGGAACCCGCTTGCGCAGCGGGTCGAGCACACGGTCTATGAATACCGCCTCCCGGTCGAAAATGTCGATGTCCGCATCGGTCACCTCGCCATGCACGCACAACGGCAGGCCGATCTCGGCCATGCGCTCAAGCACGCCTTGTACATTATCGAAATTGCTGACGCCCGATTGTGAATTTGTGGTGGCGCCTGCGGGGTAGAGCTTGACCGCCTTGACCAGTCCCGAAGCATGCGCCTGGGCCACGTCATCCGCCTCGGTCGCCTCGGTGAGATACAGCGTCATCAGCGGTTCAAAAGTCATCGAGGCCGGTAAGGCAGCCAGGATCCGGTCCCTGTAAGCTGCTGCATCAGCACCGGTTACCACTGGCGGCACCAGGTTGGGCATGATGATGGCCCGGGCGAAGTGCTCTGCCGTGTGGGCCACGACGCCCTTAAGCATGTCTCCGTCACGCAGGTGCAGGTGCCAGTCATCGGGGCGAGGAATGGTGAGGGTGTCGGTCATGGCATGCTGTTTCCGGTTATTGGCTCATCTTCAGATAACAAAAAAACCTGCGCAAAACAGCAGCTTTGCGCAGGTTCAGAAGATTGTTGGGTAGAACTTGGCCTATTTCAGCAGTTCCTTGGCCCATTTGCCGTCATCACCGACGACATTGACAGCAAACACGCCGCTGACATCGCCGTTTTCATCAAAGTCGGCACTGCCGGAGGCGCCTTCATAGTTGATGTCCTTTCCGTCGGCGATCAGCTTCTTGGCTTTTGCCCAGTCACCGGGGCGAACCACTTCGCCCTTGCCGTCTGAAATGGCCCGGAGCGCATCCTTGATCTTGGCGCGATCGGCAGCACCGGCTTTCTCGATGGCCAGCGCCATCATGAATGTGGCGTCGTAGCCGTGTGCGGCATACGGAGCTGCCGGGTCTGCGCCGGTTGCCTTGAAGGCTTCAGCAAACGCCTGGTAGGACGCATCCGCGGTATCGGACGATGCCTGGGTGATCTGGATATTGCCTTTCAGGTTGTCGGCGCCGATCTGGTCAATCACCGACTGGTCGAACATGCCGTCGGCAGCAAAGAACTTGCCGAACAGGCCGTTTTCCAGGCTGTTCTTGATGATGGTGATGCCGCTTGAGCCGTAATAGGCGAAGATCGCAATGGCTTCCGGTCCGCCCTGGGTCAGTGTCTGCAGTTCGGAACGGTATGACGCCTTGTTGGGCTCATGGGCCTGGTTGGCGGTGACCTCGCCACCCATCTTCTTGAACTCTTCTTCGAACACCTTGGCAATGCCGGCATTGTAGTCGTCGTTCGAATAGGTCATGGCGACCTTCTTGATACCGGCCTTGTTGACCAGTTGCGCGATCGCCAGGCCCTGATAGGCATCGGACGGGGCGACACGGAACACGGTGTCATTGTCTTTCAGTTCAGTCACCGATGGCGCGGTTGCTGAATCGGACAACACGGCAACACCTGCCGGAATGGTGACGGCCTGCACGGATGCGTTGGTGGCGCCGGAGCAGCTTGGACCGACAATACCGACAACCTGCTCGACATTGACAAGCTTGCCAACGGCGTCAACCGCGGCCTTCGGGTCACAGGCGCTGTCGCCGATAACCATTTCCAGCTTGTCGCCCTTCAAAAGGCCGCCTTCGGCATTGATCTGGTCACGCGCCAGGTCGCGGCCCTTGACGATGGTGGCAACCAGCTCGGCAATCGGTCCGGTTACCCCGCCGGCCGAGCCGACCTTGATGCTGTCAGCATGCGCAGCCGTTGCAAACATTGCTGCCGCACAGGCTGTCACAGCCAGTTGTTTGACAAGTTTCATTTTCACTCACTCCTCCACTGAACAAACAGCCTGTCGGGGCTGTTCCAAAAAAGACGTATACATCATGGCTCATTTTTGCCCGGCGATGAAGGGCGTGTTTCAGGCAGCAGGCCTTGCGGGTTTTTCTGCAGGAAAATCTGCAACAGCAGGCCAATCAGGAAGATGCGCACATAGGCCGAGCGGATTCCGGCGTCAGCCATGCCGATCGCATCCAGCAGTCTCGGCGCCACGATTTCCGAGGCCGACCATAGCGTCCAGACAAGAAACGCCCCGAGTATGGCGCCCTTGTTATTGGCGCTGCCGCCGATGACAAGCATCACGAAGACGATGAAGGTGGCCAATAGCGGGTCCGTGGTCTGCGGGTTCACGAACTTCAGGTAGTGAGCCATCAGCGCACCGGCCAGGGCCATGATCATGCAGCCGATGACAAAACCTTCCATGCGGAATGTCTCGACGTTCTTGCCGGCTGCCTTGGCTGATGTCTCATTGTCACGAATGGCAGTCATGACCCGGCCCCACGGAGACTTGCGCGCGATTTCCATCAGCCAGTAAACCCCTGCCAGTGTTACCAGGACAACGCCAAGAAAGGCGAACTGGTTAATCGGTTCGGGCAGGCCTTCGAACGGCCGCGGTATCTGCGAGATGCCGCGCGGGCCATTGGTGGCCCAGGTCTCGTTGTTGACGATCAGGCGGAAGATTTCCGCAATGCCGATGGTGGCGATGGCAAGATAGTCGCTTCTCAGTTTCAGGCACACCTTGCCGACCAGGAAGGCGATGACACCGGCCACCAGCATGGCGGCAATGGCGGCTACGACGTAAGGCATCTGGAACCCGCCTACGTGACTTGTATGCGGATTGGTCGTCAGGATTGCTGCGGTGTAGGCGCCGATGCCGAAGAAACCGGCAATGCCGGCATTGAACAGGCCGGTAAAGCCCCACTGCACGTTGAGGCCCAAGGTGAGAATGGCATACATGCCGCCGACCGTGAGCAGCGAGATGCCATAGAGCATGTATCCGTAAAGTACCGGGTCCATCAGAAACTCTTTCCTTTGAACAGGCCTGTCGGGCGCCATACCAGTATGGCAATCATGATGGCGAACGCGATGCCCTGCTTGTAGCCGGGATCGAGCAGCGGTCCGTCGCCGAGCCAGGGATATGACGACAGTTCCTCAGCGATCCCGATGACCAGTCCGCCGGCCATTGCACCATAAGGCTTGCCGACACCGCCCAGAATGGCGGCCGCGAACATCGGCAGCAGGATCTTGAAACCCATCATGGTGTCGACCTGCGTATCCACGGCCAGAAACACACCGGCCGCACAAGCCAGGCCGGCCCCCATTATCCAGGTCGCCATGACCACCTTTTCAGTGTTGATGCCGGTCAGGCGGGCCAGTTCCGGCGAGTCCGACATGGCCCGCATCGCCTTGCCGATTTTTGTGTAGGTGAGCACATGATGGACCGCGTACATCAGCAGCAACGCGCCGCCGACAATGAAAACATGCTTGAGCGGGAAACTGAAGAAATCAAGGAACTGCATGCGTGGCTGAATGCCGGGCAGGATGGTCTTCAGCTGCACACCCCAGGAGAACTGGGTCACCGACCTGATCATCAGCATCAGCCCGAACGAGGCGATCACCAGGATGATGACCGGCGATGCCCGCAGCGGTTTGTAGAATGCCTTGTCGATCAGCAGTACGACCATGATGGTCAGCATCATTGAAACCGGCATCAGCACCAGCAGGATCGCCGCCATTGACTTGAAACCGGTCAACTGTACCAGCGTCCAGGCGATGTAGACGCCCAGTGTCATGGTTTCACCGTGTGCGAAATTCGCAAACCGCAGGATGCCGAAGGTCATGGTGATGCCGATGGCGCCGAGCGCATAGATCGAACCGAGCACCAAGCCTGGGAACAGGTAGAAATTGATAAATTCAGCCATCGGTCAAGTCTTCCCGCTCTTGCGCGGCTGCTTTTTTGCGGCAGGTTTTGCTGCCTTTGCAGGTGGTTGCTCCGGCTGCTTGCCGCCGCCAAGGAACATTTCGGCCACTTCCGGGTCGTCGAGCAGGTCCTGGCCGGTACCTTCAAACCGGTTCTTGCCGTCCACCAGTACGTAGCCTCGGTTGGCGATGCCCAGCGCCTGCTTGGCATTCTGTTCCACCATCAGGATGGGCGTACCGGCACTGTTGATCATCTTGACGGTTTCAAAGATCTCGCCGCGGTATTTCGGCGACAGGCCGGCGGTGGGCTCATCCAGCAGCAGGATTTTCGGTTCCAGCATCAGGGCCTTGCCCATGGCGACCATCTGGCGCTGGCCGCCGGACAGTGTGCCGGCAGGCTGCTGGCGCTTTTCCAGCAGCGGCGGAAACATGTCGTAGATTTCGTTCAGCCGCGGCCTGAAATCGTCGCTGCGCACAAACGCTCCCATTTCAAGGTTTTCCTCGACCGTCAGGCTGGGAAATATGTTGCCGGTCTGCGGCACGTAGCACACACCCTGGCGCACCACTTGTTCCGGTGGCGTATTGGTGATGGCATTGCCGTCCAGCAGTACGGCACCGTCGCTCAGTTTGAGCAGGCCGAACACGGCCTTCATGGCGGTTGACTTGCCGGCGCCGTTAGGACCGATTATGACGACGATCTCACCTGTATCGACATGCATTGAAACACCGTGCAGGATCTGCGTATCGCCATACCCGCCCACGACGTTGTCGAGTTCAAGCACACGCATCAGGCTGCTTCCTCGCCACCGCCGAGATAGGCATCCAGCACATCCGAATTGGAGCGCACTTCCTCCATGGTGCCCTGCATCAGCACGGTTCCCTCGGCGAGCACGATGATCGGATCGCACAGGGCGGCAATCAGGTCCATGTCATGCTCGATGACGCAGAAGGTATAGCCGCGCTCTTCGCGCAGCCTGGTGATCATTTCGCGGATTTTCAGCAGCAGGGTGGGATTGACCCCGGCGCCCGGTTCGTCGAGCAGCACCAGCTTGGCGTCGGTCATCATGGTGCGACCCAGTTCCAGAAGCTTCTTCTGGCCGCCGGACAGGTTTCCGGCGCGTTCGTCCCGGAGATGGGATATCGACAGGAACTCGAGCGCGTCTTCCGCCATGTGGCGAACCTCGTCCTCGCGCGCCTTGACCGCGCCCGGGCTCAGCCAGTTATTGAAGATGTGTTCGCCCGGTTGCGCTGACGGTACGACCATCAGGTTTTCCAGCACCGTCATCTTGGCAAATTCGTGTGGAATCTGGAATGTGCGCACGATGCCGAGGTGAAACATCTTGTGGGTCGGCAGCCCGGCAATGTTCTCGCCCTGGAAAATGATCTTGCCGGCGGTCGGTTCCATTTCACCGGCGATCATGTTGAAGGTAGTTGTTTTGCCCGCGCCGTTCGGGCCGATCAATCCGGTGATTGATCCTTCCTCAATTCTGAAACTGCAGTCACGTACAGCCTGCAGCCCGCCAAAGCTTTTGCTCAGCTTTTCTACGCTTAACACGAAATGCCCACCCTGTTATCCCACATGCGAATTGGTCTTTCGCCAAGCATCGCGAGTGCAATATGATCAGTCCGGGCAGAGACTTGCAAGACATGAGCTGAAGTTTCTTGGCACAGGCGGGCATTGATCTGAGAATGCCCGGATTGATGAAGGAGCGGATGAGAGGTGAGATGACGCAGCCAGAAGAGCTTTATCCGGAGCCTGTTATCGGATTTCTGGAAATGCTGTGGGGACGCGGTTGGCTGTCTCCCGGCGGCCCGGATGAACTTGCACGCCTGCTCGAAGGCGAGGATTTGCGCGGCAAGCACGTTCTCGATATCGGCTGTGGTGCCGGGGGTATCGATTGCCTGCTGGTCAGCGAGTACGGCGCGGCGAGAATCACCGGCATTGACGTGGAAGCATCCGTGCTGGAGGCAGCCCGCACGCGCATTCGTGAAGCCGGCATTTCCGAGCACGTGGAGCTGATGCAGGTCGAACCGGGTCCGCTGCCGTTTGCCGCCGATGAATTCGACGTGGTTTTTTCCAAGGATGCCATCGTTCACATTCCGGGCAAGCATGAACTGGGCAGGGACGTGTTTCGTGTTTTGAAACCCGGTGGCCGGTTCGTGGCGTCCGACTGGCTGATGTCGCATGACGGCGAACCGTCGCCCGACATGCAGGCCTATCTGGCATCGGAGGACCTTGATTTCGGGATGGCGTCGCCGCGTCTTTACGCAGACGCCCTTGAACAGGCGGGCTTTGTCGATGTGGCATTGACCAATCGCAATGCCTGGTACCGTGACCAGGCCAGGCGCGAACTGGCTCTCCTCCAGGGGGAGCTGCACGATGCCGCGATTGCGGAGCTGGGTTATGAAATTGTCGACCACAATATCCAGACATGGGGCTTGATGATCAAAGTGCTGGAGACCGGTGAGCACTGCCCGCATCATGTGCGCGGGCGAAAGCCATGACCACGTCTGAACGGCCAAGACCAAGAAAGGCGGCGCGCGATGTGCGCCGCAGGCAGCTTATCGAGGCAACCATCGATGTGCTGGCGACACGCGGCTATTCCAGCCTGACGATCAGTGATGTGTCGCGCCGGGCCGGCCTGTCGATGGGCATTGTGAACTTTCATTTTGAGTCCAAGGCAGCGCTGCTGGCCGATACCCTGAAGCACCTGGCCGTGCAGTACCGTGACAACTGGATGGCAGCGGTCAGCGAAGCCGGCGGCGATCCCGCCGCGCGGCTCTATGCCATGACCAGTGCTGATTTCGGTGAAGATGTCTGCACGCCGCGGACACTGCAGGCATGGGTGAGCTTCTGGGCGGAGGCCCAGTCAAGGCCCGCCTATGATGAAGTCTATGGCGACGAAGAAGCAGAATACCTGCAAACGCTGGAAACCATGTGCGCCGACATTTCCAGCGCCGGAAATTACAACAGGCCGCAATCCGGCAAGCTCGATGCACGGGTGATCAACGCGCTCACCGACGGATTGTGGGTTGCGCTTGCCCACACGCCGCCGGGCATTACCCGGTCACAGGCCCTGAGCACGCTGCACAATTGCCTGGCCGCGTTTTACCCTGCGCATTTTGACGCAAACGGGCCTGTCAATTGACCCTGACCCACATTGGTTTATAAGACGCGGGAACTCGTTTCTTTCCTCATTCGGGCAAAGCCCAAAATTATCGGAGATCACCATGGCGGTACGCGTTGCAATCAACGGATTTGGTCGCATTGGGCGCAATATTTTGCGCGCCATTGCAGAGTCGGGACGCAAGGACGTAAAGGTCGTTGCAATCAATGATCTGGGCCCGGTGGAAACCAATGCCCATCTGCTGCGCTTCGACAGCGTGCACGGCAAGTTCCCCGGTACGGTCAAGGTCAGGGGCGATGAGATCAACTGCGGTACCGGTTGGATCAAGGTGACCGCAGAGCGTGACCCGTCCAAGCTTCCCTGGAAGGAAATCGGTGTTGATGTGGCGATGGAATGCACCGGCATTTTCACCTCGCGCGATGCTGCCGCAGCGCATCTGAAAGCGGGCGCCAAGGAAGTGCTGATTTCAGCACCCGGTGCAAATGCCGACATGACGGTGGTCTACGGCGTGAACCACGATCAGCTGACCGGCAAGCACAAGGTCGTCTCCAATGCCTCATGCACCACCAATTGCCTGGCACCGGTGGCCAAGGTGCTCAATGATGCATTTGGTATTGAACACGGCTTCATGACCACCATCCATGCCTACACCGGCGATCAGCCGACACTGGACACCATGCACAAGGATCTCTACCGGGGCCGGGCGGCGGCAGTGTCGATGATCCCGACCTCCACCGGCGCGGCTAAGGCTGTCGGTCTGGTCCTGCCGGAACTGAACGGCAAGCTCGACGGTGTGTCCATTCGGGTGCCGACACCAAATGTGTCCGTGGTCGACCTGAAGTGCGTCATGTCCAGGTCGGTTACGGTTGAACAGGTCAACCGCGCCATGATCAAGGCGTCCAAGGGTGCCCTGAAGGGTATTCTGGCGGTCACCGATCAACCCAATGTGTCGATTGACTTCAATCATGACCCGCACTCTTCAACTCTTCATCTCGACCAGACCAAGGTGATGGATGGCACGCTGGTGCGTGTGTTGAGCTGGTACGACAATGAGTGGGGCTTCTCAAATCGCATGGCCGACACTGCTGTCGCCCTGCACAAGGCAAAGTAAGTCGCCATGGCGCGCCCAATTCTTATTTCACCGTCGATCCTGTCGGCAGATTTCGCCAGGCTGGGAGACGAGGTGCGCGCCATTGACGAGCAGGGGTGTGACTGGGTGCATGTCGATGTGATGGACGGGCATTTTGCGCCCAACATCACCATCGGCCCGATGGTGGTGAAAGCCATTCGGCCGGTGACCAAAAAGGTGCTCGATGTGCACCTGATGATCACCCCGGCCGATCCGTTCATTGCAGCGTTTGCAGAGGCCGGTTCCGATATCATTACTGTTCACGCAGAAGCAGGCCCGCATCTTGATCGCACGCTGCAGCTGATCAGGTCGCTGGGCAAGAAGGCCGGGGTATCGCTTAACCCGTCGACGCCTGAAAACGTGATCGAATATGTGCTCGACAAGCTCGACCTCATCCTGGTGATGACGGTGAACCCGGGGTTTGGGGGGCAGGCCTTCATTCCGGAAATGGCAGCCAAGATTGCCCGCATCAGGGACATGGTCGGTGGCCGTGACATCCATATTGAAGTGGATGGCGGCATCAGCGAGAAAACCGCCGGCATCGTCGCAGCCGCCGGCGCCGATGTTCTGGTGGCGGGTTCTGCTGTCTACCAGAACAATGACCCGGCCAGGTACGGCGCCAACATGGACGCCATTCGCACAGCCGCGGCTTCTGCGATCTAGGGTGATTTGCTTTTATTCCGCTCACGCAAGCAGCCTGACGGCTGCGCTCCGCGGGGGCGCACTTCGTGCGGCGCGCAGTCGCGCTTGCCTCGGCACTTCGTGCCTCGGAGGCGTTCATCATAGCCGTCGCTGGAATGACTACAATACAACGGTTGTTCAGGGTCGGAGAACGGCGCGAAGCACGAAGTGCTGAGTAAAGCTGTTCGACCAGAATAATGAATAACCGCTCACACTAACCTGTATGTTGAACTCCCGACTAGGCCCGACGGGCCTCGGGCCGGGCAGGCCCGCCCTAGCGGAGCGCAGCCGAAGGCTGCTTGCGCCAGCGAAATAAAATAAAACGAGTGAAATGTCCCGCCAGCAAATCATCTCCACCTGCTCCATGCAGAAGGGCCACCCTGTTGCCAGAGCGGCCCTTCGCCATCAGCAGTGGCCTCAGCTTCAGCAGAACCTGCAAAAAAGCTATCGGAACCGGGGGAAGCCCGACAACCACAGGATGCTTCCAGCTATGTCCACTGCGACAGTCGATTGTTCAAGATAATGTTTTTCAGTCCACCAGACCCCCCAGCAGGACGTGTTTTACAAAGAATAGAAGTCCTCCAGGATTGCAAAATGAGACTTCTCCTCCGGCGGCACTATATAGCGGCGAGCTTCAACTGACCAGATGTAATGTTCAGTAAACGATTAATCCGTCAGGCTTATTTGCAAGCGCCCGGTTCGAAGTTTGACAAGCTTACCTAAGGAAAGAATCATACAAAGTCAAAACCGGACTCGCTAAATAGCCAGCTCAAGGCGATTTTTGAGATTTTGCACCACGGGCCGCGTTAATGCCTCGCGTCTTGCGGCCAGTATCGCCTCGGAACTCAGGATCAGGCCATCGTCCAGTATTTTCAGCCTGTTGGCTCTCAATGTGGAACCGGTGGTGGTGATGTCGACAATGATCTCGGCCGATCCCGATGCAGGCGCACCTTCCGTTGCCCCGAGGCTTTCCACGATGCGGTAACCCGTGACCCCATTGTCGGCGAAGAAGCGTCTGGTCAGCGCCAGGTATTTGGTCGCTACCCGCAATCTGCGACCGTGGGTTTCATAGAACTCGGCCGCCACCTGGTCGAGGTCGCTGACGAAGGCAACGTCCAGCCAGCTTTCAGGCACCGCTATAACGACATCCGCCGGGCCGAATCCCAGCCGCAACACCACATCCGCTATGGGCTCGTCCGGCCCGATTGTCTCGCGCAGCAGGTCTTCTCCGGTGACGCCCAGATCAACAGTGCCGTCGCGCAATGCCTGAGCTATTTCCGAAGCCGACAGGAAAGCGACGTCAACGCCGCTGAGGCCTTTCACTTCACCGCGATAGCCGCGCGCGGACCCGGTGCGCACGATGTCAAAACCGGCGCGCGCAAACATGGTTTCGGCCATCTCCCGCAGGCGGCCCTTGGAGGGAAGCGCAAGAGTGAGGTTGTTGCTCATGATGCTGCCTCGCTGGCCGATACCAGCCTGCTGGCGTAAATCGCACAGCCGACGGCCGGTATCATGGTGCCGGCGCCAATATCCTTCAGCATGGTGTCATAGCGTCCGCCACCGGCAATGGTTTCGTTGGCGCCGTCGGCCAACTGGCGGTCGATCTGGAACACGAAGCCGGTGTAATACTCAAGACTGCGACCGAACACGGCGGCAAACTCCATATCGGCAGTGTCCAGCCCGGCGCATTGTATTGCCTCAAAACGCGCTTCGAACAGTTCCACGGCAGAGGCAAACTCACCGTCGGTTTGCGCACCGAGCTGCTTTAGCTTTGTCACCGCCTGTGACGGTGAACAGCGGATGGACAGATAGTCATCGATAAGTTTGGCATGATCGCTCGACAAGGCAGGTTCGCTGCGGTCCAGGAGTTTTTCGGACAACCTGCCCGCTACCTGTTCAATGCTGCGCCCGGCAATCATTTCCAGGCCGTCAGCCTCGAGTTTCTGTTCGACGAAGGAAACCGCATCCAGCGCGCTGGATGCCATTTCGTCAAGCAGGTCGGAAACGGAAGTTCTGGCCTTCGCTGCCTTGCCGGTCAGCCGGTTGAGCAGATCGCGAAACGCGCGCGGCCGCCAGAACTGGCGCTTCAGGCTGGTGCGCCAGCGCTCCGGCATGTCGATTGCCGACAGCAGAGCCGTAAACAGTCCAAGATCACCAAGCTGGATGCTGTAGCCGGACACGTTTGCTGCATCCAGCGCCGCCAGTGTCAGGGCCAGTGTTTCGGCATCATCATTGGCAACACTGCCGTCGCCGAATAACTCAAGGCCGACCTGGTCGAACTCGCGCAGCGATGTGTCGGCGGCTGTCTTTGAGTGCCGGAAGGCCTTGCCTGCATAGCAGTAGCGCGTTGCAACCCTTGCGTCGCCTGCCTGCTCAAGGTGATAGCGGCAGGCCGGAACCGTCAGGTCCGGCCGCAGGCACAGCTGTGCGCCGGACGGGTCGGTAAACACATAGGTACGTGATCGGATGTGCTCGCCGGAGCGTTCCAGGAACACATCTGCCGGCTGTATGATGTCCGGTTCGATGAATTCCGCGCCGGCGGCCTCGAACACATTTGTCATCGAGGCATTCAGCGCATCGGTGGCGCGCCGCTGGGTTGAGGATTTACCGGTCATCTGCTCAGCTCAAGCCTCGTAGCGCGCAAGGATACTGCGCACTTCCGCGACCAGGTCGGCTTCGGCCACAGAGACCTGCGCCGGTTTCTGCTCGACCCATTCTTCGCGGCTTTCAATGTCCTTGGCTGCTTCTGCCCCGGCGATCAAGTCCTTCAGCTGCACCTGTCCGGCGGCGCGTTCATCCCCGCCCTGGATCACCGCCACCGCCGCACCGCGCCGGTCGGCATATTGCAGCTGTTTGCCGAACTGTTTCGGATTGCCCTGATAAAGTTCGGCCCGGATATTCGCCGCGCGAAGCGCCTGGACCATCTTCTGGTAGCGCCCGAGACTGTCCGCGTCGCGGTCCATCACACACACGATAACAGGCGCAGGCAGGGCCGATGTTTCCAGCTTGCCGAGGTTTTTCAGCGCGGTCATGAGCCGTGACACACCGATGGAGAATCCGGTCGCCGGTACCGCCTGTCCGGTGAAGCGCTGCACCAGTCCGTCATAGCGCCCGCCGCCCGCGACTGAGCCGAACTGAACCGTCTCGCCCTTTTCATTGGTCACGTCGAAGGTGAGTTCGCACTCGTAGACCGGTCCGGTGTAATATTCGAGCCCGCGCACCACGGACGGGTCGATCTTGATGCGGGCCTCGTCATACCCGGCGGAGCGCACCAGGGTTTCGATCAGGTCAAGTTCGGCGACACCGTCATTTCCCTCGATGGGTGCACCCGATATGTAACTCAGCACCTTTTCGATCTGGGTCTCGTCCAGCCCGGCACCTTTGGTGAAGTCGCCCGCGTTTTCCTTGCCGCCTTCCCAGCGCCCGGCACCCAGCAACAGCTTCACGCCCTCAGGGCCGAACTTGTCCAGCTTGTCGATGGCGCGCAGCACTGACAGCCTGGTGCCGGCGTGCTCGTCGCCGCCAAGGCCGATCGTCTCCATGACACCATCGAGCACCTTGCGGTTGTTGACACGGATGACATAGTCACCGCGCGCAATGCCCAGTTTTTCCATCGTATCGGCCATCATCATGCACATTTCGGCATCTGCCGTGACCGATGGTGCTCCGACGGTGTCGGCGTCAAACTGCATGAACTGGCGAAACCTGCCCGGTCCCGGCTTTTCATTGCGGAACACATAGCCTGCCCGGTAGGTCCGGTACGGCAACTGGATGTCATTGATGTTCTGGGCAACGTGCCTGGCCAGCGGCGCGGTCAGGTCATAGCGCAGGCTCATCCACTGCTCGTCATCGTCGGTCAGCGAAAACACGCCCTCATTGGGCCGGTCACTGTCGGGCAGGAACTTGCCCAGTGCATCGGTATACTCAAACAGCGGTGTTTCGACCGGGTCAAAGCCGTACAGTTCGAATACATCTTTGATCTTCGCGACCATCTCGTCGACAGCGCGTATGTCGCTTGCCGAGCGGTCTGTGAAGCCACGTGGCTGCCGGGCTTTCGGCCGGTTTGGTTTTTTGTTTTTTGACATGGACGGTTTCAGCGGCTTTGGGCTGTTCAATAATACAAGGCCTGCCTTCTAGATCATCACCGGCCCGCCTTCAAGGCAGTTACGCATGCACATTTGCCCAAGGAGTGACTTGGCAAGGACACAAGCTTGGGGCAAACTCATCCTTGTTATGAGTGATCTTATGCAGGATGAAGTTATTCTCGAGGCCAATGACGCATTTTATGCGGCATTCCGCCAGCGTGACTATCTTGCAATGGAAGCGCTGTGGTCGCGCCGGGCAGCGGTGTCCTGCTATCATCCGGGCTGGCCGGGCATTACCGGGCGTGAAGAAGTACTGGACAGCTGGTATTCAATACTTGTGCTGGGCGATACGCCCGACATCAAGGTGAGCGACACCAGTATTATCCGCAACGGCAACACGGCACTCGTGTTCTGCACCGAGCACCTGGGACAGGTGTCGCTGATCGCTACCAACACCTTTGTCGTTGAAGGCGACAACTGGCGCCTGGTGCATCACCAGGCTGCGCATCTGCCCAACTGACCGGCCCCCGCCGCCCATGCACTATTCCGCACTTGTTCTGCAACATGATGCAGCGTTAGGGTCCGACCTTTGTTATCTATGGTATTTTCAGCACGCCCGCAAAGAGGCGTGGCAAAGGCCTGAGGGAGATCGTTCATGAGTGATCCATATCCATACAACGCCGCGCTCGACCTGGTGGACAGGCACCTTGATGAAGGCCGCGAATCCAAGCCTGCCTTTATCGATGACACGCGCCAGATCACTTTTGGCGAACTGGCCGTTGCGACCCGCCGGGTGGCGAATGTTCTGGATGGGCTGGGCGTGGCGCGTGAGACCAGGATTGCCGTATTGATGCTCGACACGGTCGACTGGCCTGCGGTGTTCGTGGGCGCCATGCGCACCGGTGTCGTGCCGGTGGCGCTCAACACTCTGCTGACCACGGACCAGTACAAATACATGCTGTCGGACAGCCGCTCGCAGGTCCTGTTCGTATCCGAACCCCTGTTGCAGGTGGTTGAGCCGGTGCTGGCTGAGCTGCCGTTCCTGAAACATGTGATTGTCGTCGGTGGCGATGCGGGCAACCACACATCTTTCGAGACGCTGATGGCGTCTGCAGGAGATACTCATGAGGCGGCGCAAACATCGTCCGATGAAGTCGCGTTCTGGTTGTACTCGTCAGGTTCCACCGGCCAGCCCAAGGGCGTGATGCATGTTCATTCCAGCCTGATGGATACCGCACGGACCTATGGCGCCGGGACGCTCGGCATATCCGAGAGCGATGTATGTTTTTCAGCCGCCAAGTTCTTCTTCGCCTATGGGCTGGGCAATTCCCTGACGTTTCCTTTATCGGTCGGGGCGACAACGGTTTTGTTGTCCGGACGCCCGACACCGCAGGCCGTGCAGGAAAAGCTACATGCCCACGGCGCGACCATGTTTTTCGGGGTGCCGACGCTGTATGCCGCCATGCTGGCCGACAGCTCCTGCACACCCGAAACCGGGTCAGCGAAACTGGCGAAATGCATATCTGCCGGTGAAGCCCTGCCTGCCGAAGTATCAGCCGGCTGGCACAAGCGGTTCGGGGTCGAGATATGGGATGGTATCGGCTCGACGGAAATGCTGCATATTTTCCTCTCCAATGGGCCTGGCGGCCAGAAACGCGGCACCACCGGCAAGGCCGTGCCGGGGTATGAATTGCGACTGGTCGGCGAGAAGGGCGAGGAGCTGCCTGCCGGTGAAATAGGCGAACTTCTGGTGTGCGGCGCGTCGTGCTGCAACGGTTACTGGAACAAGCGTGACAAGACGCGCTCGACATTTGAGGGGCTTTGGGCCCGCACCGGCGACAAGTATATTCGCGACGAGGATGGCTTCTACCAGTATTGCGGGCGCACCGATGACATGTTCAAGGTGTCCGGCATCTGGGTGTCGCCGTTTGAAGTGGAATCCGCGCTGGTAAGCCATGCAGCAGTACTCGAGGCGGCCGTTGTCGCCCATGAAGACGATGAGGGCCTCATCAAGCCCAAGGCTTTTGTGGTGCTCAATGACGGATACTCCGGCGACGGCCTGTTTGACGAACTGAAGGACCACGTCAAGGCGGAAGCCGGGCCCTGGAAATATCCGCGCTGGATCGAATTCCTCACCGATCTGCCGAAGACCGCGACCGGCAAGATCCAGCGCTTCAAGTTGCGTGCATGATTGCGCCGGACGGGGTTCTTGAAGTCGCGGGCACCAGGCTCGAGGCCCGGTTCATGGACGGGCCTGCCGACCGGCCGGTTCTGGTATTGCTGCATGAAGGACTTGGCAGCGTCAGCCAGTGGCGGGATTTTCCCGATCTGCTGGCGACGGCATCGGGCTGCGCGGTTCTTGCCTATTCGCGGGCCGGATATGGTGCCTCCGCGCCGGTCAGCCTGCCGCGCCCGTTGAGCTATATGCACGATGAAGCAGGCGACGTGCTGCCGCATATCATCTCGCAGTTGCAGGGCCGCGATCATGTGCTGGTCGGCCACTCCGACGGCGCCTCCATTGCCGCCATATATGCCGGCAGCAAACCGCATGCGGGCCTGAAAGGCCTGGTCCTGATGGCGCCGCACGTATTCGTCGAGGATATTTCCATTGCAGGCATCAGAACTGCCCGGGACGCATGGGAGACGACAAACCTCAGGGACAGGCTCAAGCGTCACCATGGCGATAATGTCGACACGGCGTTTCTGGGCTGGAATGACAGCTGGCTCAATCCCGGCTTCCGTGACTGGGACATAACCGGCTTCCTGCCATTAATCACTGCACCGGTTTTGGCTGTACAGGGCCGTGATGATGATTATGGAACACTGGCCCAGCTTGACGCGATTGAGCAATCCTGTGGCGCACCCGTAACCAAACTCGTTCTTGATGACTGCGGACATGCGCCACAAAAGGACCAAACAGCCGCCGTACTGGACGCCATCTGCAGTTTCGTGACGGAGCTTTGAACATGTTACTCATCAACAGGCGCGAATTGATCGGCGGGTTGACCACTTGCGCGCTCGTACTTCCGGCACATGTACTGCCGGCACACGCTGCCGGCGGGTATCGCGGCTATGCCGATGCCATGCTGGCATCGCCGCCGCGCGGTGCTAAAATCCGCCCGGATCTTGAAGCCTACCTCGACCTGCTGGCCGCAGAAGCGCGCTACCGCGCCAAGCGCAAGCCGGTCGAAGGGTCAGACTTGTTGCGCAGCATGGCCCGCGCCCAGGCGCTGGAAATGGTCAAGGGCAATTTTGTCGGCCACAAGTCTGCCAGCGGCCACAGTTTCCGCAAGCGCTTTGAAGCCTATGCGGATCCCGACCAGCGCGGCGACTTCGGTGAGAACGCGGCGCGTGACCGCAAGCGCGGCAAGGTCGACAAGGAAAAGGCCCGGCGGCTGTTTACCCAGTGGCTTGACTCTGCCGGCCACAAACGCAACCTGATGAACCGGTGGTATGCCTATGTCTCGACCGGGGCGGCACAGGTGAACCATCACCTGTATGCAGTGCAGATCTTCTGGGAGCGGTAATTCTGTCTGACGGTGGGCAAGGTCTCAAGGACAAGCGCGATGCGGCACTAGCGCACTATCGTGCAGGCCGCTTCGTCGACGCCATCCAGGCGCAAATGGCCGTGGTCAACGAGATCGGCGCCACAAGCGAAGAAAGTGCGGAAGACCAGGTCAGGCTGGCAGCTTTCCTGTTTGCTCACGGCGACCTGCCGTCGGCGGCAAACGTTTTCAAGAACGCCATAAAATTCCGCCCCGACGATGCCGAGGCACTGGCCAATTATGGTGTCGTGCTGTCCAGGTTGCGCCGGCTTGAAGAAGCCCACGAGCTTTTGTCGCGGGCGCTGAAAATTGCCCCGGATGTTCCCAACACCCATGATGCACTGGCCTCGGTATCCTACCGGATGCAACGATTCGATGATGCCCGCCACCATGGCGAGACGTCGCTGGAACTGAAGGACGAAGTTGCTGCGAAAACCGGCAACGCCCATTCGGTCACCGGCCAGCTTGCACAGTTTTCTCCGCAGGATCCGTCACTGAATGTCATCGCGTTTTCGTTGTGGGGTGACGGCGAAAAGTACCTGAACGGTGCGCTGGAAAACGCCCGCCTGGCCCCGGACATCTATCCGGACTGGCGCTGCCGGTTCTACTGCGATGACACGGTGCCTGAAGCCGTGCGTGACCAGTTGAAAACGCTGGGCGCTGAAGTCGTGATGATGAATCGCGTCAATCCGTTCGACGGCCTGTTCTGGCGCTTTCTGCCGGTCAATGACGGACGCACCCGGCACTTTCTGGTGCGTGACGCCGACAGCATCATCAATGTGCGCGAACAGGCGGCGGTCAGCGAATGGCTCCAGTCCGGCAAGGCATTTCACGTCATGCGCGACTGGTGGACCCACACCGAGGTGATGCTGGCCGGCATGTGGGGCGGCACCGGCGGCGTGCTGCCGCCACTGCAGGCCCTGCTGAAGGATTTCAAGCCGTCAGCCCTGGCCAACTGGCATCTCGACCAGTGGTTCCTGCGCTCGCAGGCGTGGCCCACGGTGAGGCAAAGCTGCCTGATCCACGACAGCAAGTTCAAGGCTTTGGGAGCGAAGGATTTCCCCGTCGGCAGTGAGTTACCTGAAGGCCACCACGTTGGTCAGAACGCTGCGGTGCATAAGGCGAAGGCGTGAAGCCGTATTGCCCACCGCTCTTGATATCACAAACCCTGCACCGGATGCGTGTCCGCCAGCACCGGGCGGCGCAGGGTTAGCAGGCGTCGGGCTTCTTCCGTCTTGCCTTGTTTGAGCAGGCATTCCAGCAGCGAGAATTCCAAAAGGTCGCGTTGTGCGCGGCTGCCGCCGAGGCGGGCGTCGTCGGACATACAATGGGTCAACAGGCGTTCGGCCTTGAGCCAGTCCTGGCCGGCGATGGCCGCGAAGGCTTCGGCGGCGTCACGGACAAGCTCTCCGGCAGGGCCTTTCGGGTTGGAGATGATCTTCGACAGCGCGTCGCTGTCGCCAGCCATGGCGTGGGCCAGGGCTGCGTGATAGTCGATGAAACTCAGGCCGGGATTGGGGAAGAACTTGCTGGCATAGGCGCTCACTTCGCGCCATTTTTCCTTCGGTACAGTCTCGCCTGCCAGTTCGGCCCGGTACAGGATGGATGCGGTATCCGACAGAATGTTGATCGGCATGCCGAGCGCGACGCCCGGTTTGACGTCGGCGTCGACGCGCTGCCACATCTGCTCCGTGTCACCCATCTGCAGCGACCATAGCGCCACGTGCCACGACAGGTGGCCGTGCATGACGGCTGAGCGGTCATAGTCTTTCAGCCAGTTGTTGAGGTAGGACACGCCGGTCAGCGTTTCACCAGCTTCATAATCAATGTGCGAGCGGACATGGGCGCCGTGAGCGTTGCGCGGATTGATCGCCATCGAGCGGTCGATGACCGCAGATGCCTTGTCCACCTGGCCGGTTTCGCAAAGCGCAAACGCATACTGGCTTAGAAACCACCAGTCGTCGCCATAGTGCGGTCTGAGCGAGCTGGTGAAGGCCAGCATCTCCGCTTCACGTCCCGGCAGGCCGGAAAACCCGATCAGCCCGAATATGCTGGTGCTGGTCTGGGCGACCATCGCATCGCGCGGGTGGGCAGTGACGTGGTCGGCAACGGCGGTAAACCCATCCTTGGTCTTGCCGCTGGCCAGCAGGTCAAAGACGTTGATATGGCCGGTTTCGCGCTCGGTTGCGTTGCCGGCAAGCTCGCGGGCCTTGCTGATAATTTCACGGGCTTTGGTCGCATTGCCTGTTGCCTGCTGCGCCCGCGCCAGCCCGGCATGGCCCAGCGCGAAGTCCGGGTCTTCCGCGACCACCGCCTCGAAGGCTTCAACTATATGCGGAGCACCCTCGAGCAGCTTGTCAACGGCTGTCACATAGAGGTCCCGGGCCTTGGTCGAGGAGGTTGAAATCGGGTTGTCATATCTGTCGGTCAGCAAATCCGTTCACTCCTCAGATGCAGATATCATCCCGGTCTAACCCTTGCGCGGCATCAGGTCATAAGGGCCTTTCCAGCCCGGCAGTGATGATATGCGCTCGCGCCATTTGAGAATATTGGGATAGTCGTTGAGATCAACACCCAGCTCGTCGTCGTAGAACATGTACCCGGCCAGCGACAGGTCAGCGATGGTCAACCTGTCCAGTGCAATGAAGTTGTGAGCGCCAAGATGCTTGTCGACAATCTGCATGGTCGCCTCGGCGCGGCCGCGCAGGAATTCCGTCACCGGTGTTTCCCCGGAATTGAGAAACGTGATCATGAAGCGCAACGTGGCGTTGTAGCTGGTGAACTTGTGATTGTCGAAATACATCCAGCGCAGGATTTCGTGGCGCTCGTCATCATTGTCCCAGCCGAACTTGCCGAGGGTCGTGGCGAGGTATTCAAGCATCACGCCGGTCTGGATCAGCTTGCGCTCACCGTGCAGCAGCACCGGGACTTCACCCATTTCATTGACCTGCGACCGGTATTCATCCGAACGGGCCTCGCCATTGAAGAAGTCGACGAAGCGGGCTTCCCAGTCCGCGCCGCAAAGTTCCAGCATGAGGGCTGCCTTGTAGGCATTGCCGGATTCGCCAAAGCAATACAGTTGGTATTCTGCCATGTGGTCTCTCTTGGTGATGGGTTGCTCAGGCGCTTTGATAGCGCGCGATTGCCGCATGCTCCAGTGCCGCTGTCTGCAATTTGGTCAGGTCCAGTGCATCGCGCAGCATGGCCAGGAAACGGATTTCCTCCCGTGCAATATTGCGGTCGGCGATCGCCACCTCGACCGCCAGCGCGTAGGCCGTTTCGCGCAGCACTGCCGGCAGCCCGGCCTTGATCAGGGCCAGGGCGGTTTGCAGCCCGGTTTCTTCCTGCAGGATTTCACCACACTCCTGCGCCACGTGGGTCAGGCGTTCGGGATCAAAGCCGGAAAATGCCGGCAGGGTCTGCACCAACCTGCCGATGCGGGCCAGTTCCGCATTGCCGATTTTGGCATCGACGGCAATCATCGTCATCATCACGTAGATGAGTGCCTGATGATGGTTGATGGTTTTGGTTACGGGCTTGTTCATGGTCAGTTTGCTCCAAACTCTTTTACAATCTCAATGGCATCTACAAGGCCGGTGCGCTCAATGGTCAGGCCTGGCGGAAAGGCTGTCGAAAACCGGCTTGCCATACGCGCATCCAGCATCACGAAGCAACCCCTGTCTGTCGCCTGCCGGATCAGGCGCCCGAAAGCCTGCCGCAATCTGAGGCGAACCTGCATGTCCTGCCAGGCCTGGCCGCCAAAGGCACCGCGCCGCGCTCGCTCCAGTATGGTGGGTTGGCCCCACGGTACCCGATCCATGACGATCAGCCTAAGTGATTCTCCGGGCACATCGACGCCGTCGCGCACCGCATCGGTGCCCAGCAGGCAGGCGTTTTTCTCGGCCCTGAACATGTCGACCAGTGTGCCGGTGTCGATCGGGTCGGCATGCTGGGCATACAGCGGCAGTCCCGCTTCCGCCATGGGCTGGACCAGGCGCCGGTGAACTGCCCGCAGCCGGGAGATCGCGGTAAACAGGCCCAACGCCCCGCCATCCGATGCCATGAACAGTTCACGGTAGGCGGCTGCCAGCTGGTCCATGTTCTCCCGACCAACGTCATTGACCACGATCAGGCGCGAATTCTTCAGATAGTCGAACGGCGATTCCCAGCTGTGCCGGATCACCGGGTAGGGCAGGTGAACCGAGCCGGTGCGCATCTCCGCATTGCGCCAGTCGTCCGGCATTTCAGGGGGCCGGTCGCGCAGCGTGGCGGAGGTGATGATGATACCGTCGGCAGGTTGCAGTACCGCACTGGCCAGCGGCACGGTCGGGTCGATCCAGTGGGAATGCAGGCCGGTGTCGATTTCCCGGTCCCAGGCCTGCTCGATGGCGAACCATTCGGAAAATTCCGGCCTGGGTTCATCCACCAGCCGGCTCAGCATTTCAATGAAGCCGCCCAGCATCAGCTCCGAGCGCCGGGTCAGGGACCGCGCCAGTGCCTCGATGCGAGCCCGTTCCGTGCTGGCCAGGTCGGCGGCCTCGTCATCCAGGCGTTTCATCAGTCGTCGCGCCAGCCCGGTCATGGGCCGTTTAAGGTCTATCATGGCGGCCGCAAGCGTACCGGCGGCAGCCTGCAATCCGTCTATGAACGGCCGGCAGTCGGTTTCCAGATTGCCGGTCTGCCTGCTGTCAGCGCGCGCCGTTACCTGCTGCCGCACGAGGCCGAGAAAGGCTTCGGTTTCACCGTCCGCCTGGCCTGCCTGTATGCGCCGCATCCAGCCCGGTCCCGGCAGGCACAGCGCGCCTGACAGAACAGACGCCAGCAGGTTTTCCGCCTCATCGTCGTCACCGGCCAGGTCACCCAGCCTGTCAACCAGCCCGCGACCCCGGCGGCGTTGTGATTCCGGGCCCCTGATCCAGCGCCTCAACTCGGTGGTTTCCTGTCCGGTCAGATGTCCGGAAAAGGCGCTGTCGGCGGCATCAAACAGATGATGGCCCTCGTCGAACACCAGCCGTTTCAGCCCGCCGGCGCGCTCCTGGTCTTCATCCACCTGCGCCTCGCCGATGGCATGGTCCACGGCGATCTGGTGCAGCACCAGTGCGTGATTGGCGATGACAAGGTCAGCCTTGCGGCCGGCGCGCACAGCCTTTTCGATGAAGCATTTACGGTAGTGGGGGCAGGCGGAATAGATGCACTCGCCACGCCGGTCGGTCAGGCCAAGACCCATCGGCGTCATGGCGCGCTCACCTGTGTTGGCATCATAGAACAGGCCCATCAGCCAGGCGGGAAAATCGCCGCCGACCATGTCGCCATCCTTTGAGTGGCGCACCCAGCGTGCAATCAGCCCGGCCATCAGGGCAGAACGCGGATTGGATGCGGTCATGCGCGCAAATGCTTCCTGCATGTTGAGCAGGCAGACATAGTTTTCACGGCCCTTTCGGACCACGACCCTGTGGCGACGCTCTGCCGGGTCCGGCACCAGCCGGGCGGTTTCCTGTTCAAGCTGGCGCTGCAGGTTCTTGGTGTAGGTGGAAATCCATACGGCCTGCTTGTTGCGGGACGCCCAAAGGTAGGACGGCGCCAGGTAGCCAAGCGTCTTGCCCAGGCCGGTGCCGGCTTCCGCCAGCACGATCGAATTGCTGGTGGGTGTTTCACGCGGCACAAACGCTGCAGTCGCCGCCCCGGCGTAATCGACCTGTTGTGGACGCGCTTCCGACGACCCGCCCAGGACACCCGCCAGGAACGTCTGGGCTTCAGCCGCCGTTACCGGTTCATGTGCACCGGGTGGGCGCGGCCCGTCGTCTTCCCATTCATCAATTCTGTCCCAGACATTCAACCCGGTCGCAAATACCGAAGCCGCATCGCCTTTGGGGTCGCGGCCGAGGCGCTCAATGACCAGCTTGGCCCACGGCCATTTGCCGCGATCAAGAAATTGCGCCACCTGGAACGTTTCGCGCGAATTCGGATAGTTTTTTTGGGCAACCCTGTCGAGCAGGGCGTGGGCAAGAGCCAGGATCAACTCGGCATCAGGCAGGTCTGTCTCCAGCCCAATTGCTGCACACAGACCGCGCGGTGTTGGCACTGCCATCACCGCCGGTGCCACGAATGCGAACAGTTCACAGACATCCAGGTGCGACTGCTCACGCGCCGTGCGCACCACGCCCTGCGGCACCTGTGCCGCCAGAGCCAGGCGGTTGACCAGGTAGCCGGCGTGACAGACCACATGCGCACTTTCCCCCAGCGCTTTCAGCGCTGCGGCCGGTTTTACCGTTTCCGGTTCCCGCCCGGTCGTTACGCGCAGCGCCGACACGCCGTCCAGCACCATCACCGGCGGTAAACCCTGGTTGCCGGCAAGCTGTGTTGTGGCGTTTTGATCCTGGCTGTCGTTCATCAAATATCGATTCGGCTCTTTATGTTCGCATCGCAATGTGGCACAGCTTTTCGCCCAACATCAGGGTCATGACCCTACCTTTTTCAAGAAATGAATGCTGAATTGTCTATGTCCAGTCCGTCAAAGCCAACTGTCGATCCCGCACTGCGTGCCGCTGCCCTAGAAAGCAAGGCGTGGCCGTTTGAAGAAGCCCGCAAACTGCTTAAGCGAATCGAGAAGCGCCAGACGCGTCACGACTATATCCTGTTTGAGACAGGATATGGGCCGTCCGGTTTGCCGCACATAGGCACTTTCGGCGAGGTCGCCCGCACCACCATGATCCGGCGCGCATTCGAGCTTATCTCGGACATGCCGACAAAGCTTTTGTGTTTTTCCGACGACATGGACGGCATGCGCAAGGTGCCCGACAACGTGCCCAACCAGGAACTGCTGCAGGAAAACCTGCACCGCCCGCTGACCGTGGTGCCTGATCCTTTCGGGGAATATGAGAGCTTCGGCCATCACAACAACGCCATGCTGCGCCGCTTCCTCGACACTTTCGGCTTCGAGTACGAGTTCGCCAGCGCGACCGAATACTACAAGTCCGGCAAGTTTGACGACATCCTGCTGCGCGCCTGCGAGCGCTACCAGAAAATCATGGACATCATGCTGCCGACACTGGGCGAGGAACGCCGCGCAACCTATTCCTGCTTCCTGCCGATCTCGCCCACATCGGGCCGCGTGCTGTATGTGCCGATGAAGGACGTCAATGCCGCTGACGGCACGGTGACGTTTGCCGACGAGGATGGCACCGACGTAACGCTGCCGGTCACCGGCGGCAATGTGAAGCTGCAATGGAAGCCGGACTTCGGTGCCAGGTGGGCAGCACTCGGCGTCGATTTTGAAATGTACGGCAAGGACCACCAGACCAACACGCCGATCTATGACGGCATCTGCCGGGCGCTGGGAGGTCATGCGCCGGAGCACTATGTCTACGAGCTGTTCCTGGACCAGAACGGTGAGAAGATTTCCAAGTCCAAGGGCAACGGCCTGACCATCGACGAATGGCTGACCTATGCGCCGACCGAGAGCCTGTCGATGTTCATGTTCCAGAAACCGCGCACGGCAAAGCGCATGTATTTCGATGTCATTCCGCGCGCCGTCGATGAGTATTTCCAGTTTCTTGGCGCCTTCCAGCGCCAGGAACTGAAGGACCGGCTGTCGAACCCGGCCTGGCATATCCATGAGGGCAATCCGCCCGTGGCCGACATGCCGGTCAGCTTTGCATTGCTGCTCAATCTGGCGGCCGTGGCCAATGCTGAAACCAAGGACGGCCTGTGGGCCTTCATCCAGCGCTATTCGCCCGACACCACGCCGGAGACGCATCCGCATGTGGATCAGCTGGCAGGCTTTGCACTGCGCTACTTTGAGGACTTTGTCAGGCCGGCAAAGCAATACCGCGAGGCCACTGCCGACGAAGCCACGGCTCTTCGTGATTTGTCCGACACGCTGGCGCAGTTGCCGGCAGGCTCGACGCCGCAGGACATCCAGTCGGCAATCTATGATGTCGGCCGCCGCGAGCCCTACACCAAGCAGAACAAGGACGGCTCCGTCGGCGTATCGCTGGCCTGGTTCAACACGCTCTATGAAATCCTCCTTGGAGAAAAGCAGGGCCCGCGGTTTGGCTCGTTTGTGGCGCTTTACGGCGTCGATGAAACCCGCGCCCTGATCGATCGCGCGCTGGCCGGTGACCTGGTCAGGGGGGCTGCGTGATGACAGCTGCGCGCGGGTTTGAACTTTCAGAGTTTGAGGCGCGCATGGCGCGGGCACAGTCGGAAATGACCGTCCGGCGCCTGGATGCGATCGTCATCACCGCTCCACCCAACTGGCGCTATTTTGCCGGGTTTGCAACCCAGTTCTGGGAAAGCCCGACACGCCCCTGGTTTCTTGTCCTGCCGCGTGCAGGTGAACCAATTGCGGTTATTCCGACCATCGGCGAACCCGGCATCGCCAAAACCTGGGTAAAGGACATCCGCACCTGGCCGGCGCCGCAGCCGGAAGACGATGGCGTGTCGGCAATGGCCAAGGTTTTGGCCGACTGCCCGCGCACCTACGGCCGCATTGGCTGGGAGATGGGCCGCGAGAGTGTCATTCGCATGCCGATTGCCGACTTTGACCGCATCCGGGCTGCCTGCAGCGGCATTGAGTTTGCTGATGCATCACCGCTCATCTGGCGGTTGCGGATGGTCAAGTCACCGGCGGAAATTGCAAAGATTGAACGCGCCTGCCGGATCGGCAGCGATGCTTATGCCGCGCTGCCGGGGCAATTGTCTGACGGCATGAACGAGCATGAAGTCGCCCGCACGTTCCGGGCCGAACTGACCAGGCAAGGCGCTGACGCCATACCGTTCATGGCAGTGACGGCAGGTGCCGGTGGCTATGACCAGATCATCGTTGGCCCAAACGACCGGAATCTCAGTCCGGGCGATGTGATGTTCATCGATCTGGGCGCCACCTTTGACGGCTATTTCTGCGATTTCGACCGCAATTTTGCTTGCGGCGACGTCGACGACGAAACCAGGAAAACGCAAGATATCGTCTGGCGCGCGACCGAAGCCGGCATAGCCGCTGCATGCCCCGGTGCAACGCCGGCAGACCTTGCTGCGGCCATGGTGTCGGTGATGGCTGATGCCGGAGCGACAGGCGGCAATGTCGGCCGCCTCGGCCACGGGCTCGGTCTGCAGTTGACTGAACCGCCATCGAACATGGCCGGTGACGAGACCGTGCTCGAGCCGGGCATGGTGATGACCATCGAGCCCGGCATGGACTATGGCGACGGCAAGATGCTGGTGCATGAGGAAAACGTGGTCATTACCGAAGACGGTTGTCGCCTGCTGACCACGCGCGCGCCACGCGAAATGTGGAAGATCGGTTAGGGATTGAGTTTGCCCGCCCGGCAATGATGGAGTCCGGCAATTTGAAAACCTCAATTGCAATCATCGGTGGCGGAATTATGGGATCTGCAACCGCCTACTTTCTGGCTCGCAGCGGCCAGGCAGGATCAATCACTGTCATTGAACCGGATCCGACCTATGCCGATGCCACCACGCCGCAGGGCGCAGGCGGCATCCGTCAGCAATTCAGCGTGCCTGAGAATATTGCAATGTCGGGTTTCAGCCTGGACTTCTACAAGTCGTTTGCCCGCCAGATGATTGATATCCCGGATATGCCGGATATCAATTTTCGTGAACAGGGATACCTGTTAGTCGTTACTTCGAACGGCGAGGAAACCCTGCGCCGCAATCAGGAACTTCAGTCCGGGTTGGGGGCGAAGGCTGAACTGATCGACTATCCTGAAATCAGGCGGCGCTTTCCGTCCATTCAACGCAGCGATATTGTCCTGGGCTGCCATACGCCCGACGATGGTTGGATCGATCCGAGTGCCGGTTTGTGGGGATTTCGCCGTGCCGCCACCCACTTGGGTGTTGATTACCGCAAGGCCGGGGTTATGGCAATCAACACGTCCGACACCGCTGTGACTTCCCTGCAGCTGGATACCGGTGAAATGGTTGAGGCGGATTTTTTCATCAACACGGCAGGCCCATGGGTCGCCTCGCTTGCTTCCATGACCGGGGCCCATCTGCCGGTTGTGCCCATGTGCCGGGTGCAGCATTTCTGGAAATGCTCCCGGGAGCTCGAGCCGCTCCCGCTGGTCAAGGATGAAAGCGGCATGTTCTTCCGCCCTGAAGGCGCCGGCTTTGCCGGCGGCCGGCCAAGTTTTGATATTGAGCCGGGTTTTGTCGATGACATCTATACCGGCTTCTTCGCCAACTACTTTGAGGAAACCGTGTGGCCGATGCTGGCGTCGCTGGTGCCCAGTTTCGAGGAACTGAGCCTGCTCAGAAGCTGGGCAGGCCATTACGCCCAGAACACGCTGGACGGAAACATGATCATCGGGAAATACTCGCCCGGTCATGACAACATTATCACGGCATGCGGCTTTTCCGGCCACGGGATCATGCATGCGCCCGCAGTCGGCCGTGCGCTGAGTGAGCTTGCGCTAACCGGTAGGTATCAGTCTCTTGACCTGGAACGTATGGAAATCGGCCGGGTGCACCGCAACGAGCCATATGCTGAAGCGGGCATAAAATAACCCGTTCACGGGATGTCGCGCTCTGTCCACCACATGACAACAAGTGATATCGCGCCCAGAATTGCGAAACCCGCGATCAGCGGCACCACCGTATTGTCGAACCAGTGGCCGATTGCCCAGCCCAGCGGCAGCGAGATGAAGGTCGAGACCGACCCTACAAAGGCAGCACCCAGTCCGGCCATGTGGCCCAGTGGTTCCATCGCCATTGCATTGAAATTGCCGAACAGGATGCCGGTCGCGAAGAAAGCTGCCAGCAGCCACACCATGAATGTCCATAGTGGCGGCACCCCGTCGAACTGCCACACGACCGGCAGGAACAGGGCTGACATCAGGGTCACGCCGAAAAGGGCGCGCCAGGTCATGAAGCGCATGCCAAGCCGCATCACGACGCTAGAGTTGAAGATGCTGGCGGCACCGATGGCAAGCGCGGCAACACCGAAGTAGATGGCAAACAGCTTGCCGGTGCCGTAGACGGTCTGGAACACCTGTTGCGCGGAACTCAGATAGCCGAGAAAAGCGCCGAATATGATGCCTGATGCGATCGTATAACCTACCGCGGCACGGAACCCGCAGGCCTCCCGAATGCCGCCGGCAATATTTCGCAACGAAAATTTCCGGCGCTCCGATACGGCCAGGGTTTCAGGCTGACGGGTCGCGAACCAGACCGATGCGATGATCGCCATCAACAGCAGTAGGCCGAAAATCGCCCGCCAGTCGGCAACCAGCAAAACCGCCTCGCCGACGGACGGCGCGATAGCCGGCACCAGGATGAAGATCGCCATGACGATGGACATGATGCGCGCCATGGCCCGGCCTTCGTAGCCGTCACGCACCAGGGCCAGGCTGACAATGCGCGGCGCTGCTGCGCCCAGGCCCTGCAGCACCCTGCCTGCCAGCATGACCTCGAACACTGTCGCCGTCATCGACATGATGCAACCCGCGATGAAAATGACATACCCGCCATAGATGACCGGCTTGCGGCCGAAACTGTCCGACAGCGGCCCGGCTGCGATCTGACCGGCGGCAAAGCCCAGGAACATGCCCGACACGATCAGTTGCGTATCATTGGCATCCGTAACACCGAGGTCGCTGCCGATCTGCTCCAGCGCCGGCAGCATGGCATCAATGGACAGGGCCAGGATCGAGACCATCGTCGCCAGCATGGTGACGAATTCCGCCATGCCCAGGGGTTGTGTCGGTGCTTTCATCGCTGCCGGATAGGACATCACGACGCGCAACACAATTACCTCGTGTGCATAACTGCTATGGTTTTTATGGTGCCAGGTTTACGGAACTGTCCCAGATGCGGTCCCAGAACAGCCACAGGCGGGATGTAACGCGCTTGACCGGCACCCGCTCATTAGCAGGTTTCAGGCTGCCGTCTGCGGCAATGTCGGCAATCTTGAAGCTGAACACATAGGCGTCTTCCACGCCCATTCTGAGATCGGTGATCATCACTTCGGACGGTGAGGGTTGCGATACCCGGTAGAAACCGTGGCTGAACCACTGCAGGCGTTTGACATACCAGTTGTCGGCCAGTGGTTGCAGCAGGTCGGTCCGGCTCTCATAGCGGGTGAACCGGATGTCTTTTGTCTCGTCGAAAACCGAGTAGTACCCCACATAATAACCATCGTCCTGCATGGCCACGAAGCGCCACAACAGTGTGTTGAACGGTGCCGGGGTGGACAGCAGGTGATTGTGGGTGAGCCCCTGCTTTTGCATCGAGCGCTCGGCAATGTCGGTGACATGGGCCTTGGCCGCCATGGTCCAGGCCAGATAGCTGCTCGCCAGTGCCAGACAGATGGCGTTCACCTTGTAGCCAAGCAGGTTTTGCCGGTTCAAGGCAAGAACCGCGATTACCCCTATCGCCAGCCATAGCGTATAGGCCGGATCAATGATGAAAGTAGACGATCCCGACACTGGGTATTCGGTAATCGGCCAGAACAATTGGGTTCCATAGACGGTAAAACTGTCGAGCAGCGGATGGGTGATCAGCACCAGCCAGGCCATCGCTATCCAGAGCCTGAGACTGGCCGCGCCGTGCAGCTTGTGCAGAGCCCAGCCGATCACCGGCGCAGCGGCGCTGAGAACAAGCAATGAGTGGGAAAACCCGCGATGATAGGTGAAGTCCTCAATGGCCCCGCCAAAGGGTACGAGAACATCGAGATCCGGCAGCGTTCCCAGCATGGCGCCGTACAAGGTAGCCTTGCGCCCGATGGCGCGGCCAATGACCAGCTCGGCAACCGAGGCCCCGAGCAACACTTGTGTCAATGAATCCATGTGGTCTTAACGCAGCCTCGGCATCAGCGGATTTGTAATCTGTTTATTGGCTGGTCCAGACGATTCGTGCCATCCATTTAATATCATCGCGCGCAATGACGAGCGTGGGCTGCTGTGGGTTGAAACAGGCAAGCTCAATTGTCGCGCCAGTGTCGCGCAGCAGCCGCCTGGCCAGCAGCTCACCATCGCGTGTTTTGACGACAACGCGATCGCCAGGCCGCACCGATGCTGCCGGTGACACAATGATCGTATCACCGTCGCGATAGACCGGCTTCATGGTGTCGTCGCTGATGTTGAGGGCATAGGCGCTCGGATCATCAATACCGGACAGGTTGGTCCGGTTCCAGCCGTCACCTGCAGGCCTGCCTGCCTCATCGAACAAGTCGCTTGCCCCGGAGCGTGTCATGCTGATGCAGGGAACTGCCCGCTGCGTGCCGTCAACCAGTCCGGCAAACTCGTTCAGGCCGGTGCGGGTTGCCGCAAGGCATTTGGCGATGCTTTCGGTTGTCGGCCATCGCGCTCTGCCGTGCGGTGTTGCGCGTTTTGACTTGTTGAAGGCGGTGGCGTCCAGCCCGGCTGCCCTGGCCAGTCCGGACGCCGACATGCCGTTTGCTTCAGCAAGGCGGTCGATGGCCTGCCAGATCTGCGAATGTGAAAACAAGGCCGTCTCTCCCAGGAAGGCATCCGGTCGCAATTGCTCCCCCCGAAAATGCATCCTGACTGCTTTGACATTGGCGGAAACTGTAGCGTTGCAGCAGTTAATGCACAAGCTTGCCAATTGTCTTCTTGTTTTGCGATTGCCCGGCGAATAGGTTCGCTGCCAGCATGACGGTCATCTACAAAATAATCGACAGGGACGAGTGGGATGCCGCACGCGCATGCGGCCGATATGGCGGTTCTCGCGATGACAAACGAGATGGCTTTATTCATTTTTCCACTGAAGATCAGATGCGCGAAACGGCAGCCAGGCATTTTGCCGGGCAGGATAATCTGGTGCTGCTTGCCGTTGACACCGCGAGCCTGGACCCGGGCCTGAAATGGGAAGCATCAAGGGGTGGTGCCCTGTTTCCGCACCTCTACAAGCCACTGCCGGTGTCATCGGTTGTGCGTTCCTGGCCATTGCCGCTGAATGAGGCAGGCGCCCACGAGTTTCCGGATGACCTGACATGAGCCGCCTGTTTTCCCTGGCGCGCCCCGTCCTGCATGCCTTCAGCCCTGAAACCGCCCACGACCTGACCATAGCCACGCTGAGCTCGGGACTGTTGACCGCAGGTGCCGTCCCGGACGACCCGCGCCTGCAGGTGAATTGCATGGGGCTCGACTTTCCAAACCCGCTTGGCCTTGCCGCCGGTTTCGACAAGAACGCCGAGGTGCCCGACGACATGTTGCGCCTGGGCTTCGGATTTGTGGAAATCGGTTCGGTGACCCCGCGCCCGCAAAAGGGAAATGAAAAACCGCGCCTTTTCCGCCTGCCCGAAGACAAGGCCGTGATCAACCGCATGGGATTCAACAATGACGGTCATCCGCGGGTATTCGGGCGCCTGGCGGATCGCGGCGATCGCGGCGGAATTGTCGGCGTCAATCTCGGCGCCAACAAGGACTCTGAAGACCGCATTGCCGACTACGCGCTGGGCGCGGCTGTTTTCAACAAGCTGGCGAGTTACATCACGGTCAATGTCTCGTCACCCAATACGCCGGGCCTGCGCGCGCTGCAGTCAAAGGGCGAACTGGAAACTCTCATCGGCAGGGTTCGCGATGCCATCGACGCGTCAGCGGACGAAGACGGGTGCCGGGCGCCGCTGGCGCTTAAAATAGCGCCAGACCTGGTGGAAGAAGAACTGAAGGACATTGCCGCGGTTTGCCTGAAGATGAAGGTGGATGCGGTCATTGTATCCAACACGACGATTTCCCGCCCGCCGCTGAAGTCGAAGCACAAGGACGAGGCAGGCGGATTGTCCGGCACACCGCTGTTCCGGCTATCGACGGTGCAGCTGGCCCGCATGCACTCCATGACCAAAGGCAAAGTGGCGTTGATAGGTGCCGGCGGCATTGCGAGCGCCGAAGATGCCTGGCAGAAACTGCGGGCCGGTGCTTCGCTGCTGCAGCTGTATTCGGCGCTGGTCTATCAGGGACCGCAACTTGTCGCGGACATCCTGCAGGGCCTGATCGACCGGATGGAGGAACACGGTGTCTCGCGGTTGCCCGAGGTGACCGGCAGTGGCCGGGACGAATGGCTCAAGGGCGGTCCGCCTCAGGAATAAGCCGAAACGTCCCGCCCGCTTTTCATCAGACCTTGCCGCGTACAACCGTCTGGCGCTGTGAGCCGAGCCCGTCAATACCAAGCTCCATGACGTCACCCGGCTTCACGAACACCGGCGGTTTCATGCCTAGCCCGACACCTGCCGGTGTACCGGTAATGACGATGTCCCCTGGCTGCAAGGTCATGAACTGGGACAGGTAGGACACGATGAACTTGATCGGGAAGATCATGTTTTTCGTGGTGCCGTCCTGCATGCGCTCGCCGTTTATGTCGCACCACAGGTTGAGTTTCTGCGGGTTTGGAACTTCGTCGCGGGTCACCAGCCACGGGCCGATCGGGCCGTACGTGTCGTGTGACTTTCCCTTTACCCACTGCCCGCCGTGTTCGATCTGGTTCTCGCGCTCGGACACGTCATTACACACGAAATACCCGGCCACATGGCTCAGCGCCTTGGCCTGCGAAACGCTCTTGGCCTCGGTCCCGATGACAAACCCGATCTCCACTTCCCAGTCGGTCTTCACCGATTTCCTGGGCAGCACCACATCATCATTGGCGCCGGAAATACAGCTTGTGTGCTTGGAGAAAATGACCGGCTCGGTAGGAATGGGATGGCCGGTTTCCTCGGCATGATCGGTGTAGTTCAGGCCGACACAGACGAAGTTGCCGATGCCGCTCAGCGGTGGACCGAAGCGCGGTTTGCCCTTGACCAGCGGCAGGCGGGCCGGATTGATCTTGGCGAGTTTGGCCAGCGCCTTGTCGGACAGCTGGTCCGGCGTGATGTCGTCAATGCGCGCCGACAGGTCACGCAGTTTTCCATCAGCATCGATCAGGCCCGGCTTTTCCTTGCCGGCCCTGCCATAACGTACAAGCTTCATTTCTGATTGCCTCTTAGAATTAATCTCCGGCGTCCCTGATACTCGGGTGCCAGATCGGTTGATAACCCGCGTGCAAAATGCGCGCGATTGTCGGCGGTGTCAAAACCTCAACGTCGAGATTCAGATCAAGAGGTATGCCGGCGCGGTATCCGGACGCCGTCCAGGGCAGGAATTTCCGGTCACGAATGGCCAGGATGTTGTCATCAATACGAACCATAGCGCCGTCCGGCAAAGTACCGGCCCTGCCGGTCCAGGTGATTTTTGCACCGCCATTCATCCGGCGTTCGGCGGATAATTCCCGGTCCATGTCGGGTGCCGACGGTGGCGCGGTAAGTGTCTTTGAGGATTGCCACGCCGAGCGAAACAATAGCGCATCCTTGCGCCGGCATTCAAAGCACGGCCGGTGGCCGGCGGCCAGTGCGGTCACCTCGTCCATGAAAAACAGTTCCGTATATCCCTTGCCCATCACCTGGCGTTGGCGCGCCTTGAACTGCAGCACGCAAGTGATCCACTGCCTTGAGCTTTGTGTCCTCACCAGGGTTCTGGTCTCAGGGTCATGCAGCTTGCCGCCCCGGTTGCCCATCAGTATCCCGCGCGCCGGCGAGGAGACAATCTCACCATCCGGCCTGACTCTGTTCTGCAAGGGCATTGGCGGCCTACTTCTGGATGTTGTGCCGGTTGAGGCGGCGTTCGGCCGTTTGAATTCTGATCGCCTCCGCATCGCTTTCACGCCACGCCGCGCCAACGGATTTCATATGCGCCCGCACCGCTGCCTCAGCCCGGTCCGGATCGCGCGCCATCACCCCGTCATAGATGGCTCGGTGCTGTTCAAGCAGCGCATCACGCCCGCCCTTGTGTCCGTACAGCAGGTAGCGATTGTAGAAAACACCGTGTTCCAGGAGATTGTAGATGGAGCGCAATGACTGGATCATCACGATGTTATGGCTGGCGTCGCTGACCGCGATGTGCAGCTCGACGTCCAGCTGGGCTTCCTCATCCGGATCTTCCTTCTCGTGCGCGGCTTCCATGCGTGTCATGACTGAGGTCAGGATTTCATGATCTGCGCTGGTGGCGCGCTGGGCTGCCCAGCGGGCTGCCTGGGCCTCAATTCCCTCGCGGAATTCCAGATAATCACCCGTTGCCTTCTCGTGTTTTCCGAACAGGCCGATAATCGGCTCTCCGAAAATGGAATGCATGACATTGGCGATATAGGTGCCGCCGCCCTGTCTTGCCGTGAGCAGTCCTGACGCTTCCAGTTGCCCCAGTGCCTCTCGCAAGGTGGGACGTGAAACACCGAACTCTCCGGCCAGGTCGCGTTCCGCAGGCAGCTTGTCACCGGGGCGAAGCACACCTTCCAGTATCAACCGTTCTATCTGGTGAACGATCTCCGCTGATACCCGTTCCTGCCCCACAGGGTGAAACATTCAACCGACCTCCGGTCTTAATTCGTTAAATTTGACATAGATCAAACAAGGGTCTTGCAAATTGGTCAAGTTAATTGTCCAATTGCTCAGACACCTGAGGTGTTGCCTACCATGACGGCAGGCTTTGTGTTCGCTGCAACCTGAGTTTGATGCGAACGGGAGTATTGCACAGGGTCGGGCTGGATTGAATTTTTGGGAATGCATTTTGACGGATGCCTGTCACTCAAGATCAGGCGGTGTGTGAAGTGTAAACGTGCAAGGGAGGAATCTGCACATGAAGAAGTTACTTACGGCGGCTGTTGTCGGCGCATCCATGGTTGCCATGTCGGCAGTCAGCTCGATGGCTGATCCAATTCGCCTCAAGATGGCGTCGACCTATCCGTCGAGCCTGACCCAGCTGGGTACGCTGGGTAAAAAACTGGAAGCCAACATCAATGGCATGTCCGGCGGTGAAGTGCAGATCAAGTACTTTGAGCCTGGTGCACTGGTACCGGCGCTGGAAGTGTTCGATGCCGTCAAGAACGGTTCGGTTGATGCAGCCTGGTCAACACCCGGCTACTGGCAGGGCAAGGAGCCATCTCTGGCGCTGTTCTCGGCCGTTCCATTTGGACCGGATGCGCGTGAATATGGCGCTTGGCTGCTCCACGGTGACGGCGAAAAGCTGATGCAGAAGGTGTATGCCAAGCACAACATTCACTCCCTCATCTGCGGTGTTATTGCACCGGAAGCTTCGGGCTGGTTCCGTGAGCCGCTCAAGTCCATCGACGACCTGAAGGGCAAGAAGATGCGTTTCTTCGGCCTGGGTGCGAAGGTCATGCAGAAGCTCGGCGTGGACACCCAGTTGCTTGGAGCGGCCGACATCTATCCGGCGCTCGAGCGCGGCACCATTGACGCAACCGAGTTTTCGATGCCTGCCATCGACCTGAATCTCGGCTTCTACCAGATCGCCAAGCACTACTACTTCCCCGGCTGGCATCAGCAGGCGACTTCGTTTGAGCTGATGATCAACATGGACAAGTGGAATTCCATGACTGATCAGCAGAAGAAAATCATTGAGGTCGCATGCCTCGCCAACTACGCGCTCGGTATGGCCGAAGGCGAATACATTCAGGGTGCGGCTCTGGCGGAGCTGAAATCCAAGGGTGTTACGGTTCACACCTGGTCGGATGCCGATCTTGCCAAGCTCAAGGAAACCTGGGAAGGCCTGGTTGTGGAAATCGCCGCCGGCGATCCGGCATTCAAGGAAGCCTGGGACAATCTGCAGAAGTTCCGTGGTGAATATGCAGACTGGAAAAATCTTGGCTACTTGAAGTAGGCTGATACAAGCTGACAAACTGTTGCCGGCCCGGTGCTTATCACGTGAGGTGATGTCATCGGGCCGGTTACCATGTTCGATCAGTGGAGTTGATCCTCAAAAAGGGCAGGGCTGTGGGTGGATTATTCAAACTAAGTGCTGGCATAGACCGGCTTCTTGAAACATGCGCAAAAATTGGCATGTGGTTCGGTTTGGCGTTGGTGATCGTGGTTTGTTACGATGTGCTGACCCGGTATTTTGGTGTACCGAAACCGTTTGGCCTCAATTCGACAATGGTTCAGGAATCCGAGTACTGGCTGCACACATTTCTGTTCGCGCTGCTGATCGGTTACACCTATACCAAGCAGGGTCATGTCCGCATTGACCTGGTCAGGGACAGGCTTCCACTCAAGGCGAAATACGCCATCGAGATGTTCGGCTGCCTGTTCTTCCTGATCTCCTACGCCGTTGTGGCCGGCATTTACTGCTACAGCTATGCGCTGGCCTCTTTTTACGAAGGCGAGGCGTCAAAGTCGGTGATCGGGTTGTCGCATATCTGGTTATTGAAATCCGCCCTGCCGATCCTGTTCCTGTTGCTCGGCCTTGCCGGCGTTTCACAACTCATAAAGTCCACCGCTGGTTTTCTCGGCAAGTTGCCGGATGACAAGATTGCCGAGACGGTTGGGGGAGACATTTAGTCATGACGCTCGCTGAGTCTCTTCCGCTGCTGATGTTCGCAGCGTTGGCAATATTGCTTTTCTCCGGCTATCCGGTGGCGTTCGTGCTGGGCGGCATCGGCCTGGGCTTTGCCTTCCTGGCCATCCTGATCGACCCATGGTTGTTCGACTGGCCGCAGTTCGGTGCCATTCCATCGCGTATTTTCGGGGCCATAGCTGAAAATCTGATCCTCACCGCAATTCCGATGTTCATCTTTATGGGCACCATGCTGGAGCGATCCGGCGTCGCGCGTGACCTTCTGAACTGCCTGCAGGTGCTGCTGCGCCGGGTACCCGGCGGGCTTGCTTTGGCGGTCACCATCATGGGGACCATACTTGCAGCCACCACCGGCATCATCGGCGCCTCTGTCGTCATGATGACACTGCTGGCGCTGCCGGTGATGCAGAAGCGCGGCTACGCACCAACACTGTCAACCGGTACGATTGCGGCATCCGGCACGCTGGGCATTCTGATCCCGCCGTCGATCATGCTGGTCATCATGGCCGACTTGCTGGGCCGGTCGGTCGGCAACCTGTTCGTGGCCGCGGTCATCCCTGGTTTCATGCTGTCGGTCATGTACTGCCTGTACATCATGACGCGCTGCACTGTTAACAAGGAGCTGGCGCCCAAGCTGCCTACCGATATGGGGCCGCAATCCCTGATTGGTGTAGCGATTATGGTGCTGCGCAGCTTCATCCCGCCGCTGGTATTGATCGTGCTGGTCCTGGGATCAATTCTGGGTGGCTTCGCAACGCCGACAGAAGCTGCCGGTGTCGGTGCCATGGGCGCCATCCTGCTGGCCTTCGTCAACCTTGTCGTATTGCCGTCGCTGGGTGTTCCGGAAATGCAGTTTGAAGGCCAGGCGGATGTTGACCTGGGTGACAAGATTGAAGGCATGTCCTTCCGCGAAAGATTGACCGGCTACTGGGGCGTTCTCACCCAGGTCGTCTACCGCGCCGCGCTGACCAACGGCATGCTGTTCGGTATTTTCATCGGTGCCACACTGTTCTCGTTCGTGTTCCGGTCACTGGGTGGCGACGACATCGTCATTCACCTGGTCGACTCCTTGGGACTTGGCTCGTGGGGCCTGCTGTTCCTGCTGATGGCGATCGTCTTCTTCCTCGGCTTCTTCTTCGACTGGATCGAGATCACCCTGATCGTGCTGCCGGTGTTCTCACCGATTATCGGCCTGCTCGACTTTGGCGACCATGTGGCCAAGCAGGATGTGGTGTACTGGTTTGCCATCCTGCTGGCGGTCAACCTGCAGACATCGTTCCTGACCCCGCCGTTCGGGTTCGCCCTGTTCTACATGAAGGCGGTGGCGCCCAAGTCGATCAAGATCGAACAGATCTATCGCGGCATCATTCCGTTTGTGATTCTGCAGCTGATCGGCCTCGGGCTGGTCATGAGCTTCCCGCAATTGGCCATGTGGCTGCCAGGCAAGCTACTCAACTAGAAGTTGAGGATTGGGGGGCGCAAAAAAGCCGGCAGAGTTTTCTGCCGGCTTTTCATTGTAATCGGAAATCGAAGTTACTTGTTCAGGGACGCCAGGTAGGCCGCAACGTCCTTGCGCTGGTCTTCCTTTTTCAGCTTGAAGGTCATCTTTGACTTTCCGCCGATATATTCCTTGGGGTTGGCAAGGTAGTCCGCCAGCTTGGCTTCGTCCCACTCGCCGATTTTTTCAGCAGCTGCGGTAAGGCCCTTGCCGTATTTGTAGCCTTCCACTGATCCTGCCTTACGCCCGATAATGCCGACCAGATGCGGACCGACCTTGTTCTTTGCTTTATCAGCCGCATGGCACGCCTTGCACTTCTTGAAGACTTTTTCGCCTTTGGCCGCATCGCCTTCTGCGAACGCGCCGGTTGACATGGCACCAAGCGCTGCAGCGACGGCGATTACAAACTTAAAACGCATTTCATTCCTCCGGTATCGGTACTTCGATGGGTTGCCCGCTCCCATATAGCTCTTATATGGACTGTCCTCGAATATACCGCAACAGGTTCAGATGGGTAGATACATGATGCCACATCATTAATGCGTGAGAATATGCCGCCAAAACCCGCCACATAGTGGAATGAATCGTTGAAATGACGGCTCTGGCGTGTTGAATGCGCCCATAATCGAGACAAATCAGGAAATCTCTACATGGCTGAGACTGTGAAGCACGGCGGGTTGACCGTCGCGAAAGAACTCTATGAATTCGTGAACACCGAGGCATTGCCGGGAACCGGTGTTGAACCCGACAGCTTCTGGTCGGCAGCAGATGAGATCATTCACAAGTTCTCGCCCAAGATTGCCAGCATGTTGCGCAAGCGGAAATCGCTGCAGAACAAGCTTAACCGCTGGCACCGGCAGCGGGCCGGACAGGCGATTGACCCCGCCGCCTACCGCGGCTACCTGGAAGAAATCGGCTATCTCGTGCCTGACAAGGGCGATTGCAGGATTGCCACGCGCAATACCGATGACGAGATCGCCAAAGTGGCAGGCTCACAGCTCGTTGTGCCCGTCATGAATGCACGCTATGCGCTGAATGCCGCCAACGCACGGTATGGTTCGTTGTATGATGCGCTGTATGGCACGGACGCCATTTCTGAAGAAGACGGTGCCGACCGCGCCGGCAGTTTCAACCCGGTGCGCGGTGAAAAGGTCATCGCCTGGGCGCGCAAGTTTCTTGACGACGCCGCGCCTCTGTTCGGCGGCAGCCATGCCGATGTGACACGTTACTTCATCAAGGGACGCAAGCTGGCCGTGTCGCTGTCATCCGGTTCGGTAACCGGCCTGGTCGACAACGCCCAGTACAAGGGCTTCAAGGGTGACAAGGCCAATCCGACATCGATCCTGCTGGTCAATAACGGCCTGCACATCGAGATCGTCGTCGACCGCAGCCATGTCATCGGCGGCGGAGATGATGCCGGCGTGGCCGATGTCGTCATCGAAAGCGCCATGTCGACCATCATGGATTGCGAGGACTCTGTTGCTGCCGTCGACACCGAAGACAAGCTGGTCGTGTACCGCAACTGGCTTGGCCTGATGAAGGGTGATCTCGCCGACACGTTTGAAAAGGGCGGAAGGGCGATTACCCGCAAGCTGGTTGCAGACCGCGAATACACCGCCGTCAACGGCAAGCCCCTGTCGCTGCACTCACGTTCGCTCATGCTGGTGCGCAATGTCGGTCTGCTGATGACCATCGGCACCATCAAGGACGGTAACGGCAACGATATACCCGAGACCCTGCTCGACGCGCTGGTCAATACGGCAATCGGCCTGCACGATGTGGGCCCCAATGGCGGCTTCAGGAACTCGCGCAAGGGCTCGATCTATGTGGTCGTGCCCAAGATGCACGGGCCCAGGGAAGCCGCCCTGGTCAATCAGCTCTACACTGCGATCGAGAAGGCCTTCGACATGAAGCGCAACACCGTGAAGATGGGCATCATGGACGAAGAGCGCCGCACTACTGTCAATCTCAAGGAGTGCATTCGCGCTGCGCGCTCGCGCGTGTTCTTCATCAACACCGGCTTCCTTGACCGCACCGGCGACGAGATCCATACCTCCATGGAAGCAGGCCCGATGATCCGCAAGGCCGACATGAAGGCCTCGACCTGGATCGACGCCTACGAGCGCTGGAACGTGGATGTGGGTCTTGAATGCGGCCTGCCCGGTGCCGCCCAGATCGGCAAGGGCATGTGGGCCATGCCGGACCTGATGTCGGACATGCTGGACCAGAAGATCGTGCACCCGAAAGCCGGTGCCAACACCGCCTGGGTGCCGTCGCCGACCGCGGCTACGCTGCACGCAACCCACTACCACCAGGTCAACGTCACGGACGTCCAGAAACAGCTGGCCACGCGCGAAAAGGCAACGCTGGAAGACATCCTGTCCGTTCCGCTGGCGCCCAATCCGAACTGGGACCGCAAGGAAATCCAGAACGAGATCGAGAACAACTGCCAGGGCATTCTGGGCTATGTGGTGCGCTGGGTCGACCAGGGCGTTGGTTGCTCGAAGGTGCCGGACATCAACAATGTCGGCCTGATGGAGGATCGCGCCACATTGCGGATTTCAGCCCAGCACCTGGCCAACTGGCTGCGCCACAAGGTTGTCACCCGGGGCAAGGTGATGAAAGCCATGAAGAAGATGGCGGCGATCGTCGACCAGCAGAACGCCGGTGATCCGGCCTACCGGCCCATGGCCGATGACTTTGACAACTCCATCGCCTTCAAGGCAGCCTGTGACCTGGTGTTCGAAGGCCGCAAGCAGCCGTCCGGTTATACCGAACCGGTTCTGCATGCCCGGCGCATAGAGTTGAAGGCACAAGCATGAACATAGGTTTTATCGGTTTGGGCGCCATGGGACTTCCCATGGCGGTCAATCTGGTAAAGGCGGGTCACGAAGTTACCGCGTTCGACTTCAACGAGCGCGCGTTGAAGGCGTTTGCCGGGCACGGCGGCCTGGTGGCCGGCAGCGCGGCGGAAGCCGCGAAAGCCGCAGACTTTTTCGTGCTGATGGTGGTCAATGGCGATCAGGCCGACGATGTCCTGTTCGGCGCCGGCAAGGCGGTGGAAAAGCTGCCGTCAGGTGCCTGTGTCATTGCCTCATGCACCCAGCCACCGGCCCAGGCCAGGGCGCTGGGCGACAAGTTGGGCCAACATCAGCTCACTTTGGTGGATGCGCCTGTTTCAGGCGGTGTTGGCGGTGCCGAGACGGGTACCCTGACCATCATGTCGTCATGCCCGGCGCACGTGTTCGAAAAGGCGAAGCCGGTGCTCGACGTAGTCGGAAGGAACGTGTTTCACGTCGGCGAGGATCATGGCGCGGGCTCCACCGCCAAGCTGGTCAACCAGTTGCTGTGCGGTGTTCACATTGCTGCCGCTGCAGAAGCACTGCAACTGGCTGAGGCCGCAGGCGTCGACCCGAAATCGGTGTTTGATATCGTGTCCGTTTCAGCTGCTTCGAGCTGGATGCTGAATGACCGCGGACCCCGCATGCTGGAAGATGACCCCGAGGTTCGCTCGGCCGTGGATATTTTCGTGAAGGACTTGGGGATTGTGCTGGATCACGGCCGTGCCGCGCGCCACGGGCTGCCCTTGTCGGCAGCAGCGCACCAGATGTTCCTGGCGGCTTCAGGTGCTGGCCTCGGCAGGGCTGATGACAGCCAGGTTATTCAGTCCTATCGTGGCCTGAACGCAAAGGCAGACAAGAAGGACTGACCAACATGGCCCAAGGTTACAACCAGCCGCTGGGTGGCAACGACATGCCGCGCTTTGCCGGACCCGCCACCATGATGCGCCTGCCCACGGCGAAGACGGCCCGCGGCCTGGATGCCTGCTTCGTCGGCGTGCCCATGGACATCGGCGCCTCGAACCGCTCCGGCACAAGGCACGGCCCGCGCCAGATCAGGGCGGAGAGCTGCATGCTGCGGCCCTACAACATGGCGACCGGAGCAGCGCCGTTCGATTCATTGCAGGTTGCCGATATCGGCGATGTGGCGGTCAACACGTTCGACCTGAAGAAGTCGGTAAAAATCATCGAGAAGGCCTATGACCGCATTCTGGCGCAGGATTGCGTGCCGCTGACGCTGGGCGGTGATCACACGCTGACCCTGCCCATCCTGCGCGCCATGCATAAGAAGCACGGGCCAGTGGCCCTGCTGCATATCGATGCCCATGCCGACATCAACGAGCACATGTTCGGCGAAAAAATCGCCCACGGCACACCGTTCCGCCGCGCCGTGGAGGAAGGCCTGCTGGCCAACGACAAGGTGTTCCAGATCGGCCTGCGCGGCACCGGTTACGCCCCGGCGGACTTTGACTGGCCGCGCGAACAGGGCTTCACCGTGGTCACTGCGGAAGAGTGCTGGTACAAGTCCATGGCACCCCTGATGGAGCAGGTGCGAGAAAAAATCGGCGATCAGCCGTGCTATTTCACCTATGATATCGACAGTCTTGATCCGGCCTTTGCGCCGGGCACCGGCACGGTGGAAATGGGTGGGCTGACCACCTGGCAGGCATTGGAGATCGTGCGCGGTGCCAGGGGGCTCAACCTGGTTGGTGGTGACCTGGTGGAAGTCTCGCCACCCTATGACGCAAGCGGCAATACGGCGCTGATCGGGGCCAATATCCTCTATGAAATGCTCTGTGTGCTGCCCGGTGTAAAATACCCTTGAGACCAGTATCACGGGTGAGAGGCACAATGGCGCAGGGGTCCGGAATTCCCTGTGCAACTGGCTGGCCAAACCTTATATGTGACCTGACACACAACCAGTTTTGAGGCAGTGCCCTTGCGGTCCGTGAAAATTACAGCCATCGCCGATTACGCGGCCACCACGGCGGCCGGCTGGCAGCAGGTGGCCACTGAGACCGTCGAGATGGTGCCGGCGCCGGTCGAAATGCAGCCCAACGGCTTTATCCAGGCCAACTGGCAGGACCGTGCGTACGGCCAGCTCTCCAGCTTGGAAGCGCAATCGGTGCATGACGGGACGAGCATTGCGGTGCGGCTGCGCTGGGCCTCTGAAAAACCAGAAACCGGTGGCCGTGAAGGATTTCCCGACGGCGCGGCAATCGCGTTTCCGATCACAGGCGAGCCGGTGCTGTGGACCATGGGCAATGAGGACGAGCCGGTACAGTTCATCCAGTGGCAGGCCATGAAGAACAAGATCCGCTCGGTTGTCGCCTGGGGCATCGGGTCCTCCGTCCCCGGCACGGCTGTCAGCGAGAGCGTGACCGCCGGATGGTCGCAAGGGTATTGGACAATTGTAATGTTGCGCACCCTTGCGGGCGGGCCGGAAGCCGCTACGCTCAAACCCGGCAGCGGCACGAAGATCGGTTTTGCGGTCTGGAACGGCTCCAACGAGGAGCGCGCCGGCATCAAGGCGGTGTCGGTTGACTGGTCGCCACTGACAATAGAGGCCTGAAGGAGCTGAAACTCAAATGAGCAATCGCCAGGTGGCCATGGTCATCGATCTCAACAAGTGCATTGGCTGCCAGACCTGCACCGTTGCCTGCAAGACCTCGTGGACGTCCGGCGAAGGCCAGGAAGGCATGTGGTGGAACCAGGTCTATACCGCGCCCGGCCACGGTACGCCGAAAGACTGGGAGCAGATGGGTGGCGGCTTCAAGGACGGCGAGCCGCAAAAGGGCGTGCGCCCGGCGCAGGGAGACTTCGGCGAGGGCTTTGAACTCAACTACAAGGAAGCGCTGTTCGACGGCGCCGGCAACGAAGCGCTCAAACCCATTGGCGACGAACCGCAATGGGGCATGAACTGGGACGAGGACGTGGGCGCTGGCGACTATCCCAATTCCTACTTCTTCTACATCCCGCGCATCTGCAATCACTGCACCAAGCCCGCCTGCATGGAAGCCTGTCCGCGCGGCGCCATAACCAAGCGCGAGGAAGACGGCATCGTCGTCATCAACGAGGACCATTGCCGGGGCTTGAGGTTCTGCCAGTCGGCGTGCCCCTACAAGGAAATCTACTACAACCACGTCACCGGCCATGCGCAGAAATGCGTGTTTTGCCTGCCGCGCATCGAAAAGGGCGTGGCCACCGCGTGCTCGCGTCAGTGCCCGGGACGGGTGCGTTTCCTGGGCTTCCTGGAAGACGAGGACGGGCCGATCCACAAGCTGGTCAATGTGCACAAGGTGGCCCTGCCGCTGCACCCGGAATACGAGACCGAGCCCAACGTGTTCTACATTCCACCGCTGTCGCCGGAAAAATTCGACGACGACGGCAACCCGACCGGCGAAGACCGCATTCCGCTGGGCTATCTGGAAAGCCTGTTCGGCCCCGAAGTCGGCGCCGCACTTGAGCGCATCAAGCAGGGGCGCGCCGACAAGCAGGCGGGCAAGGGATCGGATCTGATGGACACACTGATCTCGAAAAACTTCCTCGACCTGTTCGGCCCGTTCACCAATCATCCGCGCGAGATCGAGCGCATTGCCACCGAGCTCGAACGCGAGCCGGTGATCGTGCCCCCGGAAATCGACATTGCCTATCGCGGTCCCGGAGGCTCCAGCCAGTGACCAGCGGACTGACACGGCGCAATTTTCTGAAAGCCGGAGCGGCGGTCACCGCATCGCTTGCGCTGCCGGATTTCATTGCCGGTTCCGGCCAATCACTGACCGCACTGGCAGGTTCGCGCCCGCCTGACTACACCAAAATCGTCGACATATACCGCAACAAGTGGACCTGGGACAAAACCGTCCGCGGCACCCACATGATCAATTGCTGGTACCAGGCGCACTGTGCGTTCGATGTCTATGTGCGCGACGGCATCGTGTTCCGCGAGGAACAGGCCGCAGATTATCCGCAGCTCAATGAAGACGTGCCGGACATGAACCCGCGCGGGTGCCAGAAGGGCTGCTCGTTTTCCAAGCGCATGTACGAGGAAAGCCGCATCCGCTATCCGCTCAAGCAGGCCGGCGAACGCGGCTCGGGCAAGTGGGAGCGGGTTACCTGGGACGAGGCGCTCGACGACATCGCCGACAAGTTTCTCGACGTGGTTACCGAGGAAGGCACCGACCGGGTCATCTGGGACATGGGACCGGACATCAATGTCGGTGCTGCCAATGCCGGCCAGGCCCGGTTTGCCCAGCTCACCCATTCCATCTCGCTGGACTCCAACTCGTCGAATGGCGACGGCCATCGCGGCGCGTTCGAGACTTTCGGCAATATCTACATGGACCGCTCCATCGAGGATTATTTCTATTCCGACGTGATCCTGATCTGGGGCTCGAACCCGATCGTCACCTCGATCCCCAATGCGCATTTTTTCACCGAGGCCCGTTATAACGGGTCTGAGATCGTGTGCATTGCGCCGGACTATTCGCCGTCCGCCATCAAGGCGGACCTGTGGGTGCCGCTGGCGCCCGGCACCGATGCGGCGCTGGCTTTGGCGGTCGCCCGCGAGATCGTCTTCGGCGGCCACGTCAATGAAGGCTTCGTGGCCGAGCAGACCGACCTGCCGCTGCTCGTGCGCACCGACACCGGCAAGCTGCTGTCGGAAAAGGACGCCAAGGGCGGACGTACCGACCGCTTTACCGTCATGGACAAGATACGCGGCCCCATGACGGCCCCGGCCAAGTCGCTGAAGCTGGGCACGCTGGAACCGGAGCTGGACGTCGACACGGAAATCGATGTCCTCGGGGGCGGTAAAATCGCGGTCCGCTCGGTCTATTCGCTGCTGAAAGACCGGCTCGAGCCCTACACCTTCGAAGCGGTGTCGAAGATGACCGGCACACCGGTCAAGGTGATCAAAAAATTCGCAAGCCTGTGTATCAGGGCCAAGGCCCTGTCGAACGTGTCCGGCAGCTCCATGAACAAGTATTTTCATGGCAACCTGACCGAGCGCGCCATGATCCTGATCTGGGCGCTGCAGGGCCAGATGGGCCGTCCCGGCGCGGGCTATTCGGCGTTTGCCTTCCTGGCCAATGACGGCTGGGAGGATTATGTCTCCGGGTTCCGCAATGGTGACCGGATGAAGTTCGGCACCGATATCGGGCTGGATCTTCTGACCGACCTTGCCGCCGGTGACACCGCGGAAATGTTCTTCAAGAAACTCGGCAACAACTCGTTCAAGGACATTGGCGGCAACCTGCCGATCTGGACGTCTGCCGCACTGTTCTGGCAGGTTCACGGCGGTGTCATGGAACTGGCGGAGACCGCGGACAAGTGGGTGCCGGACCTGAAAAAGCCGGTACGCGAAGCGGTCAAAGAGTCGCTCGACAACAAGTGGCTGCCGCTGCAACCGCCCGCCGGGACCGACCCGCGCATCCTGTTCCATTACTGCGCCAACCCGTTGCGCTCGGTGCGCGGCTCGCAAAAGCTCACCGAGGTGTTGTGGCCCAAGCTGAAGCTGTCGGTGGTGGTGGATTTCCGCATGTCGTCCACGGCCCAGATGGCCGACTACATCCTGCCGGCGGCTGCCTGGTACGAGACTACCGACCACAAATGGGTCACCCCGCTGGTGCCGTTCAACCACGTCACCAACAAGGCAGTCGAGCCGCTCGGTGAGTCCAAGCCCGACTTCTGGATTTTCACCATGCTGACCAAGCATGTGCAGAAGCGCGCCCGCGAGCGCGGCCTCACCTCGATTGTCTCGCATCTCGGCAAGACCGTGCATCTCGACAACCTGTACGAAGACATGACCATGAGCGGCCGCTTCCTGGAAGACGATACCGATAAGGCCGCCGGCGCCATCATCGATGCCTCCAGTAACCTGTCGCACGTGTCTTGGGAGGAGCAGAAGGAAAAGGGTTACGCACGCTACAATTCCATCGGCATCTCGCCGCTGGCCATCGGCAATGCCGGCAAGCTGGAAGAGGGCAAGCCGTTCATTCCGCTGACCTACCATATCCACGACAAGCTGCCCTATCCGACCCAGACAAAGCGCATTCAGTTCTATATCGACAACGACCTCTATCTGGAACATGACGAGGCATTGCCGCGCTACAAGGCGCCGCCTCCGATCGGCGGCGACTATCCGCTGATGATGACCGGCGGGCATACGCGCTGGTCGATTCACGGCGTGTGGCGCGACAACCGGCTGATGAACCGCTTAAACCGCGGCCAACCCTATATCATGATCGGCATCAAGGACGCCGCCGACCGCGGCATTGCCGACGGCGACTGGGTGCGCTGTCACAATGATGTCGGCGACTTCGAGGTGCGCGTCAAGGTCACCCACGCCATGCGCCCCGGCCAGGTGTTCATGTATCACGCCTGGGAGAATTACCAGTTTGCCGGCACCGGCTCGCCGCGCGAGGTGTCGCCGTCGCCGATCAACCCGGTGGAACTGGCCGGTGATCACGCGCATCTCAAGGTCGGCATGCTGGAAGGCCAGCCCAACAGCTTCGACCGCGATACCCGCATCGAGATCACCAGGATTTCCGGCCCGCAGGCAGGTACAGGCACGGCCACGCAAGGCAGCAATGACGCCGCTTGAACGCTCCGCCGTCTATGGCGGCTTTGCTGCAGCCTTCCGGACGCCGGATGGCGGCACGGATGCGCTGGATGAGGCAATAGTCCCGCCACCACCGCAAGACGCCGCCCGCGCCTTCATGGCAGCCTTCGACCCGTCGATTTCAAAGACGGCTGTCTCCCTGCACGCCTCGGCCCACACCGAACGCGACCAGACCGACCTCTACCAGGAACTGATCAGGTGGTACGACCACTTCGGCCTGAAACGCCGCGACGGCGGCGAACTGCCGGACCATCTGTCGGTGATGCTGGAGTTCCTGCAGTTCCTGACGGCTCAGGAACACGCCAACGCTGGCGATGCGGCGGCGGTGAGCAGTTTGCATGCGGCGCAGAAAGACTTCGTTGACCGGCAGCTATTGCCGCTGGTCGAAACCGTGACCGGCAAGCTCGAAACACAAGAGCCGCGCTACCACGCTTTGCCGCTCGCCTTGCGGGCGTTTCTCGAAGATGAGCTGGCAGCGCTGACACCGTGAGGTTGGCAATGTACCGCCGGGATTCCTGGATAAACTGCTCCGGCACCCTGTCCCGGCTTTAGGCTGTTCATGGCTTTACGGTGGGTGTCCGGGAACGCAGTTGACACGGACCGGCATTGGTAATCCGGGCCCTTTGCAACAGGCTGGCCCCGTTTTCGACCGTTGCACATCATGGAATAACAGCGCGGGGCACCTTGTCACGGACCGATGCCTTCATACACAATTCCGCTCTGGTCTGTGGACGGTGCTCCAACAGGGAGAATTGAGATGAAGGGTTTGCTTAGCTTGATGGCGACTGCCGGTGTTGCACTGGCCGGTGCAATGCCGGTAGCGCTCGCCGACACGACGGATGTTAAATGGCAAAACAAGGTTGTGATTGAAAAGAAAGGCAATCATTGCGTCGATGATGCCAATTGCTTCAATCGCTATCATCCGGCGATTCCGGCTGTTTCCCGTGCGAAGCCCGGCGACATGATCACTTTCCACACCCGCGATGCGCTGGACTCCGATCTCAACCTGACCTCGGTCGCCGACGATCTGGCCGCCATCGACTTGAATCTGGTCCACCCCATGACCGGGCCAGTGCACATAGAAGGTGCAGAACGCGGCGATGTTCTGGCGATCACTTTGGTTGATATTGAACCTGATCAATATGGGTACACCGTGATTGTGCCCGGCTTTGGCTTCCTGCGCGACATCTATACCAAGCCCCATCTGGTCAACTGGAAACTGACCCGGAACCATGCAGTCTCTGAGCAAATGCCCGGCGTAAAGGTGCCATACGAAGCCTTTATGGGGTCGGTGGGCGTGTTGCCCGGTGAGCCTGAGACCAAGGCGTGGCTGGCGCGTGAAGCGGCATTGGGCGCAGCCAAGGGCATCGCCCTTCCGCCGCAGCCGGTTGGCGCACTGCCGAGCGCTGTGTGCGGGCCGAACGGCTCGCACAAGGATGCCTGTTTGCGGACGATCCCGCCGCGCGAAAACGGCGGCAATATGGATGTCCAGCAAATGCAGGTGGGTACAACACTCCTTTTACCCTGCTTTATCGATGGCTGCGGCCTGTTTGTCGGTGACGTGCACTATGCCCAGGGTGACGGAGAGGTTTCCGGCACGGCGATCGAAACCGGTGCGGTTGTTACCGTCAGGACTGAAATCCGAAAAGGTCAGGGCGCCCAGATCACCAGCCCGGAAGTTGAGGGCGGCTCGCAGATCAAGGATATTGAGCCATCCAAATTCTACCAGACGATCGGTCTCCCGATTAAAAAGGCGGGTGAAATCCCGGAGCAGCTGAAATATCTGGAAAGCGAGAAAATCAAGGACCTGGAGAATCTGTCCGAAGATCTCACGCTCGCGGCACGTGACGCATTGATCAAGATGATTGCCTATATCCAGCGCGAGCACGGGCTGTCTGCCGAGCAGGCGTATATTCTTGCCAGTGTCGCGGTGGACTTGCGTGTCGGACAGGTGGTGGACGTGCCCAACTACGTTGTCACCGCTGTCCTCAACCTCGACGTATTCGATAAGTGAACCGGCGGGAATTTCTGTGGGTTCCGGTTCTGCTTGCCAGCTGGCAGACGGCCGGGGCTCACACGCCTTACAGGCAGTGGGTCGTCTATCGCAAAAAGCATCTCCTGATCGGCGCACACCGGGCTGATCCGACGACATATGATCTGGCAAAAAAGCTGGCGGCAGTGCTGGCGCACAGCCTGCCGAAATCCAGATGCCGGGTGGCTCGCGCGCCCACGGCTCAACGTCTTGCAAGTCTCATTGGTACGGACCAGCTCGATGTTGCGGTGCTTGATACAGCCGATGCCATCGCCATGCAGAGCGGATCGGGTCGGTTTGAACCTTATGGGCCGATTTCCATCAGGCAGCTTGCAGGCATCGGCGGGCGCCTCCTGGTCGCCCATGAACGTCTGCCGGCCAGGCACGCGTGGCTCATAGCTGCGACGCTGGATCAGACCCGGACCACAGACAGGCGCAGATTGGATCAGGACCCGGATGTCAGCTGGCATCCCGGCGCCTTGTCATTCCTGCGCGGCAAGCCGCAACCCGGATCGGAATAGTCCGCATCTCCGGACATATCAGGCCGCGGCGTAATACGTGATGCCGTCAGTGCTGCTGTTGTCAGTAGGAGCGGCCGTAGCCGCGCGTGATGTCACGCAACCGGGTCAGCACGTTTTCCTGGTCTTCCGTAACCTGCCAGGGTGCGGCTTCGGAAATGCCGCCGGCGGTTGCGACAAGGGGTGCATCGGGCTGGCCGTGTTCGGCAATCAGCGCCATGGCCCATTTGCCGAACAGGCGCGCAGGCGCATCGCCTGTTTCTACAACCTCGACGCTCTTGTGGCGGGGATCTTTCTTGATCCGCTCGAACAGGGTGTTGATTTCCGTCTCCGTGCCTTCGAGCACCTGGGCGAACCAGTCCTTGTGCTCATACATCATCAAGGCGCCGGTAATGTTCTGCTTGCGATTATTGCTGCGCGCCACACGAAGTATCTCCGACAGACCGGCATCGACATCCCCGGGTTGTTCGGAAAGCAGGCTGCGGCTGCGGTATATCAGGCGATAGCATGGTTCCGCCTTTTGCACGGCGACGGTAGCGCTCATGTCGTCCTCCCGGTTTTTCTCAGGTCGCCGGACAGGGCGAACCGGAGATTTTTGACTCTATGTAAGGCAAGATGCATGCCACATCGAAATTCCGCTTGTTTTGGAGGTTTCTGGGATTTGGGATGATCCCGAACCGACCGATTTTCGGACGTGTGTATCGCTACAATCGTTCGATTGACGCCGGTCGGACGGTCAGACATCCGGCCCGCGACAGGGACCCTGTGCCTGAGCACTCAGTCCACAACAATCCATATCTCCAGCGACCGGATGAGTTCGGACTGCATTTCGCAATAAAGCTTCATATAGTGAGCGGAGAAGCGGGTGGGGGCATGAAATTCAGTGTCTATGCCGCAGGCCGATATATCTTCCGAGAGCGATTCCACAGGGATCGCCGACCTGTGGTCTGCGGGGTTGAACTTCTTCATTTCCGCCAGCGTGGGATGCAGCGTGTCACGCATCTGGCGCCTGATGTCCGGCACAGCCAGGCGGATGTCCCTGGCAGACGGATTTTCGGGCTTCCCGGTCTCGCCGTCGAGACTGACCCACTCCAGTCCGTGCTCGCTGGATACCTTCCACCGGTTCAGCGGCGAATTCGCTCTGGAAATATCAATCCCTGAAATGGATACCGCACGTTCTGACCGCAGGATTTGAAACGCATCATTGTAAAGCGTTGCATCCGGCGGCGCCCCTGCCGGTTTGCCTTCGTTTTCAGTGATGGGTGGTTCATACACATCCAGGGATCGTTCAGGCTTGCCTGTGTCACTAGGTTCCAGCATGGTCTCCAGGTTGAACCGGCGCAACAACCAGTGTTTTTCAACCCGCCCGGACGTCACATCCTGCTTGACCAGAAATTGATGCGTGAGCTGTGAGTTGTAGGTCTCCAGCGTGTCGGTGATGGTCCTGACCAGGAAGACATGGGTCAGCGTCGCGCCCACGGGCCGGTCGTCAATATGTATCGTGCGGTTAGGCCCAGCGTGCGCCGGCAGCGTCCAGATCGCCACTACGCTGAAAATCAGGAAACCGAACAGGGCTGATGTCGAGTGAACGTTTCTCATGGTCTGGTCTTTGTTGCCGTTGACGATCGACAACGGGTATAGCCGATTCCCGGCTGCAATGAACCGCCAAGCGTAACCAGCATGCCTTGAGATTTTGTCAACTGAGTGCCGTTGGAAGCTCACTCACCGTGGAGCAGGGAATCTTTCACATCCCTCAAAAACCGTTGCACCTTGTATGAAAAAGGAGGGTTGGCAGAACCAGCAGCCCCCTCATCCGAACAGCCACAGGCAACCCCAACCATGATGGCCGCAAACAATCCAGACGCAGTCGCAACGGCCAACAAAAAGGCTCTTGGACGAAGTAAAGTAGGGATACGGGCCATTGTCCGGGTCACTCGCTGATCAATACCAGTTCCTGTTCCAGATAATTGGAAAATGAGGCTGGAATAGAGCCTGGACGACATTGCCCCATTACCGTAAGTCCGGGTGAGTTAGGTCAGCCACAGTGCAATGATGAGTGCATTTGGTAAACTGTCACCGTAGTCCTGCAATGATCACAGCCTAGTAGATCGTCATTATCTGGGGTTTGGCATGATCGCTGATAATTGCTGGCGGCCACATGCCTATCCGGACCTGAATTTTCGAACCGGATTGAATGCCATTGTAGATTTCATCGACACCAAAAGAATAACCTATGACCGGAAATTTCAAAATCCGAAGATCCCCGCTATCCGTTTCCAGAACAAATACTTCGGTTACATTTCCCCTGCGACCGCGCCCATCTTCGATCCGCTTGCCAAATACCGTAACTTCCTGGACCTTTGACGTGTAATAAGTGTGTCCGGTCATGCTTGAGATAAAGGCAATCAAAAGCAGGATGTACCATGGACTGTTACGCATTCGAACATCTCCAAATTCATTTGGCCCTTCGAAATGAATTATATGGAGCGGGCATTAATGAACTGTTAGTGGTGTGGCTGAGGCGATAACGGTCAATTTGCTGACGCTGCCACAAAAGTTCACCGATATAATCGTCAACGGCAGCAATGCGGAGTGGGCTCAGAACGCCAATTCATTGCGATGCAGTGCGGGCAGGCTTAAGCGGTTGACGGTTCCCGGCCAGGGGCTGACGTTCGTTTAATCTACATCAAATGGCTGCTTCGAGCCCATACCGTAAGAATCACCAACAATGTCGAGAGAGGAGATAGGTATATGCTGAAAGGAACGTGCCACTGCGGCGCAGTTGGCTGGACACTCGATACGTTGCCGGAGTCGATCACGGCCTGCAATTGCACAATTTGTCGGCGCTACGGCGTCCTGTGGGCCTACGGGTACATTGGCTATGATATTCAAACGACCGGGCAAACGAGTGCTTATCGGCGTCGCGATAGCGGAGATATTGATTTCCACTTCTGCGCCATTTGTGGATGTGTGACGCATTACGTTGCAGGTTTGGAGGACGAAAACGGGCGCAATCGGACTGCCGTGAATGTACGGATGTCTGATCCTTCACCGATCAGCGAGCTTCCAATCCGTCACTTTGAGGGGCACGATAGCTTTAAAGAACTGCCAGGTGACGGTCGGACGGTGAAGGACATGTGGTTTTGAAGCGTTTCCAGAAAGCGGACTTTGACGCGTTGTTTTTTGAACAGCAGCTGCGTTCGTTCTGCTGACCTTCGTTCAAGCTGCCGCGAATGATAACTCTCCGCCCATTGCGGCCAATCGCAGCAACGCGGTAATCACGTGTTTTGTATCGAACAGGTTACTGGCTGGGTTCGGAGCGTTGAACTTCGAGCCTCAGCAAACAGTTACCATCCAAGCAACGTAGTGCTCAGGAGAAGTCACCCAAACAAAAGCTCCGCAATGTGATGAATCACACATTCACCGGCTTGTTTCCGGCCTATGGTCTTCATCAACAACAAGATGACAAACAACAAAAATGGTTCCCCGGCCCCCCTGCCAAACAACCGGTCAACCAGCCATAAAAAGACTACCCGTCATCAGACCCGAGCAACGTACCTTGAGGTCTCTAGCGCCCGATCTTCCGGTCCCCTCCCTGCCGGAAATCGGGCGCAACGCTTTTAGGCGTCAGTTGCCGCCTCAGCGGATCTCGTAACCCCACTCCAGCGCCAGTTCGCATATGCCCTGCCAGAAACCTTCGGCGAAGCTGCGCAGGACGCTGAGCTCGAAACTGTCTGGCCCGGTACACGCGATCAGCACGCCGACATGGCCGATCTGGGTGGCGGCGCACATGCCGGATTTGAAAGATGTCGATCTCAGGTCGACCGCCGTGCCCTTGGTCAGCACATCGCGCGCCCTTGACCCTTCCATGCGCAGCACCGTGCGCCCGTGCGACTGGTCGGAGACCATCGCCAGCGTGCCGAGCTTTTTCTCCAGTTTTGAGGCCAGGCTGCCGGCGGCGGCGCCCGATGCCAGGGCCAGCCATTGGTCCGGCGCGCTTCCGTGAAGGCTCATGCCGCGCGCGGTGGCCGAGCCGCCCATGCCGGGCAGGTCCAGGCCGAAGTCCTTCTTGACTGCGGCAGCGAGCGCACGCGCCTTGCCCTTGGCCGCGATAACCGTGACCACCTCGCACGGATGCACCAGCGTCAGGGCCACGCCGGGACCTTCTTCCAGCGAGCGCCCGTAGCGGCCCGGCACGATCATGTCATCCAGTGCGGAAATCTGTGTCAGCATCTCAGCCATGGGCCTTCTCCTGTGCCGGATCAAAGAAAACGGGATCGCAGACTTCTGCCTCCATGTGGACATCGCGCAGGCCGTCCCACAGCATGACTTTCTGCCCGTGCCGTTCGCGCCCGTGCTTCAGCATGGCCAGCCCGATCCAGCTGTCCAGCATCGGCGAAAAGGCCACGGATGAGACATAACCCTGGTCGGTCTTCAGGCTGGGCTTGTCGCCCGGATTGACCAGGTGGCTGCCCGCCCGGAAGCGGTTGGCCGGGTTGAGCGGCTTGACGCCGACAAGCTGCTCGCGCTCCGGATCGTTAAGCCCGTCGCGCTCGCTCATCATGCGCCCGATATAGTCCTTCTTCTTCGACAGCATGCGCCCCATGCCGACATCGCCCGCCGTCACCCGGCCGTTGATCTCGTTGTGGGTGACAAAGCCCTTTTCGATGCGCATGGCGCTGAGCGCCTCCAGCCCGTACGGGCCGATGCCATACGGTTCACCCACATGCATGATGGCGTTGGCCACCGCCTCGCCATAGCCTGCCGGCACCGCCAGTTCATAGGCCAGTTCGCCGGAGAACGAGATGCGGAACAGCATGGCGGGTATGGAGCCCAGCACCTTGACCTGCCGCGCTGCCAGGAAGCCGAACGCCTCGTTGGAGATATCAGCATCGACGATCTTGCTAAGTACATCGCGCGCCTTGGGACCGGCAATGGCCATCTGCGCCCACTGGTCGGTCACCGAGGCGTACTGCACGTCAAGCTCCGGCCACAGTGCCTGGTGGGCAAACTCGATGTCGCGCATGGTGGCTGCCGCATGGCCGGTGGTCGTGGTCATGAAGTAATGGGTGTCCGACAGGCGGCTGGTGGTGCCGTCATCGCCGACGAAACCGTCCTCGCGCAGCATCAGGCCATAGCGCGCCTTGCCGACCGGCAGCTTGGCGAAGGCGTTGGAGTAAAGCCGGTTGATGAACTCGGTGGCGTCCTTGCCCTTGATGTCGATCTTGCCGAGCGTCGACACGTCACAGATGCCGACATGGGCGCGGGTGTTGAGCACCTCGCGCGTCATCGCCGCCAGCCAGTCGTCGCCTTCACGCGGGAACCAGCTCGAGCGGTACCACAGGCCGGTCTCGACGAACTCCGCGCCCAGGTCCGCCGCCCAGTTGTGCAAGGGCGACATGCGCACCGGCGCGAAATGCTCGCCCACGTGCTGGCCGCCGAGCGCCCCGAACGACACCGGCGTATAGAACGGCCGGAACGTGGTGGTGCCGATCTCGTGGATGTCCTTGCCCGTTGCCTCGGCCAGGATGCCGATGGCGTTGACATTGCCGAGCTTGCCCTGGTCGGTGGCCATGCCGGATGTCGTGTAGCGCTTGGCCAGCTCGATATGGTCATAGCCTTCCTGCGCCGCCAGCGGCAGATCTTTCGCGGTCACGTCGTTCTGGTAGTCGACGAACGGCTTGCCGGTGGACTGTTTGACCCACCATACCGGTGACGAGGTGTGCGAGGCGTCGTCCTTGGCTTTCGGCACAGGTGTCTTCTTCGTCCTGAAGCCGGCCAGCTTCGCCGCCTGTTCACCGCGCGCCGCGCCATCCGCCAGGCACTTGCCCAGCGACCAGACGGCATTTGCCGAACCCGCCGCGATGATCGCCGGATCGGTCTCAGGCGGCATGAAGCAATACTCATCCTCATCCCATGACGGCCTTGCGCCGCGATGACATGCCAGGTGCACCACCGGGCTCCAGCCGCCGGACATGGCCAGCGACTGGCACGGTATGGTTTCATGGCCGCGGCCCCGGTCGACCTCGATGCTCCGCATGCCGTGCTTGCCGCCATTGACATTGGTGACCACTGCACCGGTGAGAACCGGCACGCCGCCAGTCTCTATCTCGGGCGCATCGGGCCGCGCATCGATGATGGCTTCAACGTGCACGCCGTGAGCTTTCATGTCGCGCGCGGTGCGGTAGCCTGAATCGGATGAGGTGAACACGCACGCTGAACGGCCTGCCGCGACGCCGTACTGGTTGGCATAGGTGCGCATGGCCGATGCGGTCATCACGCCGGGCCGGTCATTGCCGCCGAACACGATCGGGCGTTCCTCGGCCCCGGTCGCCATCACGCAGGCCTTCGCCATGATGCGCCACAGCTTTTCCACCGGCACGTCATGGTCGGGCAGGGTCACATGTTTCTGCACCCGTTCCAGCGCGCCGAACACACCCTGGTCATAGGCACCGATCACTGTCGTGCGCGCCATGATGGTAACGTTGGGCATGGCGGCAAGTTCGGCCAGTGTGTCTGCGGCCCATTCATGGCCTTCCTGCCCCGCAATCTCGTCACGCTCGCGCAGCAGGGATCCGCCACAGGTGGCGTGCTCGTCGGCCAGGATGACACTGGCGCCGCTGCGAGCGGCCGACAATGACGCCATCAGGCCCGCCGGGCCGGAACCGACAACCAGCACGTCGCAATGGGCGTAGGCCTTTTCATAGCGGTCCGGATCGTCTTCATGGCTCAGGTGCCCGAGACCGGCGGCGCGCCGGATGATCGGCTCGTAGATGGCTTCCCAGAAGCGCTTCGGCCACATGAAGGTCTTGTAGTAGAAACCGGCCACGAAGAACGACGACGCGATGGAATTGATCGCGCCGAAATCCCGGTCCAGCGTCGGCCAGCGGTTCTGGCTTTTCGCGACCAGCCCGTCATACAGTTCCTGCATGGTGGCGCGGGTATTGGGCTCCAGGCGTCCGCCTTCGCCGATTTCCATCAGCGCATTCGGTTCTGCTGCGCCTGCGGTGATCACCGAGCGCGGCCGGTGGTACTTGAACGACCGGCCCATCAGCAACTGGCCGTTGGCCAGCAGTGCCGAGGCCAGCGTGTCGCCGGCATGGCCGGTCAGGTTCTTGCCATCAAAGCTGAAATCAATCACCGAACTGCGGTCGATCAGGCCGCCTTGATCAAAACGGAACGAGGTCATGCCTTTGCCCCCCGTGCTGTTTTGCGACTAGTCGCCTTGCGGGCAGGCGTTTTGCGTGCCGCAGTCTTGCGACCTGTCGTCTTGCGAGCCGGAGGGGTCGATGACCCCTTCCAGGTGTTGGCCGGGGTGACCGCGTAGATCTCGTGGCTCACCGTGTCGCGCTCGACCACCAGCCATTGCCGGCAGCCGCCGGTGTGGTGCCAGTGTTCGGCCGTGCGGCCGCGGACATTGTCGCGGATGTGCACATAGTCGTGCCACTTGTCCATGGTGCCGTCGCCGATGGTGTCCGGGCGCTGCTTCGAGGCATCGCCCTTGATGTAGAATTCGTCCGTGGTGCGCTGGCCGCAGAAGGGACAATTGATCAGATAAGCCATAACAATTCCCCTTAATGCAGGTTTGCCTGCGCACCGTGCGCGGTTTCGTCCATCACGTAGCCGGTGCGGAACCGGTCCAGCCGCATGGCCGAGTTCAGTTCGTGCGGCGCGTCATTGGCGATGGTGTGGGCAAAACACCAGCCCGATGCCGGGGTTGCCTTGAAGCCGCCATAGCACCAGCCGGCATTGAGATAGAGATTGTCGATATCCGTCTTGTCGATGATTGGCGAGCCGTCCATGGACATGTCCATGATGCCGCCCCACGAGCGCAGCACCCGGGCCCGTGACAGCGACGGCACCATCGCCAGCCCGCACTCGACCACGTGTTCCACCGTCGGCAGGTTGCCGCGCTGGGCATAGGAGTTGTAGCCGTCAATATCGCCGCCGAACACCAGCCCACCCTTGTCGGACTGTGAAATGTAGAAATGCCCGACCCCGTAGGTCACCACATTGTCGAGCCACGGCTTGATGCCTTCCGACACGAACGCCTGCAGCACGTGGCTTTCAATCGGCAGTTCCAGGCCGGCCATTTTCGCCACGGTGGTTGAGTTGCCGGCGGCAGCCAGGCCGATCTTCTTGCAGCCGATGAAGCCCTTGCTGGTTTCAACGCCGATGACTTTGCCTTTTTCGCGCCTGATGCCGGTGACCTCGCAATGCTGGATGACATCGACACCGCGCATGTCGGCGCCGCGGGCAAAGCCCCAGGCCACCGCGTCATGGCGCACCGTGCCGCCGCGCCGTTGCATCAGCCCGCCCATGATCGGGAAGCGGCCATTCTCGAAATTCAGAAACGGCACCAGGTCGCGCAGAGAGTGCTGGTCGAGGATTTCCGCATCCACGCCATGAATGCGCATGGCGTTGCCGCGCCGCACATAGGCGTCGCGCTGGCCGTCGGAGTGGAACAGGTTGATGACGCCGCGCTGCGAAACCATGGCGTTGAAATTAAAATCCTGCTCCAGGCCTTCCCACAACTGCAGTGATTTTTCGTAGAACGGGTTGTTGCCGGGCAACAGGTAGTTGGAGCGGATGATGGTGGTGTTGCGCCCGACATTGCCGCCGCCCAGATAGCCTTTTTCAAGCACTGCGACATTGGTGATGCCGTGCACCTTGGCCAGGTAGTAGGCGGTTGCCAGGCCGTGCCCGCCGCCGCCGACAATGATGACGTCGTATTCCGGCTTCGGATCGGGCGAGCGCCACGCGGGCTGCCAGTTCTTGTGGCCGGACCACGCATTGCGGGCCAGTGAGAAAATCGAATACTTCATGTCAGGCATCCGTTTCGGCTGTCGAGGACGATTTCAGCGAAAGTATAGGGGGCGGAAACGGAAAATCTGTTGTCTCTATGGGCCGTATACTTTACTCATAGCGACATGAGTTTGATGGACGCCTCATCGCCGCAAGTCTTTGCATTCCTGCTGGTGGACGGGTTTGCGCTGATGTCGTTTGCCTCGGCGGTCGAACCGCTGCGGGCCGCCAACACGCTGGCGGGCCGCGAACTGTACAAGACAATCTGCGTTTCCCATGACGGCAATCCGGTCACCTCTTCGGTTGGCACGGTGCAGCCGTGCGAGGCGGCGGTCGGCGACATGATCGACGCCAGCACGCTGTTCGTGTGCGCCGGCGGCAGGCCGTGGTCGTACGGTGACAAGAAGACGTTCGCCTGGCTGCGGCTGTTGTCGCGGCGCGGCGTGCGCATTGGCGGCGTATCGGGCGGGCCTTACGTGCTGGCGCGCTCCGGCATCATGGAAGGCCGCCACATGACCATCCACTGGGAGCATGCGCCGGCCTTGTCGGAGGAATATCCCGACCTGCTGCTGACCCGCTCGCGCTATATCATCGACCGCGACCGGGTCACCTGTGCCGGCGGCATTGCGGCGCTCGACATGATGCACGCCATCATTGCCGAGCAGCACGGCAAGGCGTTTGCCACGCAAGTGTCAGACTGGTTTCTGCATCGCGATGTGGCCCTGGCGACATCGCCGCAGCGCGCATCTTTGACCCAGCGCTACGGCATTCACCGGCAGGACGTGATCTATGCGCTGGAACTGATGGAGAGCAATATCGCGACACCGCTCGACCGCGCCGCCATCGCCAAGCGGGTCGGCCTGTCCACGCGCCAGATCGACAGGCTATTCGCCAGCCTGCTGGGGGCAAGCTTTGCCGATCATTACCGCACTTTGAGGCTTGAACGCGCCCGCAACCTTCTGATGCAGTCCACCTTGCCGATCACCGAGGTGGCACTGGCGTGTGGTTTCGCCAATGCCAGCCATTTCTCGCGTGCCTATTCGGCCAAGTTCGGCATCCCGCCGCGCCGCGACCGGGTGCAGGCCGGCAGGTTGTCAGCTCCGCTGGAGCAGGAGGCCTAATAGCGGAACGTCAGTCGCGGTAGCGCGACCGGTTGTAGCCGCGCGGGTCGCCGATACTGCTGGCATCGATATAGCAGCGTGCTTCACCCGGGCCGCCGCCGCGGCGAACCTGGTACACATCACGCCGGTACACCCGGCGGCAGGTTTCCCAGACATCTTCACCGCGAAACGCCCGCACATATACCCAGATGGCGGTGCGGCCCGCGTCGTTGGAAAACGATCCGGCCTGGGCAGGGGTTGAAGTACCCGGCAGGGCGGTAAAGGCGATTGCACCGGCGATACCTGCAAAGGCGAGGCTGTTTTTTATTGTAGTCATCATGACACTGTTCCTTTCAATTGCATTTTTGTTGTCGGTCAATGTACGAGCCCAATCGGATAACGTACCATTCACAACTATATCAGATTCCGGTGTTGGAAGTGTGTCTGCCTGCAAATGCGCGCCCGGATGCTGCACGCCGATGGTTGGGCGGATTACGGTCAGCCGGCACCAGCGATGCCTCAAACTGCTCGGTGACCCGGTCCCAGGAAAACGTCTTGGCGAAGTCTATGCAGTCCTGCCGGTCAAGCTTCAGTGCAGCGCTGATTGCGGTGGCCAGGTCATCATCGAGGACCCCGGCGCGTGGCGAGGTGATCACGTCGATGGGACCCTCGACCGGGAAGGCGGCCACCGGTACGCCACAGGCCAGCGCTTCCAGCATGACCAGCCCGAACGTGTCGGTCTTGCTGGGAAACACGAACACGTCAGCCGAAGACAATGTCCGGGCAAGATCATCGCCGGTGCGGTATCCGGTGAACACCGTATCCGGGTAGCGCTGTTTCAGCTCGGCAAGCTGCGGGCCGTCGCCGACCACCACCTTGGTTCCAGGCAGGTCTGTCTGCAAAAAAGCCTCGATGTTCTTTTCCACCGCCACCCGTCCGGCGCACAGCATGACCGGGCGGGCAAGGCCTTCAAACACGTCGCCTTGGTGCGGTTTGAACAGGTCGGTATCCACTCCGCGCGTCCAGGTTTTCAGGTTTGAAAACCCCAAATCCCCCAGCCTGCGGGTGACCGTCGGCGTCGGCACCAGTGTCGCGGCGGCAGGTGCATGAAACCGGCGCAGCAACGCATATGCCAGGCGCTCAAGTCCCGGTATAGGCAGCCGGTTGACCAGCATTTCGGGAAACCGCGAGTGAAAGCTGGTGGTGAACGCCATGTTGTGTTTGAGGCAGTGCCGCCGCGCCATCCAGCCGAGCGGGCCTTCGGTGGCGATGTGCACGCAGTCGGGCGCAAAGCCGGAGATCCGGCGGCTGACTTCGGCAGGCGTGACCAGTGCCAGCCGGATTTCAGGGTATGTCGGCATTGGAATGGTGCGGGCGCCGTCCGGCGTCAGGCACATCACCTCGTGGCCCTTGTCTTCCAGGCCCTGCATGGTGCGGGTAAGGGTGCGGACGACGCCGTTAACCTGCGGGTGCCAGGCGTCCGTTACCAGAAGTATGCGCATGTCTCTTCTCCGGTTCGCCCACACATATGGGGTTCGCGGCGCGCCAGTCCAAGAGCTCGAAGGTGCCGTCAAAATGTTCCACCAGCGCTGAACAGCTTTCCACCCAGTCGCCGTCATTGAGATATTCGATACCGTCAATGGTGCGCATTTCCGGCGTGTGCACATGGCCGCAGATGACCCCGTGCGCCTCGCGCCGCCGGGCTTCGCGCACCATGGCGTGCTCGAAATTGGACAGGAACTCGACCGCCTTTTTCACCCGGTTTTTCAGGTAGGCCGACAACGACCAGTACGGCCTGCCCAAAAGGCGCCGGACCTTGTTGAGCACGATATTGGTGGAGATCGCCACCTCGTAGGCATTGTCGCCCAGATAGGCCAGCCACTTGGCATATTTCACCACGCCGTCGAACTCGTCGCCGTGCATGACCAGGTAGCGCTTGCCGGTGGCCGAGATATGCATGTCGGTCAGCCGCACCGCCATGCGGCCGAACTGGGAGCCGGCGAAATCGCGGAAATTCTCGTCGTGGTTGCCGGGAATGTAGATCACGCGCGTGCCCTTACGCGCCTTGCGCAACAGCTTCTGAATGACGTCATTGTGCAGCTGGTCCCACTGCCAGGTTTTCTGCAGCGCCCAGTTGTCGACGATGTCGCCGACCAGGTACAGGGTTTCGGACTCGGTCACCCGCAGGAAGTCCAGGAGTAGCTCCGCCTGGGCCCGCTTGGTGCCGAGGTGGAAATCCGAAATCCAGATGGCGCGGTACCGGGAGGACCGTGGTTTTGGCGAGTGGACGTTCACGGGATCATCGCATGTATGAAATTGATCTCGTCACTGTTGTCCGCTTTCTCAGGGGGCTTTTGGACTGAAGGGACCGGGTCTTTCGACACCACGATCAGCACTGCATAGCCGCCGGCCAGCTTGCGGGCGCTGGCGGTCAGTCCGCGCCGTTTGGCCAGCGTCTCGACGATGCTCGCCATGCCGGCGCGCGGTTCCACATGGAATTTGGCCAGCCATTTCAGCATCAGCGCGCGGGCAAAGCCGGGCCAGCGTTCCATTTCGCCGAAATCGACAATGTGCAGGCGGCCGTCGGGGCTGAGTTGGTCGAGCGCATTCAAAAAGGCGCGCTGCCAGTCCGGCACCATGGACAGGCTGTAGGAGAACAGCACGCGCTGAAAACCGCCGACCTGGAACGCCCGGCGGGCGTCGAACTTCTCCGCGTCCCCCGCCACGGTGAAGATGCGCCCGTCAACCCCGGCTTTTGCCGCCTTGGCGCTTGCCGTCTTCAGCATCTGGGATGAGATATCGAACCCGTAAAACAGTGCCTGCGGGTTGGCGCGCGCCGCCAGCACCAGGTTGCGCCCCGTGCCACAGCCGATTTCCAGCACCCGCGCGCCGTCGGGAATGTCCAGCGTGTCGAGCAGCGTGTCGCGGCCGAACAGATAGTATTTCCGGGTCAGGTCATAGATGTAGCGCTGGTAGCGGTAGACATCGTCCATGGTGCGGGCATGGCGGGTGGCGACAAGCGTCTGGCTGTGCTGCTTCATGGGCGCAACTCGTAGAGGTGAAAGCCGCCATAGATCGCCGAGCGGTCGCGGGCGGTGTGGCGCCTGGAGGCGGCCTTGCCGTAGGCCCAGCGGTCCAGCACGGACGGCGCTACGCGCCCCTCCAGCGGCGAGGTGCGTGCGGCGGTGCGGAAGATGATGCGCGCGCCCGGTGCGGCAGCGCGCGTGGCCGCCGCCCACAGGGCGTTGAGCTGGTCGTTTGACATCCAGTCCTGCGCGTCCAGCAGCACGATCCGATCGACGCTTTGAGGCTGTGCTTCGGCCAGCACGTCGGTCACCGACCGGTTGTGGGCGCTGACCCGGTCAATGCGGTCGCGCAAGGCGCCCCAGTTTTCCGCATCCAGGTAGGGCGGCAGCGCCATGCCATCCTGGCCGCCGGCCGGCGGGCTTGCATAGCTGCGGCCGAACGCCTGGCGGGCGAAATAGTTTTCCGACAGGGGAAAGTCGCAAGCCAGCTTGCCGAGCCGTTCGCGCAGCACGTCGGCCATGTGGCGGCCTTCGGCCAGCTCGGTGTACTGGGCCGGTGGTATGCCGAGGCCGTACAGCGACATCGGCGACGAGGTCAGCCAGCGGATCAGCCGCTTGTCGAACAGCGGTGACAGTTTTTCGGCAAAGAACCAGCGCTGTTCGTCCAGCGTTTTTGAGGCCATGATATCGGCCGGATTGACGCCATGAAGACGCGCCGCCAGGTGCGCGGCGGAGATGAAGCGCCCGAGCAGGCCGTGGCGATAAAAGTTGCCGGCAAACAGTTCTATGCGCGGGCCCGCAAGCGTGCGCTCGCCCGACCAGTAGTGCCGTGCCTCGTCATCCAGCCGGTGCGCCAGCAACTGGTCGTACAGCTCGACGTTCAGCGGGCTGCCGCTGCCGGCGAAAAACCGCGCGAAATCCTCGTGCGCCAGCAGGTGCTTGATCGCCGCCTGTTTGAGTTTCAACAAAGACAGGTGCGCCTGGTTCAGGTCCACCGCGGTAATCCGCGCCGGGTCGGCGGTAAGGTAGGACAGCACATTGCAGCCGCCCGACGTGATCGCCACCACATGATGGCCCGGCTCGATCGCCATGGCGTCCATGTCGACAACCGGGTCTTCCCAGATCTGCGGATAGACCAGCCCCTCAAACACAAACGCAAACAGGCGCTCCAGCACCCCTTGCCGCGAGGCCTTGGAGCTGCGAAACACCGCCTGCTTCAAAGGTGTCGTTGAGGCGGCGCCTGTGTGAGTGGCGGTATCTAAAACGTCGTCCTGCATGACAGCCCCGAAACAGTGTTCCTGAGGCTGCTGGGTAAGCCGAGTCGATAACCGCTACGCTACAGTGTGGTGACAAGTTGATGACGGTGGGGGTGGTTGATCTGCAATTCTCAACGGAGCAAACTTAATTATCAGTTGACTGTTAATCGTGCCAAATGAGACTTCGTGTGGTATTTGATTCTGTTATTCGTTGGTTTTCATTTGCAGACGAAACCGGCTTCAACTGTAAACTAGGCGCGATAATTTGAAATTTTCAAAGACATGCTTGTAATTGATAACATCAATCAAATCTTTGGTGACGATCTCAAAACCAAATTGATTCCAGGTGCTAAGCTAAGAGTCGCAGCCGCAAATTTCTCGATGTTCGCCTATGAAGTTCTTAAGGATGAACTCGAAAAAGTAGATGAATTACAGTTCATTTTCACCTCCTCGACGTTCACACCTTCCCAGCAAACTGATAGTAACAAGCGGGCGCATCGTGAATTCGAAATTCCTAAGTTGAACCGAGAGCGCGGCTTGTACGGAACCGAGTACGAGGTTCATCTCAAAAATCAACTAACGCAGCGCGCGATTGCCCGTGAATGTGCGGACTGGATTAGGCGCAAGGCGAAGTTCAAGAGCAACCGCACACGTTCGACCATGCAGCAATTCGCCTTTACAGAGACAATTGATGGGGCAACAGTCTATTCCGGAATTCAAGGCTTCTCAGTTGCAGATCTTGGGTACACCCAAGGCAATGCAGTTTCCAATTTCGTAAATCGAAACGATGATGCCGCGACAACTGGTGTCTACGTCAAACTGTTCGAGCAAGTTTGGAACGATGCCGATAGGGTCGAGGACGTCACAGAGCGTCTTTGCGAACATATTGCGTCGATCTATCGCGAGAATTCGCCGGAACGAATTTACTTTCTTATGCTCTTCAATGTATTCAATGAGTTCCTTGAGGACATTAATGAAGATGTGCTGCCCAACGAGATGACTGGCTATCAGGACTCGGTTGTCTGGAACACTCTCTACAACTTCCAACGTGATGCAGCTGTTGGGCTGATCAATAAACTTGAAACCTTTAACGGCTGCATACTCGCTGACAGCGTCGGCCTCGGCAAAACCTTCACCGCACTGGCTGTCGTCAAATACTACGAATTGCGAAACAAGTCCGTCCTGGTGCTTTGTCCAAAAAAGTTGGCTGACAACTGGCTCACCTACAACAAGAACCTCAAGACTAATATCCTGGCGGCAGACCGGCTCAACTACGATGTCTTGTGTCACACTGATCTGCAACGCGAAACCGGCGAGTCCTTTGGTATTCGATTGAACGAGGTAAACTGGGGTAATTACGATCTTGTTGTTATCGATGAGTCTCACAATTTCCGAAATAATGATGCCGTAAAAGACCGCGAGACCCGGTACGAGAAGTTGCTCAATCAGGTCGTGCGCGCGGGTGTCAAAACGAAGGTTCTCATGCTTTCCGCTACACCAGTGAATAATCGGTTCAACGATTTAAAGAACCAGCTGGCGCTGGCTTATGAGGACGAACCAGAACGTCTGAACCAGAAGTTGAAAACCAGCAAAGGTATCGACGAGATTTTCCGGCGCTCACAGGCTGCGTTTAACGAGTGGTCAAAGCTGCCCCCAGAAGATCGCACCGCAGAAGCGATACTCGAGGCGCTTGATTTCGACCTCTTCGAACTGCTCGATAGCGTCACCATTGCACGCTCGCGAAAGCACATCACCACCTATTACGATACCGCGGAGATTGGCCAATTTCCTAAGCGCCTTAAGCCGATCTCTCATCACTGCAAGCTGTCAGAGCGACCGGACACACCACAGTTCAATGAAATCTACAAGGACCTCACTCAACTCCACCTCGCGGTCTACGCGCCGATTAAATACGTCCTGCCGAGCCGCCTGCAAAAGTATGAAGAACTCTACGACACAAAGGTGAGTAGCGGCGGTTCTGCACTACGCCAGGCAGATCGCGAGAAAGCCTTGCAGGCTTTGATGACAACGAACTTGCTCAAGCGGCTTGAAAGTTCTGTGGAAGCGTTCCGCATCACGCTGGGTCGTCTGAATGATCTCTATTCAAGCACGCTTGGCCACATCGAAACTTTCGAGAGTTCTGGTGAGGCAGCAAACATTGGTGACCTAACCGATATCATTGAAGGCATGGAGCCGGACGAGGACGATCTCACCGAGATTGATCCATCAACAACCGGCGGGAAGGTTCAGATTGATTTCGCAGATATGGACCTGCCAACTTGGAAGGCGGAACTGTCAGCAGATCAGGCAATCGTTTCGGCGCTTCTCGAAAGTCTTGGCCACATAAAGCCAGAAGATGACTTCAAGTTGCAACATTTGCTACAACGCTTGTCGGAGAAAGTCGATGAACCGATCAATTCCGGTAATCACAAGGTACTTGTTTTTACGGCCTTCGCCGATACGGCAAACTACCTCAACGAACATGTCGCAGAACATATCTCGGTAAAACATCAGCGCCACACGGCTTGCGTCTCTGGTTCCAGCGCACCAAAATCGACTTTGAAAAATCACTATGATTTCCAATCGATTTTGACGCTGTTTTCACCGCAATCCAAAAAGAAAAGCCTGCTGTTGCCGGAGGAACCGGAAGAAATCGATATTCTGATCGGCACCGATTGCATTTCGGAAGGTCAGAACCTTCAAGACTGCGATATGGTGATCAACTATGACATACACTGGAATCCCGTTCGCATCATTCAGCGCTTTGGCCGCGTGGATCGTATTGGTTCTTCTAATGATCAAATCCAGTTGGTGAACTACTGGCCTGACATTTCTCTGGATGAATACATCAATCTCAAGGAGCGGGTCGAAAACCGCATGGTTATTGCGGATGTGTCGGCAACTGGCGATGACAATGTGTTGAGTGCCAAGGCGAACGATATTTCATACAGGCGCGAACAGCTGCGCCGGATGCAGGATGAGGTCATAGAATTGGAAGACGTGCGGCAAGGCATTTCGATCACAGACCTTGGCTTGAATGACTTCCGCATGGACCTCGTGAACTATGTCAAAGCACGAGGCGATATGAACGGCGTCCCAAATGGGATGCACGCCGTCGTTCCCGCAATGCCATCCTTGGGTCTGGAGCCCGGCGTGATCTTCACGCTTCGAAACATCAAGGCAGGCAGCGAGATCAATCGGCAGAACCGGCTTCACCCGTTCTATCTTGTCTACATCAGCGAAGCCGGTGAGATCATTTCAGACCACACCCAAGTCAAGCACCTGCTTGATCTTGCGCGGTCAGCTTGCCGTGGAGTTTCGGAGCCGGTCAAAGCGTTTTACGAGCCGTTTAATAAGGAAACGCAGGACGGACGGCGAATGCAGAAATATTCTGCGCTTCTCGACCAGGCGATACGCTCGATGATCGATGTGAAAGAGGAAAAAGACATTGAAAGTTTGTTTTCCGGTGGAGCCACTACTGCGCTAACGGATACCATCGAAGGTCTAGATGACTTCGAACTCGTTGCCTTTATTGTCGTGAGGACGCTTCAGTGAGCGGATTGTTTCAATATCCGACAAACACGCTTTTCAACAAGGTAGTACCGAAGTCTAGGATAACCGCTAATTCCCGACCCACAGGAACTGTCAGGGAGCAGTTGACCGATCAGGTGGCGCAAATTATCTGGAAACACAAACTATTCCCCAAGGCGCTCAATTTGTCCTCCACCGAAGCTGTACCGGAAATTCAGATATTTGAAGTGGTTTTGAAGGGCGATGAAATATCGGAAGGTGTTTTGAGGCTTGTCGATCGGGCGATTGCTTTCCCCATCATCTTCGAATTGCATCGTGCAGAGCAACTCTGTGTTTCAGCGGCATACAAGCGGCCCAGCGAGGCTGACAGAATGAAATGGATGGTGGGCGATTATTTTCGCGGCGACTGGCTACCGGTTGATACGCAGCGGGCACCGCTGCCAATGGCGCTCAATCTCGGTACGCTCTACCGCGAGATGCTGCAAGTGCTAATGCCGCATGTGCCGTTTCCCGGCGAAACGATGGATGCGTTCGCGGACCGTGTCACTGCGATTGCGGTGAAGGAACGAACTTGTGACAAGCTGAAGGCTGCGATGGCGCGGGAGAAACAATTCAACCGGCGGGTGGAACTCAATAAAAGACTGCGGCAGGCCGAAGCAGAATTGGTAGTGCTGGAAACGCCGCCGGATGAAACAACAAGAAGATTGGAGCGAAGCCTGTGAGCGATGAGATCGAATATGGCGACGAAAGCGGGCTGGAAAAGCTGGACTTGACCACGCCGAACTTCACCGATCAAAACATCCAGCGCATTGCGGACCTGTTTCCTAATGTGGTGACGGAAGGCCGCGACGACGATGGCAATGTGAAACACGTCATCGATTTCGATGCGCTGAAACAGGAATTGTCGGACAATATCGTCGAAGGACCGCAAGAGCGCTATCACCTCAACTGGCCGGGCAAGAAGAAGGCCATGCTGGCCGCCAATGCGCCGATCAACAAGAGCCTGCGCCCCTGCCGCCAGGAGAGCGTCGACTTCGACACTACGAAGAACCTTTTCATCGAAGGCGACAATCTAGATGCCTTAAAGCTCTTGCAAGAAACCTATCTCGGCAAGGTCAAGTTGATCTACATCGATCCGCCCTATAACACCGGCAAGGACTTCATCTACAGGGACAATTTCACGGCTGACAAGGACCAGTATCTTGAAGAAAGCGGTCAGCGGGATGAGGAAGGCGGACGGCTGGTTGCCAATCCTGAAAGTAATGGACGGTACCATTCAGACTGGCTGTCGATGATGTACCCAAGACTGAAGTTGGCGCGAAATTTACTACGAGACGATGGGGTTATTTTCATCTCTATTGATGATGGCGAGGTTTCAGCCCTTCAAAAGATGTGTGAGGAGTTGTTTGGGAGTGGAAATTTTGTGGCAAACATTGTTTGGCAAAAGAAATACTCTCCCCAAAATGACGCTACTTATTTCAGCGATATGCATGATCATATATTGGTTTTTGCGAAAAATAGGCGGGATAAAAAATCTGACACGACAGGTTGGAACATCGATCTACTGCCTCGAACCGAAGAACAGAACGCAAGATATACAAATAGAGATGATGATCCGCGTGGTGTTTGGAAAGCTGGTGACGCATCTGTAAAATCTTACTCAGCTTCCTATGACTACGAAATTATCACACCATCAGGCCGCGTTGTTCGTCCACCAAATGGACGTTGTTGGTTCACCTCCAAAGAAAATATGAAAAACTTGATGGAACAGGGCAGGATATGGTTTGGGGAAGATGGATCAAACGTTCCAGCAATAAAACAATATCTGACGGACGTGAAAGACGGACGAGTTCCCACTACTTGGTGGACCTACGAAGAGTGCGGCCATAATCAGGAGGCCAAAAAAGAAGTAAACTCATTACTACCAGAATATGCTGGAGTCTTTGACACACCAAAGCCGATTCGGCTGATGAAGAGAATTTTGGAGCTTTCAACAAAAGAAGACTCTGACGCGTTGATTATGGACTTTTTTGTTGGCAGCGCTTCGTTGCCACATGCGGTCCAAGAATTCAATTCCATTGATAGTGGCAAGAGGACTTGCATTTCGGTTCAAATCTCCGAAAAGATTCAGGACACCGAATTGGACTCAATTGCTGACCTGTCTAAAGAACGCATACGCCGCGCAGGCACCAAAATTCTCGAAGAATACCCTGACCTAGCCGGCAAACTCGACGTCGGCTTTCGCGCTCTGAAAATCGACTCCTCCAACATGACTGATGTTTGGCATTCGCCTGAAAGAGTTAGCCAGGACGACCTTCTTTCACAAGTCAGCAATATTAAGCCGGATCGCACCAGCGAGGATCTGTTGTTTCAGGTGCTGCTCGATTGGGGTGTCGATCTGACCTTGCCGATTTCCTGTGAGAGCATGCAGAGCAAAGAAGTGTTCTTCGTCGATGACAACGCGCTGGCCGCCTGTTTTGAAACTGGGATTTCCGAGGCTCTGGTGAAGCAAATCGCCGAGCGTGAGCCGCTGCGGGTTGTCTTCCGCGATGGTGGGTTCGATTGTGACGCAACCAAGATCAACGCAGAGCAGTTGTTCAAGCACTTGTCGCCGCACACCGAAGTGAAGGTGATCTGACCATGGGTCGCCAGAACTTCAAGGTTATGGCCTATCAGACCAATGCGGTGAACGCGGCGGTGGGTTGCTTCGAAGGTCAACCACACCGAACCGGATTTGAGTATCGCGTTGACCCCGGTAGGCAGGTCGCTGTGCAAGGCAGGCTTTCGCTCGATGAGGATGTTACGGGTCACCGCAACCCTGCGCTCTCGCTGGATGAGACGGCGATCTTTGACAACATTCAGTTCGTGCAGCGGCGGCAGAATCTGCCGCTTTCCGAAACGCTTGTGAAGAACAGGGTCGCGCCGATCAATCTCGACGTGGAAATGGAAACCGGCACCGGCAAGACATATTGCTATATCAAGACAATGTTCGAAATGAACAGGCGGTACGGCTGGTCAAAGTTTATCGTGGTCGTGCCGAGCATCGCGATTCGTGAAGGTGTGAAGAAAACCTTCGAAGATACCGCCGACCACTTCCTTGCTGACTACGGAAAACGGGCGCGGTTCTTCATCTATTCGTCCAAGAATCTGCACCAGGTCGAAAGCTTTGCGTCCGACGTGGGCATCAACGTGATGATCATCAATGTGCAGGCTTTCAACGCCTCCGGCACCGGCGGAAAGGATGCGCGGCGCATTTTCAGCGAATTGGATGAATTCCAGTCGCGTCGGCCGATTGATGTTATTCGCGCAGTGCGCCCCATTCTCATTCTCGATGAACCTCAAAAAATGGAAGGGGCGGCGACGCAAAGGAAGTTAGAAGAGTTCGACGCCATGATGCTGCTGCGCTACTCGGCCACCCACAATACGACGCATAACCTCATCCACCGCCTAGACGCGCTGGACGCTTATAATCAAAAGCTGGTCAAAAAGATTGCGGTGCGTGGCATCTCCGTTCGAGGGCTGCCCGGAACGGACGCCTATCTCTATTTGGAGAGCATTGAGGTCTCCAAATCCAAGCCACCCGTTGCGCGGTTGGAACTCGAGATAAAGCAGCAGAACGGCATAAGGCGTCAGTTTCGCAAGATTTCTAAGGGCGACAATCTTTTCGTCCTGTCGAACGAACTTGAAGAATACCGTGATCGGTTCATTGTGACGGACATTGATGCGAAAACCAACACGATCACCTTTGAAAATGGCCATGAGATAGACGCTGGTGAAGCGATCAACGACCAAAACGAAATGGCGCTGCGGCGCATTCAAATCCGTGAGACGATCAAGGCGCATTTTGAAAAAGAACGCAGCCTGCACGCCAGGGGCATCAAGGTTTTGTCACTCTTTTTCATCGATGCCGTCGCCAACTATCGCCAGTACGATGAGAATGGTGATCAGGTGAAGGGCGATTACGCAAAAATATTTGAAGAAGAGTATGCCAAGGCCCTGGACGCCGAGGGATTGTTGGCCGACCCCGCCTACAAAGCCTATATCGACAATGTCGGGCGGGACGTTTCCAAGACCCACAACGGCTATTTCTCGATTGACAAGAAGAAACTTGTTGATCCGACCGTAAAGAAGACCGGCGAAATGAAGGGCGAAAGCGACGACACAGACGCTTACGACCTGATTTTGAAGGACAAGGATCGGCTGCTTTCCTTGAATGAGCCGACGCGTTTTCTGTTCTCTCATTCCGCGCTGCGGGAAGGGTGGGACAATCCAAATGTCTTCGTGATCTGCACCTTGAAATATTCCGACAATCAGATCGGACGCCGTCAGGAAGTTGGCCGTGGCTTGCGCATCTGCGTTAATCGCGAAGGCGACCGACAGGATCATCCGGCGATTGTCCACGACATCAATGTGCTGACTGTGGTAGCCAATGAAAGCTACGAGGAATTCGTTAAAGGCTTTCAGAAAGAACTGCGTGAAGGTTTGGCGTCGCGCCCGAGAAAGGCCACGGAAGACTATTTCCTTGGCAAGGTGTTGCTGGATGGCGATGAAGAAATCGCCATCGACGCTGCGATGGCAAAGACACTTTACCGGTACCTTCTTAAAAATGATTACACGGACGACGATGACCACATCACAGATGAGTACCATCGCGCGAAACAAGATGATGACCTGGCCGCACTGCCGGATGCGTTGGCACCTTACGCTGCTCAAGTTTTTGGCCTGGTAGACAGTGTGTTCTTGGACGCTGCCGGACCAGACATCAGCAACGACAGAAAGGGGCAAATCAACAATTTGAACGACAACTTCCATAAAAAGGAATTTCAGGCGCTGTGGGGGCGGATCAACAAAAAAGCCGCCTATAAGGTTGAGTTTGATACCGCCGAGTTGATCGAGAAATGCGTTAAGACGGTTGATAAGGAACTCAACGTTTCAAAGATGCAGTATGTGATTAAAAGCGGCGAACAGGCTGACCAACTCACATATGATAGTGTCCAAGGAGGAACTAGCTTCGGTTTGCGTGAAACGGAATCTGACTATGAGTCAGCGCCGGTCTCAGTTGGCGTCAGATATGATCTGATTGGCAAAATTACAGAAAACACGAAGCTTACCAGACGAACAATAACCGACATTTTGCGTGGTATAAATATTGCTAAGTTCGGTACATACAAATTAAACCCCGAAGCGTTCATCGGTGACGTCTCGCGATTGGTGAATGAACAGAAAGCCACGATGGTGATTCAGCACCTCCGCTACAACATGTTGCATGAAACTTTCGGTGTTGAAATCTTCACGCAAGACAAAACGCCGCGTGATCTTTCCAAGGCGATGTCGGCAAACAACCACGTGTACGACTATGTGGTGACCGATTCGGGCAAAGAACTGGCTTTTGCCGAGAATCTGGACATCAGTTCCGAAGTGGTCGTTTATGCCAAGCTCCCGAATGGGTTTTTCATACCGACGCCGGTAGGGGACTACAATCCGGACTGGGCAGTTGCTTTCAAAGAAGGGGATGTGAAGCACATTTATTTCGTGGCCGAGACCAAAGGTTCAATGTCATCTATGCAGTTGCGGGAAATTGAGAAAAGCAAGATTGAATGTGCTCGGCAGTTCTTTATGGATGTTGTCGATGATGGTGTGAAATACGATGTTGTGGACACCTATGAGCGGTTGCTGGATATCGTAAAAGCAGCTTAGCGCATTGATAGAATGAAAACATGTGCTCAAAACGGACACATGAAACCTGGCGCACCCGAGAGGATTCGAACCTCTGACCTCTGCCTTCGGAGGGCAGCGCTCTATCCAGCTGAGCTACGGGTGCAAATGCCGGTTGAATGGTTTCCTATACCCCAGCTTGTTCAGCGCAGCAACGGTTAAGGTCGTATCGCCTTGTATCACCCCGTTCACCCCTCGCGATGCCGGGTCCGGGCGTAGATGAGCGGCGGCAGGGCCAGCGCTATTGCGGCCATGCTCAGTTGCAGGTGGGTGACACCGATGGTCTCATTGCCTGGGGCGGCGAACAGCAGGCCGGCGGCGAATAAGACCACGCGCATGAACAGGCCCATCGGGCCTTGCCCTAACCCGCCCACATAGCTGACATGGCCCTGCAGGGCGCCTGAAATGAAGGTGATGCCGATCAGGGCTGTCGTTAGCACGAAGGCGATTTCACCGGCTGAGCCGACGCCGACCAGCGCCGGGTTGAGCACGAAGAAGAACGGTGCGATATAGATCACCCCGCCCAGCCGCATGGCCTCCAAACCCGTTTTGAACGGGGTAGCCCCGGCCATGGTCGCCGCCGCAAACGCGCCCAGTGCGACCGGCGGCGTGATATAGCTGACCATGCCCCAGTACAGGATGAACAGGTGCACTGCCAGCCGGTTGAGCCCGGCCTGCTCAAGCGCCGGTGCCAGCACCACGGCCAGGAAGATATAGCACGCCGTCACCGTCATCCCCATGCCGAACACGAACGCCGTCAGCGCGCCCATGATGAGCAGCACGATGACATTGTTGCCGGCCATGAACACCAGGTCGTTGACCAGGGTGCCGGCCAGCCCGGTGGCGGAAAACGCCCCGACAATCAGCCCGACGCCCAGCAGCACCGCAGTCAGTTCGGCCAGCGCCTTGCCGACGCCGAACACCAGGTCGGTGCCGCTGCTCAACGTAAACCGGTGGCGTTTGAGAAACTGGTTGATGACCAGCAGCAAAGCGGTGGCGTAAAACGGCGCCAGCGTATCCTGACGCAGGTGCACCATCATGAAAATCAACAGGCCAAATACGAACAGGTAAAGCCAGCCGTCCCTGACGGCGGCGGACAGCGACGGAAGTTCCTCGCGTGCAATGCCCTTCAGGCCGCGGCGTGCCGCATAGGCGTCGATCTGCGCGAACAGGCCGAAATAATACAGGACCGAGGGGATCGTGGCGGCCAGCGCAATCTCGATATAGGGCCGCTCCAGGAACGACGCCATGACGAACGCCGTCGCCCCCATGATCGGCGGCATCAGCACCCCGCCGGTCGAGGCACAGGCCTCGGTCGCCGCCGCATAGCGCGGCTGGAAGCCGGATTTCTTCATGGCCGGTATCGACACGGCGCCGGTGGTCAGCACGTTGGAGATCACCGAGCCCGACATCGAGCCCATGAACCCGGAGGCGAATATGGCGACCTTTGCCGCGCCGCCCCGGAACCGCCCGACCAGGGCCAGTGCCAGATCGTTGAAAAACTTGCCGCCGCCGGTGCGCTGCAGCACCGCGCCGAACAGGATGAAACCGATCACCAGCGTGCCGAAGGCGCGCATCGGGATGCCGAACGAGCTTTCCGCGGAAATGATGTGATAGGGCACCGTGTCCCAGAACGGCTGCGCGAACCCGTTCAGCGGATTGGGCACCTTGTCGGCAAAGGTCGGATAGACCGAAAACACCGCCACGATGATGAACAGAGTAAAACCGCCGGCCCGGCGCGTGCCTTCCAGGATCAGCCCGTAGACCAGAAGCGAGGCCCAGCGCGCGGTTTCCGGCGCGGCGTATTCCCAGCCTGAATCCAGGCTCTGCTCCGCCGTTGCCGCGAAATACCCCATGGCTGCAAGTGAAAGGCCCGACAATGCCCAGTCATACCATTGCGGCGTTGAGGGTGACGTCCTGAACATCCTGAAACACAAAAACACCTGGGCCAGGAACAGGCCACCCAGCAGATACAGGTACTGACCCTGCAACAGCGTGGTGACGTATCTGCCGAAGCCGAACAGCTGATAAACCGACAGGGCGATGCCCGCCACGGTCAGGATGACCACGGCAGTGCGGGCGGCAGGTCCGATATCGGACCGCGCCAGCGTCGGTTCGGCATTTACCAGCCCGGCAGGCTCTGCCGGTTTCGTTTCAGCCACATTGGTCAGGACAGCGCCCCTTCGCCTTGCATACACGCGGCCCGTTGCGAGCCGCGCGCACTACTCTATCTGAAGTATCAGGAACGGGATGGGTTTTGGTTCACTGAACCAAATCCCATAAACCTGATCGTCCCTAAAGTGCTCTAGAACACTACCTTGAAGCCACCGGCCTCAAGCGCTTCCCGGCGCCTCTTGTCCCAGGCTTTGGCCCAGTCGTCCGGGTTGGCGTCCTTCAGTTGCTGCCAGGCGGCCAGCAGGGCCTGCTGGCGTTTGATCAGGTTGTCATTGTGCGCCTGGGCGGCGTCGGTCCAGGCCCCGATTTCCTTGTAATAGCGGATGGCGCCTTCATGGTAGGGCGCAACCCATTCGAAATTCTGCTTGTCCTTGGACCAGCCGCCAATGCCCGGCGCCTTGCCGTCATATTGCGGGAACAGTTCCACCATCGCCTTGGTCATGTTGTAGACCAGCTCTGCATCCTGTGACGCCATGGCGGTCAGCACCGGGTAGGCATAGCCTGCCGTGGGCACCGGATCGCCGCCGTCAATACCTGCGCCTACCTTTGCGTTCACCGGCGAGAAGAACGGTGCGATTTTCTGCATCCGGGCCAGGCCTTCTTTGTTGGCCGGGTCGATCTCGGGCCAGATCAGGCCACGCGGATTGGATTCCTGCGCGTAAGCCAGGCCGGAATTGGTCGAGGCGAACACCGCATCCACCTCGTTGTTGCCCATGCCTTTCCAGGACGCGCTGAAACCGCCGAAGTCGACGCGTTCCACGTCATCCCAGGTCAGCCCGCCATAGGCGAGATAGGCCTCGTTGTTGACGTTCAGCGCCGGGGCGCCCTTGACCCAGGCCACCCGCATGCCCTTCAGGTCGGAATAACCAAAACCCTTGCAGTCCGGCTTGCCGGCCTTTTCGCACACGTCCTTGGCGACCCCCATCGACAGCCCGACCGCGCCGCCATTGTTGGCCATCAGCACGCGAACCGGCTGCGGCCCCCAGTTTTCGGCACCGAACTGGAACACACCCTCCTGGGCCATGAACGATCCGCCGACGCCGGTGGCGGAAAACTGCACCTTGCCCTGGCGCAGCGGCTCGGTGCGTGCGACATCGTTTTTGCCGGGCAGGACGCGCAAATTGGTGCCGAAGGCGGCCTTCAGCGCTGCGCCGATGGCGACCGACTGGTTGTATCCGGCAGACCCGGTGCCGTAGGCGGTCCAGGCCAGCTGGCCCGGCAGTTTGGCATCGGCAGCATATGCCTGTCCGGCAAAGGCCAGCGCGGTCGCGCCCAGCAGCAGTGTTCTTACGCAGTTCATTCCTGATTTCCTCCTGATCACGGTTCTCCGCCCAGTCGGGCGACTGGCAGGACCGATCTTTTTATCACGGCGCTTTTCACCGTTCGCTTTGCCGTCCCGGCATGGCGGTGCAACCTGATTTGTTGCTGTAAAGAGACTTGTACGAATGAAGTTTGTTGGCAAGGCCAATAATGAAATTCCATTCCAGTGCCGCGCGCTGCTGACGCAAGCGTGACCCGCCAACACCACATTGTGACGCATGCGGCACTTCCACCACTGGAATCTTTCTAAGGTTTTGCGCCATAAATATATCACACATTTGGTGAGGGTAGAGTTGATGGATTACGCAGGCTTTTTTGAACAGCAACTTGGCAGTCTTCGCGATGAAGGCCGTTACCGTGTATTTGCCGACCTGGCGCGCCATCAGGGCCAGTTTCCAAAGGCCGCGCGCTACAAGCCGGACGGTTCGGTCTCGGACGTCACGGTGTGGTGTTCCAACGACTATCTCGGCATGGGCCAGAACCCGGACGTAATCGCCGCCATGACCGCAGCCATCAAGCAGTGCGGCGCCGGCGCCGGCGGCACCCGCAATATCTCCGGCACCAATCACCACCATGTCGAGCTCGAGCGCGAACTGGCCGACCTGCACGGCAAGGAAGCAGCCCTGATCTTTACCTCCGGCTATGTCTCCAACTGGGCCTCGCTCGGGACGCTTGCATCCAAGCTGCCCGGCTGTGCGGTGTTTTCCGACGCCGACAATCACGCCTCGATGATCGAGGGCATCCGGCATTCCAAGGCCGAACGCCATATCTGGAAGCATAACGACCCGGAAGACCTCGACCGCCTGCTGTCCCAGGTTGATCCGGACCGGCCCAAGCTGGTGGCGTTTGAAAGCGTCTACTCCATGGACGGTGATATTTCACCGATCGCGGAAATCTGCGACGTGGCCGAAAAGCACAATGCGCTCACTTACCTGGACGAAGTGCACGCTGTCGGCATGTACGGCCCGCGCGGCGGCGGTGTTGCCGAACGTGAAGGCATCATGGACCGTCTTGACGTGATCGAGGGCACGCTGGGCAAGGCCTTCGGTGTCATGGGCGGTTACATCACCGCGTCAACGCAGCTGTGCGATTTCGTGCGCTCGTTTGCCTCCGGCTTCATCTTCACCACCGCGCTGCCACCTGCCGTTGCAGCAGGCGCAATCTCGTCGATCAGGCACCTGAAGCAATCCGACACCGAGCGCCTCAAGCAGCGCGAAATGGTGGCGGCCCTGCGCACCGGCCTCGACAAGGCCGGCATTCCGCACATGCCCAACGACAGCCACATCGTGCCGGTCATGGTGGGTGATGCGGTGAAGTGCAAATGGATTTCCGACTGGCTGCTGGACAATGCCGGCATTTATGTCCAGCCGATCAACTATCCGACCGTGCCCAAGGGCACAGAGCGGCTGCGTTTTACGCCGACCCCCTTGCATAGCCAGGCCGATATCGAGCACCTTGTCTCCGCACTGAACGAATTGTGGTCCCAGTGTGCCCTGGCGCGCGCGGTTGCCTGACAAAGGTTAGCCAACCGATTGCCCGTCGGGCCTGACAACCACCACGGGATAAAACTGGCAAGGGTTACTTCACATGACAAGAAACGGGGGCCAGCTGCTGGTCGCGTGCCTGAAAGCGCTCGGCGCAAAGACCGCTTACGGGGTGCCGGGCGAAAGCTACCTGGCGGTGCTTGACGCACTGCACGACACTAAAGGCGCACTGGATTTCGTGTTATGCCGCAATGAAGGCGGCGCCGGTTTCATGGCCGCTGCCCATGGCAAGCTCACCGGCGAGCCGGGCATTTGCATGGTGACCCGCGGGCCCGGCGCCACCAATGCCTCCATCGGCGTGCACACGGCCCGGCAGGATTCCTCGCCAATGATCCTGTTCGTCGGCCAGGTCGGCACCGACCAGCGTGACCGCGAGGCATTCCAGGAAATCAACTATCGCCAGTTTCACGGCTCGGTGGCCAAGTGGGCGGTTGAAATCGACCAGGTCGAGCGCATCCCGGAACTGGTGTCGCGCGCCTGGGCAACGGCCCTGTCGGGCAGGCCCGGACCTGTGGTCGTCGCGCTGCCGGAAGACATGCTGACCAGCCTCACCGATGTTGCACCGTGCGCCCCGGTCCTCATTCCCGAAGCCGCACCCGCGCCGGAAGCCATCACGGCGCTTGAGCACGAGCTGTCAAATGCCAAAAAGCCATTGATCATCGCCGGCGGCAGCGGCTGGTCCGATGACGGCGCGCGCGCACTGCAAAGCTTTGCCGAGGCCAGCGACATTCCGGTCCTGGTGACATTCCGCTCGCAGGACCTGATCGACAACCTGTCGGATGTCTATGCCGGTGATGCCGGTGTCGGCATGTTCCCGCAGACCCGGCAATTGATTGTCGAGGCTGACCTGATCATCGCGGTCAACATCCGCTTCGGCGAAATGGTCGCCGACGCCTGGAGCCTGCTGGATGTTCCCAACCCGGCCAAGCGCATCGTGCATGCCCATGCCTCTGATGCCGAGATCGGCAAGATCTATGCAGCCCATGTGCCGGTCCATTCAGGCCCCAACCAGTTTTCCCGCGCGGTCGAGAAACTGTCGGTCAACGGCGATTGGGCAGGTTGGCGCGAGGAAGCTCGTGCCGGATACCTGGCCTATGTGGACGCGCCTGCCCAGCCCGGTTCCGTCGACATGGTCGCGGTCATGGCGCACCTGCGCGAGGTGTTGCCGGATGACGTGATCATCACCAACGGTGCCGGCAATTTCGCCACCTGGCCGGGCCGCTTCCTGCGCTACGGGCCGAAGCAGCGCCTGGTGGCGCCGCAAAGCGGTTCGATGGGGTATGGCGTGCCGGCAGCCATTGCAGCCAAGGTCAATCACCGCGACCGGTTGGTGGTGTGCTTTGCCGGTGACGGCGATTTCCAGATGAACTGCCAGGAGCTCGGCTCGGCGCGCCAGGCAAACGCCCAGCCGGTCATCCTGATCGTCAACAACGGCACTTACGGCACCATCCGCATGCACCAGGAAAAAACCTATCCCGAGCGGGTGTCCGGCACCGAGATCGAAAACCCGGATTTTGCCATGCTGGCCCGGGCGTACGGCTTTCACGGCGAGCGGGTCGAGACGACGGCGGACTTCGCTGCTGCGTTCGAACGCGCCTGTGCGTCTGAAACCGGTGCCGTGCTCGACCTGAACGTGTCGGCGGAATCGCTGTCGCCACGCCAGACCCTGTCGCAAATGCGTGCGGCCGGGATCAAGGTGAGGGATGGAAAATAGTCCGCATAACCACCATGCAGCGGAATTCATAAATCTGTGTGTTGATCTTATCTCAAAACTTGCGCAGTCTTCGCGTCCTGTTGAAACTCCGGAGAAATTTATGCCTACCGTCAATCGTTTTGCCGACTTTCATGATGAGATCACCGCCTGGCGCCGGGACCTGCACGCCAACCCGGAAATCCTGTTTGATGTGCATCGCACTGCCGGCATCGTGGCGGACAAGCTGAAAGAGTTCGGCGTAGACGAAATCGTCACCGGCATCGGCCGCACCGGCGTTGTCGGCGTCATTCACGGCAATACCAACAACTCCGGCAGGGTGATCGGCCTGCGTGCCGACATGGACGCCCTGCCGATCCAGGAGATCCGCGACCTGGAGCACAAGTCCACCATTGACGGTGCCATGCATGCCTGCGGCCATGACGGGCATACGTCCATGCTACTGGGCGCGGCCAAGTATCTTTCCGAGACGCGCAACTTCGACGGCACTGCAATCGTCATCTTCCAGCCGGCCGAAGAAGGTGGCGGCGGTGGCCGCGAAATGGTCGACGAAGGCATGATGGACCGCTTCAACGTCCAGCAGGTGTTCGGCATGCACAATATGCCCGACCTGCCGGTGGGCCAGTTTGCCATTCGTCCCGGTGGCCTGATGGCATCGGCCGACTTTTTCTCCGTCGACATCGAAGGCAAAGGCGGCCATGCAGCGCGCCCCAACGGCTGTATCGACCCGGCCATCGTGGTGGCCCAGATCGTCAACGGTTTCCAGTCCATCGTGTCGCGCAACACCGATCCGATCGAAAGCATGGTCATCTCGACGACCCAGATACACCTGGGCGATGCAGATAATGTGATCCCTCAGACCGCCCGCATGAGCGGTACCGTGCGCACGCTCAAACCCGAGGTTCGTGACCTGGCGGAAGAGCGTATGAAAGCGGTCTGCGAACATATCGGCGCGGCGTTTGAAGCCAAGGTCGAGCTGAATTACGCACGCAATTACCCGGTGACCGTGAATCATCCAGAAGAGACCGCCTTCGCGGCGTCCGTGGCCCGCCAGGTTGTCGGTGCCGGCAATGTCGACGAGAATACACCGCCGGTGATGGGTGGCGAGGACTTCTCGTTCATGCTGGAAGCCCGGCCCGGTGCCTTCATTTTTGTCGGCCAGGGCGACAGTGCCGGGTTGCATCATCCTGAATATGACTTCAACGACGAGATCATTCCCATCGGCTGCTCATACTGGGCCCGACTGGTAGAAACGGCCATGCCGGCAGGCAACTAAAACATAGGGAGCTGGGGCTGATGGGCAGTATCCTGTTTCGCAATGCCACACTGGTTGACGGCACTGTTGATGAAGCCCGCGAAGGCTTTGACGTGCTGGTCGAAGACGACCGCATCAAGGAGATATCGGACAAGCCGCTGACCGCGCCTTCGGGCGCGCAGGAAATCGACCTGAAGGGCAAGACTTTGATGCCTGGCCTGATTGACGCCCATGTCCACGTCAAGGCGACCATGCTCAACCTGGGCCGTCTCAACGACGTGCCGGTCACCTATCTCATCGCCAGCGCCGCGCAGATCATGAAGGCGATGCTGATGCGCGGCTTCACCTCGGTTCGCGATGCCGCCGGCGCCGACCGCGGCATGGCCGACGCGGTGGATCACAACCTGATTGTCGGTCCGCGCCTGTTCGTGTCGGGCCTGGCCCTGTCGCAGACCGGCGGCCATTGCGATTTTCGCGCGCCCACGGAAGTGTCCACAGTCATCACCTGCGCCTGCCAGGTTTCCGCCCAGCAGCTCGGCCGCATCGCAGACGGTGTCGACGAGTGCCGCCGGGCCGCACGTGATGAACTGCGCAAGGGCGCCCACCAGCTCAAGATCATGGCTGGTGGCGGTGTTGCATCGCCCACCGACCCGATCCAGAACACCCAGTATTCGGTAGATGAAATGTGCGCCATCGTCGAGGAGTGCGACGCCTGGCATACCTACGCGACCGCCCATGCCTACACCCCCCATGCAATCAAGCGGGTGGTCGAGTGCGGCGTGCGCTGTGTCGAGCACGGCAACCTGATCGACGAAGAAGCGGCGAATTTGATGGCTGAAAACGACGTCTATCATGTGCCGACCAGCATTACCTACTTTGCCATGAACAAGCACGGCGCCGACTTCGGCATGCCGGAAGTGTCCATGCAGAAGCTGGGTGAAATCGTCGACGCCGGCATGCGTGCCGTTGAAATCAGCAGGAACGCCGGCGTGAAAATCGGCCACGGCAGCGATCTTCTGGGACCTTTGCACAAATACCAGTCCGACGAGTTTTCACTGAAGGCATCGGTGATGGGCAACCATGGTGCCATCAAATCGGCAACGATGACCAATGCGGAAATACTCAGGCAGGATACAGAGCTGGGCCAGTTGAAGGCGGGTTTCAAGGCAGACCTTATCGTGGTCGACGGCAACCCGCTGGATGATATCGGCGTGCTGGAAGGCGACGGGGCGCACATCCCGCTGGTGATGCGTGATGGCATGATTTTCAAGGACGAGATGGCGGCAGCTTAAGCAAGAATTCAAATCCTCAAGTCCGCAATTGCAGATTGTGTCGCTTTAGGGGTAGGCTTCGATCAAACTAAAAATGGTTAGCAACAGGGAGTAGAAAAAGACCATGTTAGGTAAAACACTTAAAGCATTGCTGGTGGGCACAACGATTGTGGCCGGGGCGAGCGCGGCAAATGCCGAAACGTTCAGGTGGGCATTCCAGGGCGACGCCCAGACGCTTGACCCGCACGGGCTTTTTGAAACGCTGACACTTGGTTTCCAGGGCAACATTTATGAAGGCCTGGTCAAGCGCAACGATAAGATGGAAATCGTCGGCGCGCTGGCCGAAAGCTGGGAGAACATCGAGCCGACCGTGTGGCGCTTCAAACTGCGTCCCGGTGTCAAGTTCCACAATGGTAATGACCTGACCGCTGAAGACGTGGTGTTCTCGGTCAACCGGCTGAACACCGAAGGCTCCGACATGAAAGTGGTGGCGGCCCTGATCAAGGAGGCCAAGGCTGTTGATGACCTGACGGTCGACATCATCACCCCGACGCCAAATCCGATCCTGCCGAACCAGTTTGAAATCTTCTACATCATGGACAAGCAGTGGGCCGAGGAGAACAAGGCCACTGAAGCCACCAATGTGAAGGGCGGCGACGAAGGCAACCATGCCAATCTGAACGCCAACGGCACCGGCCCGTTTATCGTCAAGTCGCGCCAGACCGGCGTCAAAACCGTGTTGACCCGTAATCCCGACTATTGGGACAAGGATATGAAGTCCAATGTCACCGAGGCGATCTTTACCCCGATTGCCCAGGATGCAACCCGGGTGGCAGCGCTGATTTCAGGCAATGTCGATCTCGCCTATCCGATGCCGGTGCAGGACTGGAAGCGGCTTGAAAGCGCTGAAGGCGTGAAGCCGCTGGCAGGTCCGGAAGCCCGTACCATCTTCCTCGGCTTCGACCAGCTGCGCGATGAGCTGACAACGTCAAACATCAAGGGCAAGAACCCGTTCAAGGACGTGCGTGTGCGCAAGGCGTTCATGCATGCGATCAACGTCGACGCCATCCAGCAGAAGGTGATGCGCGGTGCGTCCATCCCGGCAGGTCTGATGGTGGCGCCACAGATCAATGGCTACAGCGAAGCCATGAACGCCCGTCCGGCCTATGATGTCGAAGCTGCCAAGAAGCTGATGGAAGAGGCAGGCTATGCCGACGGCTTTGAAGTCACCATGGACTGCCCGAATGATCGTTATGTCAACGACGAGCAGATCTGCCAGGCATCGGCCGCCATGCTGGCCAAGATCAACGTCAAGGTGAACCTCTTGGCCCAGACCAAGTCGAAATATTTCGGCAAGGTGCTTGCCCAGAACGGTTATGACACGAGCTTCTTCCTGCTCGGCTGGACACCGTCGACCTTTGACAGCCATAACGTGATCTCGTCGCTCATCGCCTGCCGTGGTGGTGAAGACAAGATCGGTTCGTTCAATCTCGGCGGCTACTGCAATCCGAAGATCAATGAACTGACTGCCAAGATCCAGTCTGAAACAGATCAGGCAAAGCGTCAGGCAATGATCGACGAGGTGTTCAAGCTCCACCAGGACGAAGTCGGTCACATTCCGCTGCACCAGCAGCCGCTGTCATGGGGTGTGTCGGACAAGGTTGAGGTGGTCCAGCGCCCCGACAACCAGTTCGATCTGCGCTACGCAGTGGTCAAGAAGTAACCACTGATCACCTACAATCCCGGCCGGACCATCCATCAGCTCATCTGACGGATGGTCCGGTCCATAATACGCATTCAGTGTGATTGGATCTTATGCTTACCTTCATTGCAAAACGGCTCGTGCAGTCAATCCTGGTCATGCTGACTGTGGGGCTGATCGCCTTTTCGCTGTTTCGCTATGTAGGTGACCCGATCAACAATATGGTTGGCCAGGACACATCCCTGGAAGAGCGCGTGGAACTGAAGGAGAAGCTTGGCCTGAATGACAGCTTCATTGTTCAGTTCGGCCGGTTTGCCGTCAATGCCGCCCAGGGCAATTTTGGCTTCTCATACCAGCATCGCAGGCCGGTATCCGACTTGATCGCCGAACGCCTGCCGGCAACGCTTGAGCTTTCGATCGTATCTGCGTTTCTGGCCATGGCCATCGGTATCCCCATGGGCGTCTATACGGCCATCCGGCGAAACAGCTGGCTGTCGCATTCCTTCATGACGTTGTCGCTGGTCGGCATATCGCTGCCGACATTCCTGATCGGCATATTGCTGATCCTGCTGTTCGGCGTGGTGTTGCGCTGGCTGCCGACTTTCGGGCGCGGCGATGTGGTTCAGCTCGGTTGGTGGTCGACCGGGCTGCTGACGGCGTCCGGCCTCAAATCGCTGATCATGCCGTCCATTACGCTTGCGCTTTTCCAGATGACACTGATCATGCGGCTGGTGCGCTCTGAAATGCTGGAAGTCATGCGCACCGATTTCGTGAAATTCGCCCGTGCCCGCGGCCTGGCGGAGCGTTATGTGAACTTCGTTGTGGCGCTGAAAAACACCATGGTGCCGGTGATCACCATCACCGGCCTGCAACTGGGATCGATCATTGCGTTCGCCATCATCACCGAAAGCGTGTTCCAGTGGCCGGGCATGGGGCTGCTGTTCATTCAGGCGGTGGGCAATGTCGATATTCCCATCATGGCGGCCTACCTGGTGCTGATTGCGTTTTTCTTCGTGGTGATCAACCTGATCGTCGACATGCTCTATGTGGTCGTTGATCCTCGCCTGCGCGTTGACAGCGCCGGCGGGCACTGAGGATTTGGGGGCGGCAATGACTGACACAACGGCACAAAACATTCAGAAGAGCTGGCTTGCCCGGGCGCTTGACAGTGACCTGTGGTACAGCTTCCGCCGCTCACCGGTGACTATTGTATCCGCCATTTTGACCATCCTGTTTTTCGTGTCTGCGTTATTCGCCAACTGGATTGCGCCGCATAATCCGTTTGACCTGGCTTCGATTTCCATCATGGATGCCAGCCTGCCGCCGGCCTGGATGGAAGGCAGTGATCCGCGGTTCTGGCTCGGCACCGATGATCAGGGCCGTGATATTTTCTCAACCATCATATTCGGCGCCCGGATCTCGCTGTTTGTCGGATTTGCGTCGGTCATATTTTCGATGATCCTCGGCATCTCGCTGGGCCTGATTTCCGGTTATGTCGGTGGCCGGCTGGACGCCTTCATCATGCGCGTGGCCGATATTCAGTTGTCGTTCCCGGCCATCCTGATTGCCCTGCTGATCGACGGTGTCGCACGTGGCGTGCTGCCGCGCGAAATGCACCAGGACCTGGTGTTTTACGTGCTGATCTTCGCCATCGGGATATCCGGCTGGGTGCAGTATGCACGCACCGTCCGCGGCTCAACACTGGTTGAAAAGAACAAGGAATATGTGCAGGCTGCCAGGGTCATCGGCATTGGCCCGCTCATCATTCTGTGGCGGCATATCCTGCCCAATGTCATGGGTCCGGTCCTGGTGATCGCCACCATCCATTTGGCCATTGCGGTCATTACCGAAGCGACCTTGTCGTTCCTCGGTGTCGGCGTGCCGCCGACGACGCCGTCGCTCGGCACCCTGATCCGCATCGGCAACGACTTCCTGTTTTCCGGTGAATGGTGGATCACCATCTTCCCCGGCATAGCCCTGGTGCTGCTGGTGCTGGCCATCAACCTTTTAGGCGACTGGCTGCGTGACGCATTGAACCCCAAACTCAGATGAAGGCCGACGTGGAACATAACAGCCTGCTCACCATTGAAGGCATGAGGGTGGAGTTTCCCAGCCGCCGCGGTCACGTTGTTGCCGTTGAACGGCTGGACCTGACGGTCGAGCCGGGTGAAATCCTCGGTGTTGTCGGTGAATCCGGCGCCGGCAAGTCAACCATCGGCAATGCGGTGATCGGCCTGCTGGAACCGCCCGGCGAAATGACCGAAGGCAGCATCCTGCTGAAGGGCGACCGTATCGACCATCTCGATGATGCTGCCCAGCGCAAGATACGCGGTGCCCGCATCGGCATGATCTTCCAGGATCCGCTGACCTCGCTGGACCCGCTGCAGACCATTGAGCGTCAGCTTGTCGACACCATCCAGCGTCATCTCAACCTGGCCGAAGCCGAAGCCCGTGCCCGTGCGGTTGACCTGCTCGACCAGGTTGGAATTCCTGATCCCGACGTACGTATCGCGCAATACCCGCACCAGTTCTCCGGCGGCATGCGCCAGCGCGTGGTGATTGCCCTGGCGCTGTGTGCCGATCCGGAACTGGTCATTGCCGATGAACCGACAACGGCACTGGACGTATCGGTGCAGGCGCAGATTCTCGATCTGATGAAGGCGCTGTGCCGTGACCGCCAGGTCGGCATGATCCTGATCACCCACGACATGGGCGTGATTTCCGAAACCGCCGACCGGGTGGCCGTGATGTATCGCGGCCGGGTGGTTGAAACCGGCACCACGCAGCAGATCATGTCAAAGCCAACCCATGATTATACCAAGAGCCTAATCTCCGCCGTGCCGCGCCCGGACAAGCGGTTGAAGCGGTTTCCGCTGGTCACCTATATCGAGGATGCCGAGGAGCGGCCTGAAGGCCTGAACCTGGCCACCCACTGGCTCGGCAAGGCGCGCGAGGAGCACAAGCTCACCGGCAACCTGGTCGAGTTGCAGGATGCGCACATGCGCTTCATCACGCGCCACTCGCTGTTTCCTTCGCGACGGTTGTATCTCGATGCCGTGAAAGATGTGTCGTTCGCCATCCAGCCCGGCGAGGTGTTTGGACTGGTGGGCGAGTCAGGCTCCGGCAAGTCGACGATCGCCCGGATGATCACCGGCATTTACAAGCCGTCGGGCGGCACCATCTCGTTCGACGGTACCGACATGACCGCACTGGAATCCCGTGCCGCAGCCGCGCCGTTCCGCCGTCAGATGCAGATGATCTTCCAGGATCCGTTCTCATCGCTCAATCCGCGCATGCGGGTGGAAGACATCATCGAAGAGCCCATCCATTTCCACAAAATGGCCTATGACCAGCAGGAAGCCCGCCAGATCATGCATGACCTGCTGGATGTGGTCGGCCTGGGCGCCCAGGCAGCACGCAAGTTTCCGCACGAGTTCTCCGGCGGCCAGCGCCAGCGCATTTCAATCGCCCGCGCCCTTGCCACGCGGCCCCGGTTCCTGATCTGCGACGAACCGACATCAGCGCTTGATGTATCGATCCAGGCCCAGGTTCTGAACCTGCTGAAGGACCTGCAGTCGGAACTCAACCTGACCATGCTGTTCATCTCCCATGACCTGCCGGTGATCCGTCAGGTCTGCGACCGGGTCGGCGTCATGCGTCATGGCCAGTTACTGGAGGTTGCACCGACGGAAACCCTGTTTACCGATCCGCAGCACGACTACACCAAGCACCTGCTCAAGCTGATGCCGAAGTTTCGCGGCTTCCGCATGCCCGAGCTGGAGGCCTGACCTAGATCAGGTCCAGCTCTTCAAGAACCTTGCGGGCCACCCGGAAGCACTCAACGCCTTGCGGTACGCCGCAATAAATCGAGATGACATGGATAATGGCCCGAATCTCTTCAACGCTGACGCCGTTGGTGATGGCGCCGCGGCAATGGATTTCCCATTCGTGCATCTTGCCCAGGGCGCCGATCATGGCGAGGTTCATCATCGAGCGGGTCTTTGCGTCTATGGTTTCGTCGCCCCAGCCGAAGCCCCAGCACCAGGCGGTCATGGCCTCCTGGAACGGCCGGTTGAAATCATCCGCGGCGGCAAGGTTTTTCTCCACGTACTCGTCGCCCAGTGTCGACTTGCGCTTGGCCAGGCCCTTTTCAAATAAAGTCTTATCCATCTACTGCTTCCCGCATCCATTGTTGAAGTTTTTCGACCGAGTGCTCCGAATTGACGCCGCAGTCGGGATCGACCACCAGCGGGCCGGGCCGGTAACCCGATGATCTCAAACCCCGCTGGACCGATTCAACCAGATGGATGTCTTCTTCCACCGTTGTTTCGCGATCCTGCACGGCAAGCTTGCTGATCACATCGGATTTCGCACCGTCGATCGTGTACCAGCCGCGCCAGACCACCACGTGATCAGCGTCAACAGCGCGCCAGTGGTAGGTGTTGAGCACATTGCCGGGATAGACCTGGAACGAGAACATCGGCCACAGGAACCACGACGAGTATTCGCCTGCGTGTTCGTTCGCCTGCAAATCGATTGCATAGCTCATCCGGTCGAGATTCTGGCATTCGGTGGTGTGGCGCAGGCAATGTCCTTGCGGCTGGATGTCATAGGTTTCCGGCTTCACCACACCTGTTGAAAACGTCTGGTGATTGAGCTTGCAGTGATAGCATTCGGAATAATTTTCTATGGACACTTTCCAGTTGCAGTTTTCGGGAATCTCCACCCATTCGACATGTTTCAGCCTGCCATGATGGGGAACGAATGCGGCAAGCTGTTCGCGCACATCGGGAAACCACGCGTCCATCGGTTCCGCGTCCGGGTCGAGATTGGCGAACAGAAAGCCGCAGAACTCCTCGATGCGCACCGTTGTCAGACAGATGTCCGAGCGGTCAAAACCGGGCACCGACTGGATGTTCGGCCCTGACCGCAACTGGCCGGACAGCTCGTAAGTCCAGGCATGATAGGGACACACCACCAGCCGGGTATTTCCTTCGCCGGTTACGAGTTCATGGGCGCGATGCTGGCAGACATTGTAGTAGGCATTTATCGCACCGTCCTTGCCTCTTATGCAGAACAGGTTTTCACCCGCCATCGAGAAGGTGAAATAATCACCGGTATTCTCCACCTGGGAGACGTGCCCGGCAAATTGCCAGGTGCGCTTGAACAGGCCTTGAGTTTCGATCCGGAAGACCTCCGGATCGGTGTAGTAGCGCGCATCAAGCGATCTGGTGGGGTTTGACTTGCCGGACATGGTCAGCCTGCCTCCTCCTCCACGTAAATGCCCAGCTCGTGACGGCGTTCGTGGAATTTCTTGACGCGCCCGACAATCTCGCTGTCGGCAGATGCGATGACGAATGACAGAAGCGTCTCCAGCAGCGCGATGGTTGACACCGATGACGGGAAGAACTGCGGCGTGTCGGCGGCCACCACGAAACCGTGCTGCGATCCGGCGACGATCGGCGAGGCCGGGCTGTCTGACATGCCGACAATGGTCAGTCCCTGTTCGCGCGCAATGCGAACCGCCTCGACCACCTCGCTGCGATACGGCTTGCAGGTGATCGCGATCAGCACGTCGCGGTCATCGGCGCGCGCCAGGTCATCGACGGCCGTGCTGCCGGGCTTCGGAATCGGGTGGAACTGTTCCATGCCGGTCGATGCCAGGTAGGTGAAGTTGCGGGCGTTTGAATTGTTGACCCCGACACCCAGCACAAACACCTGCCGCGATGCCCAGATGTCGTCGGCGGCTGACTTGAGCGCCGTCTCGTCGATGCCGGCGAAAGTCTCCTCGATGTTGCGCAGGGCGGAATTGACCATGTCGGCGTACAGGCTGCCCAGCTTGCCGGACTGGCTGATCGACTGCAGCCAGCGCGCCCGGTCGGGAAAACTGGCGGTGCCGCGCCTGATCTCATCGCGAAACGGTTCGCGGAAATCCTCATAGCCGTCAAAGCCCAGGACCCTGGCCATGCGCACCAGCGTGTTGGGTTTTACATCCGCTGCCGTGGCGATTTCACGTATCGAGCTGACGCCCACTTCGTTGGGGTTTTCCAGCACGAAGGTAGCCGCCTTGCGCACTTCCGGCGTCAGGCTGGCAAGTTCCGTGGTCAGCCTGCCGAGAAGGTCAGGCGGAGCGAATTGGTCGGATAATGGTACGTTTATATCATTCATGATTGACGAGTGTACAATTGTACGATAGCTGTTGTCCATCGCAAAACAACTCTGCCGGAGTGAAAATCAATGGTGCCGTCTCATGCCCGGGTAGTGATCGTTGGTGGTGGCGTCATGGGCTGCGGCATTGCCTATCACCTGGCCCATGAGGGCTGGAGCGACATTGTCCTGCTGGAAAAGGCTGAACTGACGTCGGGCTCCACCTGGCACGCCGCCGGCCAGATCACCCACTCCACGTCCAGCTTCGGTCTCGGCAAGTGTGTCGATTACAATATCGGCCTGTACGCCGGGAAGCTGGAGGCGGAGACCGGCCATTCGGTGACCTGGCATGGCTGCGGGTCGTTCAGGCTGGCCTACACCGAAGACGAGATGGACTGGCTGCGCCAGACACTGTCTGTCGGACGCTCTCTGGGCTTCAATATCGAGCTGGTCGGTCCGGCCAGGATCGCCGAACTGCACCCGTTCTACAATCTCGACGGTGTCATCGGTGCGCTGTACACGCCGGATGACGGCCATGTCGATCCTTCAGGCGTTACCCAGGCCATGGCGGCAGGCGCCCGCAGGCTGGGTGCGAAGATCATCCGCCACTGCCGCGCCACCGACATAGTGCAATTGCCGGGTGGTGAATGGAAAGTGTCGACGGAACACGGCGATATTGTCTGTGAGCATGTCGTCAATGCAGGCGGCACCTATGCCCGGCAGATGGGGGAGTGGTCAGGCCTGCAACTGCCGATGACCTCGATGACCCATCACTACCTGGTCACCGACACGGTGCCGGAGTTCCTGGAGCTTGAGAGAGAGCTGCCGGTCATCCGTGACGACAAACTGGTATCCGGCTATATCCGCATGGAGCAGAAGTCCGGCCTGATCGGTATCTATGAAAAGGAAAATCCCAATACGGTGTGGGAAGATCATTGCCCGTGGGAAGCCGAAAACGAGCTGTTTGCCGCCGACTATGACCGCATCATGCCATGGCTGGAAAACGCCATGGGCCGCATGCCGGTCTTCGCCGAACTGGGTATCAAGCGCGAAGTGCACGGCGCCATCTCGCATCCCCCCGACGGCAATCCGCTGATCGGTCCGGCACCGGACGTCAAAAACTACTGGTGCTGCTGCGGCACCCAGATCGGCATCGGCTGGGGGCCCGGCCTGTCGCGTGAACTGGCTCGCTGGATGGTGCATGGCGCTGCGGACATCTCCATGCGCGAATACGATCCGCGCCGCTTCGGCGCCTATGCCGGCAAGGACTGGCAGGTGGTCAAGGCAAAGGAGGACTACTGCCTGCGCCACGAAATCCCGTTCCCGCATTTCAACCGGCCGACCGGCCGGCCGGTAAAGCCCGGCCCGCTTTATGAAAAACTGAAGGCCAGGGGCGCGGTGTATGAGGAGGTCTATGGTCATGAGCGCCCGCGCTGGTTCGCAACCGGTGGCATCGAACAGCGTGACTACTACTCCTTCCGGCGCACCGAAATCCATGACCTGCTGGCGGCGGAAGTAAAAGCGGTGCGTGAGCGTGCCGGTATCATGGACATCACCGGTTTCACCAAGGTCGAAGTGTCCGGTGCGGATGCGGAACGCTTCCTTGACGGCCTGGCGCCGAACCGCCTGCCGAAGAACACAGGCGGTATCGCGCTGACCCACCTGCTCAACCGCCGTGGCCGCATCGAGATTGAACTGACCATCGTGCGTCTTGCTGAAGACCGCTTCTACCTGGTGTGTGCCGCCTTCTTCGAACAGCGCCTGCTGGATCATCTCGCACGGCATCGTGACGACGAGGACCTGCAGATCACCAACCGGTCCGATGGCTGGGCGGCCCTGACACTCAACGGGCCAAGGTCACGCGATATCCTGTCAGCCTGCACTGATACCCCGCTGGACAATGCCAGGTTCCGCTGGATGTCGGCGCGTGAGATCGACATTGCCGGACACACCGTGTGGGCATTCCGCATGTCCTACGCGGGAGAACTAGGCTGGGAGTTTCACGGTCCCCGCGACGTCATGCCGGGCATCTATGACGCGTTGTGTACCGCAGGTGAAGCGCACGGACTGGCAGACTACGGTTCGTTCGCCATGAACATCCTGCGCATGGAAAAGATGTTCCAGGGCGCAGGCGAACTGACCAATGAAGTGACCTTGCCGGAAGCCGGTGTCATGCGTTTTGTCAAAATGGAAAAGCAGTTCTTCGGCAGGCAGCAGACGCAGGATAGTCTCGACAGGCCGCTGCCCTGGGTGTGCGCCTATATCGCCATCGAGCCGGATGGCGTCTGGGACGGCAATGGCGGCGAAGCCGTGCTGCACGAGGGCCAGGTCGTCGGCTCGACTGCGTCCGTCGCCTATGGTCATACGGTCGGGAAAATTCTGGCATTTGCCTATATCAAACCGCAGGCCGCCGAGCCCGGCACCAGGCTGGAAGTGGTCATTGCCGGCGAACCGCGTCCCGCGTGTGTGATGGGTGAACCGGCTTATGATCCGCACAGCCTGTTACCTCGAACCGATGCCGCACTGGAGCCAGCCCAATGAACATTCCTGACAAAATGAAAGCCTTCGTGCTCACCGGCCACGGCGACATGGACAAGCTCGTCTACCATACCGACTGGCCGGTACCGGTTCCAGGCACCGGTGAGGTGCTGGTCAAGGTGCATGCCTGCGGCCTCAACAATACCGACGTGAACACCCGCACGGCGTGGTACTCCAAGGGTGTCAGTGAGAACACAACCGGGGGTGCCTTCGACAGCGCCGACGACGACGATGCCACGTGGGGTGGCGCACCGATCACGTTCCCGCGTATCCAGGGCGCCGATGTCTGCGGCACCGTCATTGCCGGGTCTGACAGTCTGATCGGCAAGCGGGTGTTGATTGAGACATGGTTGCGCGATTGGGATGACCCGCTCAACTTGTCAAAAATAGGTTATTTCGGGTCCGAATGCGACGGTGGATATGCCGAGTATTTGAAAATTGACGAGCGCTATGTCCACCCGGTCAACAGCGACCTTTCCGATGCGGAACTGGCGACATTTGCCACCTCCTGGATCACAGCAGAGAACATGCTCAACCGTGCCAATGTTGCGGAAGGTGACACAGTTCTCATTTCCGGCGCATCCGGTGGTGTCGGTTCAGCGCTGATCCAGCTCGCCAACCGGCGTGGGGCGACAAGCATCGCCATGGCCAGTAGATCCAAGCACGATGCGGTATCCGGCTTCGAGCCCCATGCCATACTGGACCGCGCGCCTGGCAATCTGAAACAGGCCCTGAAGCAGGCCATTGGCCGCGACACCGTCAGCGTGGTGGCGGATGTTGTCGGCGGCAGCTACTGGCCGCAACTGATTGACGCGCTCGACCGGGGCGGGCGCTACACCTGCGCCGGTGCCATTGCCGGACCCATGGTGGAAATGGATCTGCGCACATTCTATCTGCGCGACCTGACCTTTACCGGTGCCACCATCGTTCCGCCCGGCGTGTTTGCCGATCTGGTCGGCTACATTGAGCGTGGCGAAGTGAAACCGGCGCTTGCGGCAACGTACCCGCTGGAACAGCTTCACGATGCCCAGCAGGCCTTCATCGACAAGAAACACACCGGCAATATCGTGGTCACCATCATATGAAAATCACCCGCATCTCAGTCTTCCAGAAGGACCTGCCGTTGGCTGACCCGTACTGGCTGTCGGGAGGCCGGCTCAAGTTCGAGGTGCTCGATGCCACCTTCGTCAAGCTTGAAACCGATGCCGGTCTGACCGGTTGGGGTGAAGGCACACCCTGGGGGCACACCTATGTGCCCGCGCACGGGCCCGGCATCCGCGCCGGGATGGAGACCATGGCCCCTGTCATCCTGGGCCGGGATCCGCGCCAGGTGGAGCTTGTCGAGCGGGCCATGGACCTGTGCCTGCCCGGCCATCTCTATGCCAAGGCGCCGGTGGACCTGGCCTGCTGGGACATCATGGGCAAGGCATGCGGCCTGCCCATCGCCGACCTGCTCGGTGGCAAGCGCGATACCGGCACACCGGCGGCATCATCCGTATCATCGGGCGACCCGGATTACATGATGGGCATCATCAACAGGTATCGCGAACAGGGCTATGTGGCGCATTCGGCCAAGGTCGGCGGCAATGTCGATGCGGACATCGAGCGCATCCGCCATATCGAGGCCAACCGCAGACCCGGCGAGGTCGTGCTCTATGACGTTAACCGGGCCTGGACCCGGCGCGAAGCCAACATCGTCATGAACGCGGTTGCCGACCTCGGCGTGACCTTCGAGCAACCCGGCGAGACGCTCGACGACATCGCGGAAATTCGAAAACTGACCACGTCACCGATCAGCGTCGATGAAACCCTGGTGACGCTGCAGGACGCCTGCCGTATCGCCCGTGACGGTATCGCCGAGGTCTTCGGTATCAAGCTCAACCGGGTCGGTGGCCTGACCAAGGCCAGGCGCATGCGCGACGTGGCGCTGGCCCACGGCATCCAGATTTTCGTGATGGCCACCGGCGGCTCGGTGATGGCAGACACCGAAGCGGCCCACCTGGCCCAGTCGATCCCTGAAGAGTTTATCCGCGCCTCCTGGTCGTGCCAGGACATGCTGACGGTGGACGTGGCGCCGGGCCGGGGCTGCCGCACCGAGAACGGCATTCTGACCGTCGATGACACGCCCGGGCTCGGTTGCGATCCGGACGAGGCCATACTCGGCGATCCGGTGGCAGTGTATGAGTAGGGTGCGATGAAGATAACCGCCATCACGGTGTGGCTGGTGCCGCTGACCAGTCACGAGACCTATTACATGGCCGACGGCAAGGCTTGTGACACGGTGGAAACCGCCATTGTGCGGCTTCAGACCGATACCGGGCTTTCCGGCTGGGGCGAGGTGTGCCCGATCCCGCATTACCTGCCGGCCTATGCGCGCGGCGTGGCTCCGGCACTTGCGGAACTGGCGCCGGTTATTCTCGGCGCCGACCCGGTCGGGCCGGAAGCGCTCATGGACCGGATTGATGCCTACCTGCCCGGCCACGACTACGCCAAGTCCGCCGTCGATACTGCTCTTTGGGACCTGACGGCACAGGCAGCGGGCCTGCCGTTGCATGCCCTGCTGGGTGGCGCTCGGCAAGAGACCATGCCGCTCTATCACTCCATAACCTGCGTGTCACCCGACGACATGGCCCGCATGGCGCGCGAGGCGCATAAGACCGGCATCCGGCAGTTCCAGGCCAAGCTGGGGGCGGATGCCGACTGGCGCGCGGATGTCGAACGCCTGATAAAGGTGCGTGAAGCCGTCGGCGACGGGCCGCTGCTCTATGGCGACTGGAACTGTGGCGCGTCGCGCCTGGATGCAACCAGGGTCGGGCGCGCCGTTGCCCATCTCGACATCATGCTCGAACAGCCATGCCGGACCATAGCAGACTGCGCCGCGGTCCGCTCCGCCACCGGCCTGCCCATGAAAATGGATGAATGCGCCCACGATATCGCGTCCCTGCTTGAGGCTCATGAACTGGCGTGCATGGATGCCGTGGCGATCAAGCTGTCCAAGTTCGGCGGCCTGAGTGCCTCGCGCCGGGCGCGTGACCTGTGCCTGCACCTGGGTGCGAAAATGTGTGTTGAAGACACCTGGGGCTCGGATGTTACGACAGCAGCCCTGTTGCATCTTGGCGTATCGACAGTCCCGGCCAGCCTGCTGAATGTCTGCGACCTGTCAGGTTATGTATCACCAAGGCTGGACGAAACCGTCCCGGTGCGGAAAGATGGCCGTATTGCCCCGCCTGAAGGTATAGGTCTTGGGGTGGCGCCTGATCCCGACCGCATGGGGACGCCTGTAGCCCGTTTGAACTAGGAGTATCATCATGAAGTCGCAAACCAGCTGGATTGACCGGGCCAATGCCGTACTGCCGGCAGGCGGTTTCGGCAACTTCGATCCCGGCATCATCATTCGCGAGGGCAGGGGCTCCAGGGTCTGGGATGAAGACGGCAACGAGTATGTCGACTACCTGATCGGTTCAGGTCCGATGCTGCTGGGCCACGGTCACCCGGAAGTGCTTGAAGCAGTGCAGGAGCAACTGCCAAAAGGCCTGACGTTCTTTGCCAACAATGCCGCCGGCATCGAACTGGCGGAACAGATTTGCGATGCCATGGCGTGCGGCGAGCAGGTCCGGTATGTGACCTCCGGTGGCGAGGCCGACATGTACGCCATGCGGCTGGCGCGCGCCTTTACCGGTCGTGACAAGATCATGAAGTTCGAAGGCGGTTATCACGGCATGTCGGCCGAAGCCCAGATGAGCCTGGCGCCGGACAAGCTCACCAATTTCCCGCTCGCCGTGCCGGATTCCGCCGGTATTCCATCCGGCGTGCGCGATGAGATGCTGGTGGCGCCGTTCAACGACATCGAGTTTGCCCGCTCGCTGATCGCAGAGCACGGTCATGAGATCGCCGGCATCATCGTGGAGCCGCTGCAACGGGTCATTCCGCCGGCGCCGGGCTTCCTGCAGGCGCTGCGCGAGGAATGCGACAGGCACGGCATCGTGCTGGTGTTCGACGAGATCGTCACCGGCTTCCGCTTCGCCTATGGCGGTGCCCAGGAGCTTTACGGTGTCACCCCGGATGTGTGCACGCTCGGCAAGATCATCGGCGGCGGCTTCCCGCTGGCCGCCATTGCCGGCAAGGCCGGCATCATGGCGCATTTCGACAAGGCCAAGGTCGGCGCCGACGGGTTCCTGATGCAGCTCGGCACGCTGAGCGGCAACCCCATTGCGGCGGTTGCCGGCATGAAGACCATGGAAATCCTGCGCCGCCCCGGCCAGTACGACAAACTGCGCGCGCTCGGCAAGACACTGATGGACGCCATTTCCGAACATCTCGGCAAGGCCGGTTTTGATCACCAGATCGTCGGCGACCCGACCCTGTTCGACGTGCTGTTTACATCAACGAAAATCAAGGACTATCGCGACGTGTACAAGGCAGATGCCGCCCGCAACCTGCGCTTCAACAAGCTGCTGCGCGACAAGGGCATCTTCAAGTCACCCGGCAAGCTGTATCCGTGCCTGGCCCTGACGGAGGCCGACATCGAGCAGACCGTCGACGCCATTTCGTATGCGGCAGTCAGGTTGGACTAGGTCGCAGGTACTGCCGCCGGGACGGGGTCGGGCTGTTCTGCAGATGACGCAGCGCCGGGCAGCCGGCCGTATCTGGTCAGCAGCGCAAACGCCGGTGGCACGAAGAAGAACGACACCACCGTCGACAGCAGCACCCCGCCGGCGATGGCCATGGCGAACGGCGGCCAGAACCCGCCGCCTTCCAGGATCAGCGGCAGGAAACCGCCGAACGTGGTCAGCGTCGTCGACACGATATGACGGCTCTGTCCGGTCACGACGGCAACCATTTCGCTGATCTCGCCGCGCATGGCACCGGCGTTTGCCTGCAGCGCCGTCAGGATGATGATTGCCGCATTTATCGATACGCCGATTGACCCGATGACGCCGATCACCGCCTGGATGCCGAACGGGTACTGGAATATCGCCAGCGCCAGCAGGCTCAGCCCCATCGACATGATGGAAACCAGGCCCGCGACAAGCGACAGCCGGTAGGAACCGAATGTCAGGAAGATGGCGGCAACGGTAAGCGCGATGATCAGGCCGAGCGGACCCAGCAAATTGCGCAGGGTTTCATCGCGCGCATCGGAATCCCCGCCCAGTTCCAGCCGGTAGCCCGGCGGCAGCGACAGGCCGCTGTCGGCGATGCGCCGCTGCACCGTCTGCAAAGCCTGCTCGGGCAGTACATTGCGCTCGACAAAGCCCTGGATGGTGTTGATGCGTTCGCCGTTGCGCCGGTGGATGGCGGTTTCCGACGGCACCACCTTCATCTCGCCAAGCGCGTCCATCGGGATGCCGGCAATGTTCTGGCCGGTCTGCGGCATGCTCAGGTCGAGACTCGCGATGGCGTCAACCGATCCGCGCCCACTGTCGCTGGCGCGCACCCGGACGGGGAGCTCTTCGCTGGCTTCGATGATCGAACCGCCGGTCGTGCCTTCAAGCCGGGCCTCCAGTTGCTGTGCCACCTGGCCGAGTGTCATGCCGGCAAGGCGAACCTTTTCTTCCGACAGTTCCACCTTGAGCTTGGGTGCACCGGCGCCGATTTCGGTGCGGGTGATCATGATGCCCGGCACCTGCTGCATGATGAGCTGTACCTGTTCACCCAATTCGCGCAGGGTTGCCAGGTTCTGGCCGACAATGCGGATTTCAACGGGCGCATTGACCGGCGGGCCCTGGACCAGGCCGCGCACGATCACCCGGGCCTCCGGCGCTGCCCCATCCAGGTTCTTCTGCAGCCGGTCCAGCATTGCTTCGGTTGCCTGTGGTGACGTGGTGGTGACCAGCGCTTCGGCAAAGCTTGAAACCCCGTCCTGGTTGCCGATCATGTTGTAGTAAAACGCAGGCGCACTCTCCCCGACAACCCAGGTCACTTCGCTGACTTGCGTCTCCGCCTTGATGACCCGCTCGACCTTGCGGGCAACCTGTTGCGTTTCTGAAATGGCGGTGCCGTCGGCAAGCTTGACCTGGACATAGAACTGATTGCGGTCCACGCCGGGGAAGAACTGCGGTTTCAGCGTCTGAAACGATCCGAACCCGATCACCGGCAACATCAGTGAGGCGGCGATCGCGAGGCCTGGATGGCGCAGGGCTGTCCGCAAGATGCTGGCAAACATCCGGCCAATCGGGCCGAACGACATGCCGCCTGCAAATCCGCGCCGCGTCTCGCCGTTTGCGCCCGCAGGCAGCATCCAGCCGGCCAGCGCCGGGGTAAAGGTGAGGGCGAGGCCCAGTGACACCACCAGCATGATGATCACCGCCAGCGCGATCGAGCCGACAAAGTCGCCGGCCGGGCCCGGTAACAGGGCCATCGGCATGAAAGCAAACACGGTGGTTGCGGTGGACGCAATCAGCGGGATCGTCAGGCGCCTGACCGCCTTGTCGACAGCTTCGAGTTTATCCGCGCCTGCCTGCAACCGCTTGCGCACTTCGTCTGTCATGACGATGGCACCGTCGACCAGCAGCCCCAGGGCAACGATCAGGCCGGTGATCGACATCTGGTGGATCGGAATGCCCGCAGCCTGCAGACCGGCAATCGAAACGATGGTGGCAAACGGGATCACCATGGCCACGATGAAGGCGGCGCGCCAGCCCAGGGTGAAGAACAGCACGGCAATGACCAGCGACGTGCCGATCGCCATGTTCTGCAGCACGCCGGACAGGCGGTCCGACGTGTACTGCGCCTGGTCAAACAATTGTTCCAGCTTCATGCCCGCCGGCAAGGTTTCGGAGAACTCCTGCGCGGCTGTCGATATGCGCGCCGACCATGCGTCGACCTGCAGATCGTCTTCCATGCGTGCAGCCACCAGGATGCCGGGATTGCCGTCGATGATGGCGATGCTTGTGGTCGGCCGGCGCAGGCCGCGGGTGACTTTCGCGACGTCGCCGACCTTGACCAGCAGGCCCTGTTCCCCGGTCTTGACGGGGATGGCAAGGATACGGTCCAGCGCCTTGATCTCACCCGCCACCTCGATCAGCAGGTCCATGGCTTTGCCGCGCACCTGGCCTGCCCGAACCTTGGTGTCAGCCTGCGATATGGCGTCTGAAACGGCACTTGCGGTCAGGCCGAGCGCCGTCAGTCGCTGGGTGTCGATGGTGACGGTTATCTCTTCCGGGCTGGCGCCGTAGATTTCCACCAGCTTGGTGCCGGAGACACCTCGCAAACGGTCCTGCAGTGCCTCGCCGATACGCTGGACAATGGCAATCTTGGTGTCGTCCGGAATAACCGGCTGCAGCGCGAAGATTGCGGTGAACGCACCGGTGCGGTCATTGTCGAATTCGGGTTGCGTGGCACCTTGCGGAAACTCGCGCGCGGCATCGGACAGCGCATCGCGGATTTCCGACCAGCTCTGCTCGATCTTTTCATCTGAGATGAATTGTGACAATTCCACCTGAACCACAGATATGCCGGATCTCGAAACCGAGGTAATCTCTGCAATTTCAGGGATTTCCTTCAGTTCGGTTTCGATCTTCTCGGTAACCAGCGCCTCAACGCGCGATGGATCAGCGCCGGGATATGGCGTTACCACAGTGGCAAACAGGTTGGTTATTGTCGGGTCTTCCTGGCGCCCGATGGTCAGCAGGGCTGACAATCCGGTGGCCAGCATCATCACGACGACCAGGGCAAACACACGCCGATTGCGGTACAGCAGGGTGGACATGGCGGTGTCAGCTCCCGGTCAGCGCTACAAGTTGGCCTGACACAACCCTGTGGCCTCCTTTGGACACCACTTGTGCATTGGCCCTGAGCGTGCCGCGGACATATGCCCTTTCGCCTTCGATGTGCAGCACCTCCACCGCTTCAGTCTGGACTTTTGCCTGCCCGTCCTGAGCTGCAACCACAAGAACAGACCACAAGCCCTTGTGACCTTCTTTCAGGGCGGCAAGCGGCAGCCAGGTTCCGCGTTCGCGCACCGGTGTTTCCACGTTGAGTGTAACGATCTGCTGGAAGGCTGCGCCATTTGAAGTAACCATATCGAACAGCACGGGCACCGTCTGGGTGGCCGTTTGCAGGTCCGGCCTCATTGACGACAGGCGGGCGGAAACCGGCCCCGCATCGGTCTCGATCCGGTATCGGGCGTTTCGATCAAGCGACCGGGCCACATCCGGCGGCAGGCCGATACGGGCCTGCGGTTTGCCGGTCTCAAGCAGCGAGACAACCGCTGTTCCGGCCGTGATGACACTGCCGTCATCGATATTGCGTGTGCCCACCACTCCGTCGAAAGGGGCGGTCAGAACGGACTTTCTGATGTCGATGTCCACCAGGTCCATCTGGGCCGTGACCTGGTCAATGGAAGCCGTTATGCGATCGACACTGGCGGTTGCCTCGTCTTCGCTCTGCTGCGGGCTGAAGCCTTTCTTGCGCAGGTTCGACTGGCGTTTCAGCGTCAGTCGCGCCAGTGTGCGTTCTGCTTCCAGTTCGCGCTTGCGTGCCTGCAGCCGTTTGCGGTCGGCCTTCAGCCTGTCCGTGTCCAGTTGTGCAATGACATCACCGGTGCGAACTTTCGAGCCTTCGTCCACGCTGATGGTGAGAACCAGGCCTGCCAGCTCAAAGGCAAGGCTGGTCTGGCGTGCCGGTTCCAGCCGTCCGACATAGCGGGTCTGCGTTACGTACTGCTCCTGCATCCTGACCGGCAATGTCGTAACCGCAAGCGGCGGGTGTTGCAGTGGCTGCGCTTCGGTAGACGCACGATACTGCAGCGCTGCTATGCCGCCGGCAGTCGTAGCGGCAATCACCAGCGCCGTGCTTCCAATCACCAGGCCACGCACAAGCTTGCGTCCAAGTCCGGTCGATTTGCTCTCGGGTTCGTTCCCGGTATAGTTCTGCAGGTCACTCACGAGCGTCTCCTTCGAGCTTTGACCTTGAAAGTTACGTCGACTAACATATGTTAGATCAGCTAACTTTCAAGGAAAAAGTTAGTCGGTCTAACTTTTTGTCGCAGTCAGGAATTAAGATGACGACACAAATCAGGGATGAAGGCGCCGCGGTGCAATCCAAATCCCGCTATCATCATGGCGATCTGAAAGAGGCGATGGTGCTGGCGTCATACGATCTCGTCAGGCGCGATGGTGCGGAAAATTTCAAGCTGTCCGATGCCTGCCATCAGGCAGGGGTCTCGACGGCGGCACCCTACAAGCATTTCCGCGATCGCAATGAGGTGCTTGAACTGGTCATGGGCATGGGATTCGACGAAATGACCCGGCGCTCAACGGCTGCCGTGGAAGAGGCAGGGGTCGCCACCCTTGCCGGTTTGATCGCCATGGGTCATGCCTATGTTCGCTTTGCTGTCGAAGAACAGCGCCTGTTCCGACTGATGTTCGGTCAGCACCCGCTGCTCAAGAAGGCCTCCAGCGTCGAAGATGACGGCATGAAGTGTTTTGGCAGCGTAATCGAGCAGGTTGCTCTTTATTGCGAGCGCCACAATGTGCCGGGCGATCCGAAAACCATAGCGGTCCGGCTCTGGACATTCGTGCACGGTGCAGCATCGCTGCTGATCGATGAGGACTATGCCAAGGTTGCACCCGGCCTTGATGTCGAGGCGCTGATAGCTGACACCACGCCGTCGCTGCTCAGGTAATGCCGTCCTTGCGGTTCTGCCGGTCAATCCAGTCGGCGGCGAATGTAACCAGTGCGCCATAGCCAGTGAGCCTGCTTTCCGCATTGCCGATCTTGCCCGTGGTCACGGCGCCGGTTTCCTCCCAGGCTTCGCCGGCAGGTACGAACAGACGGCCGAGATCATCTTCCACATCGGGCGCCTTGATCCAGGCTCCGTCCGCGCCGTACCTGATATCACGCAGGATGGTGCGACGGTGCTTGGCGGTGCTTTCAGCCGCGTGCAGGGCGGAACATCGGTTCCAGCCCACGCCGATCAGCAATATCTTCATGGCGGGCCGGTCTCTCAGCCGCCCCCACGGGGTTTCGGGACCGGTGGCCCAGTCGAGCGGGTCATGATCGGCCGCCAGTTCGGCGGCATCATGGCCCAGCAGGAGAACGGAGCTTGTGGGATGGTTGCTTCTGGCTACCCCGGGCCAGCGCCGGAAGGCCTCCGGAACCGCCCCGTTCTGCCGCACATCGGAGCGCTCCGGGTCGAAGCCGGGCACCTGGGACCTGAGATGCAGACGCTCTTCTTCGGACAGGCTGACGTCAATCAGAGTGGCGGGATCATAGGCGTCCTGGCTGAAGCCCGGCATGCCGATCAGGCCGCGATCACCAACGGCCTCAATCAGCGCTTCTATCAGGCCTCTCGGGCCGCCGATGACATGGCCGATCCGGGCCAGCGACGTGTGCACGAAAACTCCATCGCCCCGCTTTACTCCCAGTGCCGAGAGTTGCGCCACCAGATCGTCCTTGCCAATGATCAATGTGTCGCTCCCTTGCGGCTGCGGCATGTCCTAAGCCTGCCTATTGTTGTTGCCATTGCCGTTGTTGGCAAGGCCGAGCAACGCGGCAAACCTTGGAAACCGCTTCTTCAGCCAGCCCCCGTGCTTGACTTCAATGCGCCGACGCCAGCGCCTGACAATACTCGAATCGATCGACAGGATAATCAGGCCGAGCGGCACCATCCAGAAGCCCAGTATGGGGAGAAAGCCCAGTATCCCGCCAACCACGAGGCCGGCGCCGAGCAACCGGCGCGCGGTCGGGCTGCCGGGCACTTTCAGTGAATGATTGCCGATGCGAACACGTCTTGTCATCAGCCGCCATCTAACCATTGCATCACCGCGATACAAGGGCGTTGGCCGCTGAATCGAAAGAGTTTTTAAACTTAGTGTCACAATGTGGCAAATTGGGCTTTAACACCGCGAAACTGTCTGCTATAGGCAGGCCATCCTTCCTCGGTAGCTCAGTGGTAGAGCAATCGGCTGTTAACCGATCGGTCGGGGGTTCGAATCCCTCCCGGGGAGCCAATTTTCCTGGCAAACCATTGTTTTGTCTGGTGAATAAGGTTGGTGGCCAAACCACATCCACCAACCGTCACGATTTGCCGCCTGTCAGACGGCAAATACTTGCACCATAAAGAATTGCTCACACCTTCTGGTTCAACCTGGGCCAGCCAGCTTACCGCCTTACACAGCTATGTGCGCACAGCATATGATCAGCAAGGTGTTTGTATTCGGCTGAGTGTACAGGCGGCGGGCGCTTGAAGTCGAAAACCCGTGATGCTTGTTCAACACCCTGGGCGATGCCAGAGGAGTCCCACTCATCAAAAAAGTATTCAGTGCTGACCGGTACGTATCCTGCCTCCGGAGTTTCAGCCCAGGGAGACAAAACAGCCATAGTCGAAGTCCGGCGTGTCCAGCGTCGCACCTTGGCGGTCCACTGTCAGCAAGTCGCCGGAAAACGAGTAAGATGTGCCGATCATGATGGTATGATCATCAACGTCGAATGGATCGCCATTTGAAACAACACATCTGTCACGGAAGGTGCCGCGATAACCGATGTAGATCGGTGTGTCCCCGACAATCGGCAGGCCGGCCAGGGTGAAATCATACCGGGCGCTGACGGAAAATGCTTCCATTTCGCCGAAATCAGACGTGGCGTAGTCGACATTCATATATGTGCCTTCGATCTGAATACGGCTGTCATTGGTCATGAACCACCGGAATACGCCGCGAGCGAACAGGCCGTCAGACAACGCTCTGAAAGATTGGAAGTCTCGAGCAGAAAAATCGACATACCCACCCTGTGCGTACAATGTAACGCTATCCAGGTAGACTTGGGCTTCACCTCCGACAAATGCCACATCACTACGCGGTGGATCGGCGAGGGCGGTTCCAAAATCAGTTGTTCCTGCACCACCGAACACACCAAACAGACCGCCGGACGGGTCGCGCCAGCTCAGATGCACTGCGCCCTGGAATGAGTAACGTGGGCCAAAGGTATCGGTAGAGCCGGCTGGTGATTCGGTTGCCTTGGTATTGTATTCATATTTAGCGTCTGACTGGATTGACAGATTATCACCAAGCGGCAGGTTCAACCGGCCCGCGCCGCCTGTTGCAAACACCGTCTCGTCGCTCTCCACAATCTGAGGGCTGTTGTTGATTATCTGAACGCCTGCCCATTGTTCCACAACGCCGGAGACGATCAGGCCGAGTTGCCGATCCAGGTCAGCCGCACCTGCCGGCGCGTTGAAGGCGCACAAGGCTGCTGCTGCGGCCAGAAGTGATCTATTCATTGACAAAACCCCAGCAACTAGTGCCTGAAACCAGTCTATCGGCGATAAGCATACACAGATTCCACAATGTCAGACCAGCGTAATTCGCCTTCGCTCCAGCCCACCATGCAAACATGACTTGATTACCACAATACACACCCCGCCCGGTGAATGACCGTAAGGCCGTTATCTTTCTACGATCTGGATTGTCGGTGTGAACGTCCAACTGCACTGTAAGGTGTGGGGAGAATAGAAAAACCTGTTCCACATCTCTGTTTAAATACCTGCAGCTTTACCACCCGTGAACCTTTGACGCGTAGTTTGCCTTCTGCTTGGTGGGCAATTCAGTACAGCGTATGTCCAGTTTGCATAGATGCCGGGAGGGGATTTTGGGGCGGCACTCGAAACCCCTCCTTTGGCAATCGCCAGACAGCCTTGCGGCGCATTCATACACCTGAAATTCAACTGAAGTTCATGGGCATGAAATCCCGACTGGCAGGGCTTTGGATCAGTTGTTGAATCAATTGTTCACCATCAAATTTAACCTAACGTCAAAAAAACTGCGCGATATTTGACCCAATGTGTTGAATTGAGCATTGGATGAGGGTGAAAGGCAGTGGGGACGGCATGGCGAATTGGTTGGGTTTTCTGGCAGTAGTGATCTTGTTCGGCGTATTTACATTTACGCTCTGGTGGCTTCTGAAATTGTCTGTGAATGAAATCGGCATCTGGGGGCCGGTTCTGATGGCACCGCCGTGCCTGCTCGTTGCCTGGCTCATCGACCGCAAGATCTTTCGTGCCTGGCAGGCACCGGACGAGGAATCGCTGGAGCGGTAGGCTCATCCTGTCCCATCACATCATCGGCCAAAAAGCTCCTGCAGCTTGATGCGCTGGATCTTGCCCGACGGGCCTTTCGGCAGTTCGGCCATGAAGTGAATCCGGTCCGGTGACTTGAACGCGCCGATCTTCGAGGTACACAGGTTTATCAGGTCCTGCTCGCTGACACCGGACTGGGTGTTGAGCGCGACACCAGCTTCAATGCGCTGGCCATAGCGCTCGCAGGCACACGCAAAGGCAGCTGCCTCAACCACGTCCGGATGGGCGTAAAGCGCCTCGTCCACCTCGCGCGGCGCGATATTCTCACCCCCCTTGATGATCAGCTCCTTGAGCCTGCCGGTGATGAACACATACCCGTCCTCATCCATGCGCCCAAGGTCACCGGTGCGCAGCCATGCATCTTTGGTCAGGGATGCGGCGGTGGCCTCCGGGTTGTCGAGATAGACCCGCATGACATTGGGCCCGCGCACCAGAACCTCGCCTTCCACACCGGCAGCTACCTGGCACTGGTTGTCATCGGCAATCATCACTTCATTGCCGATTGCCAGGCCCGGTGAGCCGATTTTGCGCTCGCCAGGCGGCAGCGGGTTCGACAGGATCTGCGCTGCGGTTTCCGTCAAGCCCATGGTTTCGATGATGGGAAGTCCGAATTTTGTTTCGAACGCTTCATGCACATCCGGTGACAATGGTGCCGATGCCGACCGCCCGAAGCGCAGGCCGGGAATGTCGGCCGGATTGGCTGTCGCCTTTTCCGCATCATGCAGCAGGTAGGAAATCTGCGTCGGCACCACGGAAAACCAGGTGCAGGCGTGATCGCGGATGGTCGACCAGAACGAGGAGACGGAAAATTTCGGCGGCACCACTACCCCGCCACCGGACACCAGGGGTCCCATGACGGTCACGCACAGCCCGTTGATGTGATACAGCGGCAACACGCACAAGGCACGGTCCGACGCCGTCAGCTGATGCGCCAGTACGGCATTAACTCCCCCCGCCAGCACACTTGACTGCCGCAGCACAACACCCTTGGGCCGGCCTGTCGTACCGGAGGTGTACATCAACAGGCCGTCGTCATCATGTGCCAGCGGGGGAAGGTCCGCCGCATCGTGGCAGATTTCAAAAAATCCGTCATCAACCAGAACGGTTTGTGGCGGCTGGTCCAGGGTCTGCAGGGCTTGTGCGACCAGCTCCTGAGTCTGCTGCTGGGCCAGCACAAGGCGTGTCGATGAATGCGACAGCACATAGGAAATCGTGTCATTGCCGGCCACAAGGTTGATGGCCGTGGCCAGGTAACCGCCATACATGATGCCCAGAACAGAGATCGCCGATGCAGGCCCGTTGCTCAGTGCGTAAGCCACCGCCTCACCTGGCTTGATACCGTGCCGGGCGATCCGGGCAGCAACTGCACAACACCGGTCGCGAAGCTCGCGGTAGCTGGTCGCCCTGCCGGTTGCCGGATCGGTGAGAAACACTGCGTCCGGCGTCGCACCGGCCCGCAGGTCGATCAGCCCGCGAACCGAAAGGCCATTGATCTGGTTGGCATCGATGGCGGCGGCCTCATTCATTCGCCGGCCTGTTGCCAGTAATCTGAAAAGATGTCTTCAACCGCCGGTTCGTTCACCGGGATGGTACGGACCACCTTGGTGGTGTTCATGAAGTGGCGATAGTTGAGATTGTCGTCGATGGAGTTGCCGCCCCAGCTGCCGCAGCCCATGGACAGGGAAAACGGCATGCCGTTGTCGAACGATCCGCCGGTGGCGAAACAATGCGCCTGGTTGACGATGACCCGGCAGGTCGGCATTTCAAGCCCCATGCCGAGCGCACGTGCATCGTCGGCCGTGTGCAGTCCGATCGAGTGGCCGGCGCCCTGATGTGCCAGTATCCTGGCGCTGAGCTGTTTCGCGGCATCGAAATCAGCAGCACGATAGACCGAAAGCACCAGGGACAGCTTTTCACCTGACTCCGGATGATCCGGACCGATGCCGTCTGCCGCAACCATCAGGAAGCGCGCACTGGCCGCGTCCTCGACATCCACCTCCGCGACATCGATAACCCGGTCAATGTCATGGGCGATCATGTGCCGGTTCAGTTTGCCGCCCTGGAACAAGGCTGACTTGAGCTTGTCGGCCGTGGCGCCGCGCAGCATGCGGCCGCCGGCGGTTTCCAGTTCGGTAATGAACGCATCATAGATCGCGTCGACCACCACCAAAACGTTTTCCGATGAACACGAAGTGGCATTGTCGAAGGTTTTCGATGCTGCAATCTTGCGCGCTGCTTCAGCCAGGTTTGCGGTCTCATCCACGATCACCGTGACATTGCCGGCCCCGACGCCGATGGCCGGTGTGCCGGAAGAATAGGCCCGGCGCACATTGTCCTGGCTGCCGGTGACAACCAGCAGGTCGGTGGTTTCCATCAGGCGCTGGGTCTTCACCTTGGACGACGGCGCCGGCACCATCTGCACCAGGTCATGATCAAGGCCGACCTTGTCGAACTCGGCGTGAATGTAGCCGAGCAGCTTCTCGCACACCTCGACACCTTTCGGGGACGGCGACAGGATAATGGCATTGCCGCACTTCAGCGCGTTGACGACATTGTTGACCGGTGTCGCCACCGGGTTTGTCGACGGCACGACGGCACCGATGACGCCAATGGGCCGGGCAATTTCTGTTATGCCGCGAGCCGCGTCATCGGACAGGATGCCTTGCGTTTTCGCGTGACTGATGTCGCGCAACAGGCCCAGGGTCTTGCGGTGGTTCTTGGTAATCTTGTCGGCCACATTGCCGAGGCCGGTGGTTGCAACCGCCATGGCGGCCAGCTCCGCATTTCGGTCGGGCTGCATCAGCGCCCAGGCTGCCGCCAGCGCCGCAGTGTCATAACGGGCCTGGTCGGCGCCCGTCTCGTATTTGGCCTGCGCAGCCCGGGCCCGGTCCACAATCGCGTCAATGATGGCTTCCTCATCTGTCGGCGGTGTTGAAAAAGCGACTTGGCTTGACATGACTGCACGGGTCCTGGGTTCGGGTTTGGTCGGTCTGGGTGTTTTCGAAGGCGGAGCGCAACAAGCTCCGCCTTCGAAGGTTGTGGTTGTTGTTGCGGGAATTACAGGCCCTTCAGCAGTTCTTTCAGAACCACTTCGCGGTCTGCCCACATTTTCTGCACTTCCTCCCGGTTCATTATTTTCATCGGCGAACCGCCGGCTTTCATGCGCTTGGCAACACGCGCATGGCCAAACATCATCGGCACCTGCTTGGCCAGCTTGTCGATGACCGCTTGAGGCGTGCCTTTCGGCACCATCAGGCCGCGGAAATTGACGGATGAGTTGTCGACATCAAGACCTGCTTCCTTCAGCGTCGGTACGTCCTTGATGAAATCATTGCGTTCAAGATCAGCAACCCCGAGAATCTTGACGTTCCCGGCCTCGCGGGCGCGGAACGCGTCAGACAGGTTGTTGATGCCGGCCAGCACTTCGCCGCCGATCACTGCCTTCATGGCAGCAGCGCCACCGCCCTTTGTCGGCACGTAAGCCAGCTTGCACTCACAGGCCTTTTCGATCTGCAGTGCCGCAATGTGATGGCCTACAAACAGGCCTGCGCCGGAGGTCGTGGTCTTGCCGGGGTTGGCCTTGGCATAGTCGATCAGCTCCTGCATGGAATTGAACTTGCTGTCCTTGCCGACGACGACCACAGCCGGGTCGGAGCCCCAGTTGGCAATCGGTTCAAACGAGTCTGCGGAATATTTTACCCCGCCCTTGATCGACTGGGCGATGAAGTGGGGAATGTTGTAGGCCGACATGGTGTAGCCGTCTGCCGTGGCTTCGGTTGCAAACCAGTTCCAGCCCTTGCGGCCACCGGCGCCGGGTTTGTTCAGAATGTAGATCGGCTGGCCGAGAATGTCGGCATTGCCGGCCACCATGGTCACGATGCGGGCCTGAAAGTCGGTCGCACCGCCTGCGCCGTAGGACACGGCTACGCCGATGGGACGGTCCGGATAATCACCGGCAAATGATCCGGTTGCCGCAACCGCCAGGGTGGCGGCCGCCAGAGCAGCAGTTTTAAGAAGTTTTTTCATAGTGTCTTCCTCCCAGAAGCTTTCTTGGTTGTTTCAATCAATATGGCATCCACCCATATCAAAAGAGGATTCCCCTTGGTGTGTGGACCTGCAGGACCACGGCGAAAAGGGCATAGATGACGGCCATGAAGGCGGCCGTCACAAGTATCCGCTTTATCCAGTCTTTGACACTGGACCATGAAGCGGGGTCGTAAAAACTGTAGATGGCGAAAAAGGCGAGCGTGGATCCGAGATAGAACCCGAGATGCTTGGCGCCAAAGAATACATACAAGAGCATCACCACCAGGCCCGGTGCCAGGTTCTTCACGGTCTCGACGGGGATGCCGCGGCCAACCTTCGACAAGCCGGTCACCGCCCGGATCAGGTTCCAGGCGGCCAGTATGATGAACACCACCGAAATGACCCTGGGGAACAGGAAGGCTTCCGCCGGTTGCTGGGTGAAACTCAGCCATGTGACGATCGACGCCAGCACGAAGATCGCAACACCGGGAACGATATGCTGCATGCGGTGCGAGGTCATTTCGCGTCCTCCGCAACCGGTTCCGAAGCTGGTGTCTTGCCGCCCGCCAGCATGTTGTTCCAGAACGAATAGGCGATCGAGGCTATAACCAGCGTAATTAGGAAGATGTTCAGCTTGCCGGTGAAGAAGTAGACCCATGGTCCGTCCTGTGCTGCGGCCAGTGTCATGCCCTGGGTAAAGTTGTCTCCGGCGATCGGGCCCAGGATAAGCCCCAGCACCAGCGGTGCAGCGGAGAAGCCGAATTTTTCCAGAATGAACATGCCGACGCCCAGTGCCAGCATGATATGCACGTCGCCGACCGACTGGCCGACCGAGTAGGATCCGAACACCGCCAGTACCAGAACCCCGGCTGCCATGATGGGCGCGGGAGCACGGGCGATCTTGGCAGCCCAGCCGGCAATCATGATGCCGAAGATCACCATCAGGATCTGGCCAACCAGCATCGAGTTGATGAAAGTCCACACGACTTCAGGGTGCTTTTCGAAAATATCGGACCCGGGGAAAATCTCCTTGATCAGCAGGCCGCCGAGCAGCACTGCAGCCGTCGGGCTGCCGGGAATCGACAGGGTCAGCAGCGGGACCAGCGACGGGCCGACCATGGCATTGTTGGCGGATTCCGCAGCCACCACGCCTTCGGGATGGCCGGTGCCGAACTTCTCCCGCTGTGGCGACAGCTTGCGCGACTGGTCGTAAGCTACCAGTCCGGCGATCTGGCCGCCGACACCCGGGATAAGGCCGATGATGGAGCCGATCACCGTACCGATGGACAGGGCCCGGACATACCTGGTGAGCTCGCTGAAGGATTTGGCCAGTTTCTGCCGGGGCACTTCCAGCGCCTCAACAAGGGCATCGACACGGCCCTTCGCCATCATGTCCAGTACCTGCGGAATGGCGAACAGGCCGATGAGTGCCGGGATGATGCCAATGCCGCCACTCAGCGCATCGGCAAATATGAACCGCTCGGTGCCTTGTATCTCATCATAGCCAATGGTCGACAGCCACAAGCCGATACATCCAGACAGCAGGCCTTTGACGAAAGATTTCGAATCCAGTGACCCGATCACCGTCACGCCCAGAATGGCAATCCAGAAAACGTGCGGCGTCTGGATTTTCAACACCCATTGCGCCAGCACCGGCGTCAGGAAGATTAACAGTAAGATACCGATGACCCCGCCAACACCGGAAGACAGAAATGACAGATGCAACGCCCTGGCACCTTCGCCGCGTTTGGCCATTTCATTGCCGTCAAGTGCTGTCGCGATGTTGGCGGGAGCCCCCGGTATCTTGAGCAGGATTGCGCTTACCGCGCCGCCTGCCACCGTGGAAGTATAGGCAGCACCCAGCAGAACGAGTCCGTGGGTTGCCGACATGTGGAAAGTGAACGGGATCAGCAGCGCCACCGCCATTGTCGGCGACAGCCCGGGCGTCGCGCCCAGGATCAGGCCGCCGATGGTGCCGCCGAGCAGCAACATGAACGCCCATGGTTCAAACACGCCGCCAAAATAATTCAGGAACTCCATTGGCCCTGTTTCTTCCCTGTTGTTCCGGTCTCGCAAAACCAGGTGCCGGTTGCATCCGGCTTATCCCCTTGTCAAAACGCTAGCTGATGAAAACAAAAATGCAAACGTTTTCATTTTGTGATAAAATTTGCCTCATGAGGTACTCGAGATCCAGAAAAGGCGCGCCGGGAATTGTCGAGGTTGCAGCCCGGGCCGGGGTCTCCATCGCCACGGTTTCGCGCACCTTCAGCCAGCCCGACAAGGTGCGCGCGCCGACACGGGTGCGCATTGAACAGGCCGCAGATGAGCTCGGTTACATCCGCAATCGCGCCGCCGGCGCCCTGCACAACCGGTTTTCCGGTACACTCGGCCTGGTGGTGCCGACCATCGACAATGCGATTTTTGCCGAACTGATCGAGGCATTCTCGTCCCGCCTGCGGGATTTTGACCGGACCATGCTGATCGCGGCGCATGGCTATGACCTTGATCTGGAGGTGGCCATTGTGCGCTCCCTGCTGGAACGGCGCATTGATGGCATCGCGCTGGTCGGTTTCGACCATGCTGCGGTTTCAATGAATATGCTGCAGCAGCGTGATGTGCCGGTCATATCGGTGTGGAACTTTCGCAATGGCACTGACATTCCCTGCGTCGGGGCAGACAATGTGGCAGCGGCGCGTACCGTGGCCCGGCATTTGCTCGATCTCGGGCATCGCGATATTGCGTTGCTGTTTCCGGATGTGGCGTCAAATGACCGGGCGCGGGACAGGATGAACGGCGTCATGGAAGAGCTGCGCCGGGCCGGGATAAGCACCCCGCCGGACCGGTTGATTTCCTGCCCCTACGATATCGGTGAGGCAAAACGGCTGGTACGCGAGCTGGTGTCGTCCTCCAGGCGCCCCACGGCCATCGTATGCGGAAACGACATCATCGCCCATGGCGCGTGTTATGCCTGTTATGCGGAAGGCGTGCGCATACCGGATGATATCTCGATCGTCGGCATTGGTGATTTTCGCGGCTCCGCTCATCTGGAACCGGGCCTGACCACGATACGAATGCCGGCGCGCAGAATTGGTAACATTGCCGCCGGCAGCCTGGTGCAGATGAGCGACACCGGCATGCCGCCGGAACCGTTCAACCAGAAGGTTGAAATCGAGCTCAAGGATCGTGGTTCGACCATCGCATTGTAACATTTTTGCGAGCCGCCTCATTGCAGCATTGCAATTGTGCGCCGGCACTATCACATGCACTGAAATCTGAAATTTCCCCGCCTCTTTCCATCAGCAAGATCAAGAAACCGGAACAATAATAATGACTGACATATTACCCTACACGCCACCAAAAGTCTGGGCATGGAACACTGAAAGTGGCGGGGACTGGGCGAAAATCAATCGCCCTGTCGCCGGGCCGACCCATGACAAGGAGCTGCCGGTCGGACGCCATCCGCTGCAGTTGTATTCGCTGGCCACGCCCAATGGTGTGAAGGTTGCCGTCATGCTGGAGGAATTGCTGGCGCTTGGTCATGAAGGCGCGGAGTACGATGCGCACCTGATCCGGATCAAGGATGCGGAGCAATTCGGCAGCGGCTTTGTCGGCGTAAATCCCAATTCCAAGATTCCGGCCCTGATGGACCACAGCACCGAAACGCCAACCCGCGTGTTTGAATCAGGCGCCATCCTGCTTTATCTGGCTGAAAAATTCGGTGCCCTCCTGCCAAGCGATCCCGCAAGGCGGGCTGAATGCCTGTCATGGCTGTTCTGGCAAATGGGAAGCGCACCATATCTCGGCGGCGGCTTCGGGCATTTCTACAAGTATGCCCCGGAAAAGTTCGAATATCCCATCGACCGCTTTGCCATGGAAGTGAAACGTCAGCTCGACGTGCTCGACCGCCATCTGGCGACCAGCCGGTACATGTGCGGTGATGAGTACACTATTGCCGATATTGCCATCTGGCCCTGGTATGGCGCGCTGGTCTCCAACACGGTTTATGCGGCGGCTGAATTTCTCTCGGCCCATGAGTACGAGAACCTGAACCGATGGACCAAACTGATCGCCGGACGCGAAACAGTCAGGCGCGGCAGGATGGTCAACAGGACCTGGGGCCCGCTGGAAGAGCAGCTGCATGAACGCCATGACGCCAGTGACTTCCAGCTGCGGACACAGGACAAGGTCGAACTTGCCGCCTGACCGGCTGGCAGGTCAGAAAGCCGGGCCGTTTGGTCCCAGGCGCACGCCCTTGCGCAGCCGGGTGAACGGAATCCGGTCGAGCTGACACGGGTTTGCGCCCGGGCTTTCGGCGAAGATCACCGTTTCGGCAATCGGTTCGTAGTCGGCCAGGAAGTGCACCGCACTTTTCACCACCACGATGGCTTGTTGGGTCGGATCGATCCCCATGTGGGTGAAGATCGCCTGATCGGCGTTCTGGGTGCGGTTTGACCCGACAACGATAGTCACGTCGCAGTCCCGGTCGAGTACCTTCAGCGCCGCCATCGGCCCGAGGCTTGCGTGCGCTCCGCCGTACATCGGTCCGGTGAAGGTGAACTGTCCGTCCGACAGGGCTTCAACCCGGACCCTGGCCTTGAACGGGCCCGTGCCGAGTTGTGGAAACCTGCCGCCGATGGCTACGTCAATTTCAGCGCCTTTGCCAGCGGTGCGGGCGATGCCTGCTGTTTCAGGATCCCACAGCATGCCGATGACCGCCTGTTGTGCGCCGCCATCCACAAGCGCCGCCAGCACGCCGGTAGTATCTCCGGTCGCACCCGCACCCGGATTGTCCTGGGCATCGGCAATCAGCACCGGCTTCGATGCGCTGTCTGCAAGCTGGCCGGCTTTTGCTACCGCATCGGTGGCCGGAACCAGCGGGTTGTGCAGTTCATCTTCTGCCGACTGCAGCGCCGCGATTACTGTGTCGGCAGCTGCGTCCACCGCCTGCTGATCGGTGCCGTAGGCAAACACCGAACAGCCGCAGTCAGTCACATCTGCCGGCGGGAAACCGAACACGAAATCCACCGAACTCACAGCACCGGAGGCCAGTCCCGGCAACATGGCGTACAGCCTGCCGCCAGGTTCCCGCCGGGTCGACTGCGCCTGAATGGGAATGATGTAGTCCAGTTGCCGCCAGGCCTTGGCAAACGGGATGCCACGGGTGAGCTCCTCGCGCAGCAGTTTGCGGGCGCGGGCGCCTGTGTCGGCCATGTCGACATGCGGATAGGTGCGATAGATGGCAACCGACGAGGCGCGCTCGAAGAATTCCCGGGACATGTTGCCGTGCAGGTCGAGGCTGACGGCAATCGGCAGTGCAGGTCCGGTGGCTTCCCTGATGCGGCGTAAAAGTTCAGCCTCGCCGTCTTCGTGGGACTGCGTGACCATGGCGCCGTGCAGGTCGAGATAGACCCCGTCAATGCTGCCTGCCTGTTTCACGCCATCCACGATCATGCCTGCAATGCGGTCAAACGCATCATCGGTGACGTAACCGCCCGGTTCGGCAAAGGTCCACAGGATCGGGATAATGTCGAAATCGTCGCCTTCGTCCAGAAACCCGCCCATGGGCAGGTTGAGACCGGACAGTGTTTCGGTGACCTCAGGCCCAAACTTCATGGCCGGCCATGCACCACCTTCCTTGAAGGTTTCGAACGGAGTCGGGATCGGGGCAAACGTATTGGTTTCATGCTGGAAACCGGCAACAGCAATGCGCGGGCGTTTCATGTAAGCTCATCCTTCGCGGGCAAACAGCTGTTTCGCCATAATGCCGACGCGGCTTTCTATTTCCTCACAGGCATCGAGGATCAGGTCCTCCCGGAAGCGCGGGCCGACGATCTGCACACCAACCGGCAGCCCGTCATTATAGTTGGCGGCGATATTGCCGGCCGGCAGACCTGTGTAATTGAAGGCAATCGAATAAATGCCCGCCTCTAGCGTTTCCCTGACGCCCTCGAGGCCTTGTGCATCACGGTCCCATTCATAAGTGGGCTTCGGCAGGAACGGCGTCAGCACCAGCGGATAGTCCTGGAACATCAGGTTGAACTGGCGGTGATAGTAATTGCGCTTGGCCATGGCCAGCAGCAGATCCTTGCCTTCATGCGGTGTGAACATCTCATAATAGTCGGCAAAGATCTTTTTCAGTGTATCGGAGCCTTGCTTGATGATCTCGTCACCCAGCAGCGCCTTGACCTCGCCAAACAGCGAGCGGGCGCCGTCGCGCGCACATTCGCGCAATTCCGGCATGTCTGCCTCAACCACCTCATAGCCGGCATCGGCCAGGCAGTCTCGCGCAGTATCAAGTGCCGCTTCAACGGCCGGGTGCAGGTCGAACTCGTACATGTTCTTGGTGAAGGCGACTTTTGGCTTGCCCTCCAGTGCCGGGCCTTCGAACGGCATCGGCACCATCCACGGATCATGCGGGTCGTATTCCACCAGGGCGCGCATGCCTGCCCGTACGTCCTTGACCTCTCGCGCCAGCACGCCCTGTACCGACATGATCTGGGCCAGCAGGCCGCGCTCGGCCGTCTGCGACGGGTTCCAGGCAGGCACCCGGCCAAGACCGGGTTTTACCGTCGCTGCACCGGTTGCAGCAGCCGGATAGCGCAGCGAACCACCAATATCGTTGCCGTGTGCGATCGCTCCCATGCCCGACATGACTGCTGATGACGCCCCTCCCGATGACCCTCCGGACGAGGCCCAGTCGTTCCAGGGAGAAAAAGTGCGGCCGTGCAGTTCGTTGGACGTGGTCGCACGGAACGAGAATTCCGGCGTGTTGGTGCGGCCGATGACGATTGCACCTGCCTTTTTGAAGTTGCGCACTACCGGTGAATCATCCGGCGCAATGATGTTCTTGTAGGCTTCGACGCCGTTGGGCGTAGCCCGGCCCGTCTGGTCAATGTTTTCCTTGATGGTGACCGGAACCCCGTGCAGCGGTCCGATGGGCCCGGATTTCGCCAGTTGCTCATCGTGCACCCTGGCTTGCGCAATCGCCTCGTCGCCAAGATCGTCAACGACCGCATTCAGCTTCGGGTTTACCGAGCGCATGCGCTCAACCGTTTGCGTCACCACCTCGCTGGACGGCACGTCACCAGCAGCAATCTTCGCTGCGAGTTCACAGGCACTCAACTGCCAAAGCGGGGATTCGGACATGCATAGTCTCCTCGTTGCAAACAAACCGGCGCGAAATTCAACAACAAGTGCAGGCAGTTGCACAAGAGCATGGCAGCCATGCGCTCGAAGTCAGGAAATTGAACGTCAGCCGTTGACTCGCTTCCCTCAAGGCAGACAGACTGCGTCCCGGGTCACAAGCCTGAATGGCAATGACCGTCAGTATAATGAGGAGGTAAGACTAATGTTACGCTGGACAAGACGACATGTTTTGGCAGCTGCAGCTGTATTTGCAACTGTGGTAGCCGGACCTGCACTGCCTGCGCAGGCGGAAAGTGTACTAAGGGTGATCCCGCACGCGGATCTGAAAAACCTGGATCCGATCTGGACCACGGCCTACATTTCGCGAAATCACGGTTACCTCATCTATGACACCCTGTTTGCGATGAACGAGCAGTTCGTGCCGCAGCCGCAGATGGTCGATACCTATGAAGTGTCTGATGACAAGCTGACCTGGACGTTCAAATTGCGTGATGGCCTGAAGTTCCATGACGGTGCGGACGTGACATCCGACGATGTTATTGCCTCGCTGAAGCGCTGGGGAGCGCGCGACGGCATGGGCCAGCAGCTCATGGGTGCCATGGGCGAAATGGTGGCGGTTGATGCCTCCACGTTCCAGTTCAAGCTCAAGGACCCATATGGCCTGGTGCTGGAATCCATCGGCAAGATTTCATCCAACGTGCCGTTCATCATGCCAAAGCGCGTGGCGGAAACCGATCCGTTCAAGCAGATCGATGACTATACCGGCTCCGGCCCGTTTGTCTTCGTCAAGGAAGAATGGGTGCCCGGTTCAAAAGTGGTCTACAAGAAATTTGCCGACTACAAACCGCGCTCCGAAGCGCCTGATGCAGCATCCGGCGGCAAGATTGCCAAAGTGGATCGCGTCGAGTGGACCTATTTCCCCGACCAGACCACGGCCATGAATGCGCTGATCAATGGTGAAGTGGATTATTTTGAATCGCCTGCCAATGACCTGATGCCGCTGCTCGAAGCAAATGACGGCATTACGGTGGAGATCAACGATCCGCTCGGCAATATCGGCTTTTCCCGCTTCAACCACCTGTTGCCGCCGTTCGACAATGCAGACGTTCGTCGTGCCGCCATCATGGCCATGAAACAGGACGACTACATGCAGGGAGCCGTAGGCGACCAGAAGTTCTGGAAGACCTGCTATTCGGTGTTCCCGTGCGGCACGCCACTGCAGAACGACAATGGGTCCGACGTCATGAAGACCGGCGATCTTGAAAAGGCCAAGGCTGCCCTGACTGCCGCCAACTATGACGGCACACCGGTTGTCATCATGCAGCCGACGGACATTCCGCTGTTGTCGGCGTTCTCGCTGATCACGGCTGAAAAACTGCGTAATATCGGCATGAAGGTTGACGTGCAGGCCATGGACTGGTCGACCCTGACTTCCAGGCGCGCCAAGCGTGACCCGGTTGCAGACGGTGGCTGGAACATTTTCCACACCTGGTGGATCGGTGCCGATGTGATCGACCCGATGGCGATTGCCTTCTCCGGCGATCCTGAAAAGGGCTGGTTCGGCTGGCCTAAGGACGCTGATCTCGAAGCGGCCCGGTCTGCCTATGCAAAGGCAACCACGGCTGAGGAAAAGAAGGCATCTGCCGAAAAGGTGCAGGAGCGTCTCTGGGCGATCGGCGCCTCCGGTCATCTTGGGCAGTTCTTTGTTCCCGTTGCCTACAGGAACAACGTCAAGGGCCTGATCAAGTCACCGGTTCAGTTCTTCTGGAACATGTCGCTCGAGTAAGCCTGATCACATGACTTCAAGCACGGCAGGGTGTACGCTCCCTGCCGTGCTTCACTCTTATATTCTTTAATCGGGAACGGAGCGGCTTGTGGTCTTCTATATTCTCAAGCGAATTCTGGCGACAATACCTGTCATGGGTGTGGTCGCGCTGTTTGTGTTCCTGATGCTGCGCCTGTCGCCCGGTGACCCGGCTGCCGTGATCGCCGGTGACTATGCCACCACCGAGGATATTCTCCGGATCCGGGAAAATCTCGGCCTCAACGATCCCATTGTAGTGCAGTTTACCAAGTGGATCGGCCAGCTTGTCCAGGGCGATCTGGGGATTTCCATTTTCACCAACCTGCCGGTGACCACGCTGATTGCGCAGCGGCTCGAGCCGACCATCATGCTCACGCTGACCACCATCATTTTCACCATTGTTGTTGCAGTGCCGCTCGGTACGCTGGCGGCCTGGAAGCAGGGCAGCCTGATTGACCGGGCCGTCATGCTGTTTTCAGTGGCCGGCTTTTCGGTGCCGGTGTTCGTGCTCGGTTACATCCTGATCTACATCGTGTCGATCCAGCTCAGATGGCTGCCGGTGCAGGGTTACAAGTCGATGTTCACCGACGGTGTCATACCGTTCTTCCGGCACATAATCCTGCCCACCATCACCTTGTCGGTGATCTTTATCGCGCTCATTGCCCGCATGACACGGGCCTCGGTCATGGAGGTGCTGCAGGAAGATTATGTGCGCACCGCGCGCGCCAAGGGCCAGAGCGAATTCAAGGTGCTGATGAAGCATGCGGTGCGCAATGCGGCCGTGCCCATCGTTACCGTCATCGGCCTGGGTATCGCGTTACTGATCGGCGGCGTGGTGGTTACCGAAAGCGTTTACAACATTCCCGGCCTTGGCAGGCTGGTGCTTGATGCGGTCCTGAAGCGCGATTATCCGATTATCCAGGGGCTCATTCTGCTGTTCAGCTTTGTCTACATCGTGATCAACCTGCTGATTGACCTGAGCTACACCTTGTTTGACCCGAGGATCAAATACTGATGAGCACGCAAACAGACAAGGTTGACTTCACCACCTCCGCCGAGGCCACGCTCACGTCGCGCAAGGATGCCTCCCTGGCGTCCCTTATGTGGAAGCATCCGTCGGTTTTCTGGGGCGGGCTGCTGTTGGCGATCATGGTGCTTGTCGCCGTGTTCGGGCCGCTGCTGACGGCTGATCCGGTGGCCATCAATCCAATCAAGCGGCTGAAAGTGCCGTCTGCGGAATTCTGGTTCGGTACCGATTATCTTGGCCGCAATGTGTATTCCCGTGTCATCTACGGAGCACGTGTCTCGCTGGTGGTCGGCCTCGCCGTGGCGATAGTTGCGGTTGTACTCGGCCTGGTCACGGGCCTGATATCCGGTTACATGCGCTGGCTCGATGCCATCATCATGCGGGTGATGGACGGGCTGATGGCGATCCCCGGTATTCTGCTGGCGATCGCCCTGATTTCCCTGTCCGGCGCCACCTTGTTCACCGTCATCATCGCCATTGTCATCCCGGAAATTCCCAGGGTGGTGCGGCTGGTGCGTTCCGTCGTGCTGACCGTGCGTGAAGAACCTTATGTTGAAGCCGCCATTGCCGCCGGCACCCGCACCCACTTGATACTGGTGCGCCATATCCTGCCCAACACCATCGCCCCGCTGATCGTGCAGGCGACCTATATCTGCGGTTCCGCCATGCTGACGGAATCCATACTGGGTTTCCTGGGAGCAGGCATTCCGCCGGAAATTCCGAGCTGGGGAAACATCATGTCGGAAGGCCGGACCTATTTCCAGCTGTCGCCGTGGATCATCTTCTTCCCCGGCATCGCCCTGGCGCTGACCGTGCTGGCGGTAAATACCGTGGGCGATGGTTTGCGAGACACGCTTGATCCACGCATTGCGAGGAAGATGTGATGGCAAAAGAGAACTCCTCACAACCGGTGCTGGATATTCGCGGCCTGTCGGTAACCCTGCCGGAAGGCGCGGACCGGGAGTTTGCCATCGAGGACATTTCGCTCACCGTCGGCCGTGGTGAAATCGTCTGCGTGGTGGGCGAGTCCGGGTCGGGCAAGTCGGTGAGTGCGCAAACCGTCATGGGCCTGATACCGCGCAAGGAACTGAACCCGGTTGCCGGTGAAGTCATGCTGCAGGGAGAGGACCTGCTCAAGAAGTCGGAAATCGAACTGCGCGAGTTGCGCGGCGTGAAAATGGCGATGATCTTCCAGGAACCGATGACGGCGCTCAACCCGGTCATGCAGGTTGGCGACCAGATCGGTGAAATGCTGGAAATCCATACATCCATGTCGGCGTCCGAACGCCACGAGCGCATCATCGAGGTGATGAACGATGTCGGCCTGCCCGATGTAAACCAGATGGTAGACAGCTATCCGCATCAATTGTCCGGCGGCCAGCGCCAGCGCATCATGATCGCCATGGCGCTTGCACTGGAACCGGCATTGCTGATTGCCGATGAGCCGACCACAGCACTTGATGTGACGACGCAGGCGCAGATCCTCGACCTGATCAAGGATATCCAGAAACGCCACGGCACCGGGGTGATGTTCATTACCCATGACTTTGGCGTGGTAGCCGAAATTGCCGACCGGGTCGTGGTCATGCAGAACGGTAATGTGGTTGAACAGGGGACCGCAAAGCAGGTGCTGACGAAGCCCCGCGAGCCATATACCAAGATGCTGATTGGCTCAGTCCCCAGCCTGACGCCGCCCAAGCGAAAGGCCATCACCGCCGGCGAGCCGATACTGGCAACCAAGGGTCTTGAAAAGATTTATGGCGCGCTCGGGTGGTTTGGCGGCGGCCGCGTTGTTCACGCCGCCAAGCAGGTGGAACTGGAAGTCCGGCGCGGCGAGACCCTTGGCGTGGTTGGTGAATCCGGCTCCGGCAAGTCGACCGTGGCCCGCTGTATCGTGCGCCTGATCGATCCGACCAGCGGCGAGGTGCTGATCGATGGCCAGAACATTGCGGAAATGTCCCAGTCGGAACTGCGTTCCTATCGCCGCAATGTTCAGGTGGTATTTCAGGACCCGTATCGCTCGCTGAACCCGCGCCGCACCGTTGGTCAGTCGATCGTCGAGGGCCCGATGAATTTCGGCACCTCGCAGGAAGAGGCCCTGGAGCGGGCCCGTGACCTGATGGAGATCGTCGGTTTGTCACCGCATGCGCTTGACCGGTTCCCGCACCAGTTTTCCGGTGGCCAGCGCCAGCGTATCTGTATTGCCAGGGCACTGGCCATGGAGCCGAAAGTGCTGATTGCCGACGAGGCGGTATCCGCGCTTGACGTGTCGGTTCAGGCCCAGGTGCTGAAACTGCTCGATGATGTGCGCAAGCGCTTTGACCTGGCCATGCTGTTCATTACCCATGACCTCAGGGTGGCGGCACAGATCTGCGACCGGATCATGGTCATGCAGCAGGGCGAAGTTGTCGAGCAGGGACTGACGGCCAGTGTTTATGCCAAGCCATCCCACCCTTACACAAAGCTGCTGCTTGATGCCGCACCGGGACGCGACTCGTTCGCGGCAGGTTGACCTGGACTGGTTGATTCAACAATGGGGCAGGCCGCGCGGCGGCCTGATGGTACCTTGCGGCCTGTGCATCTCATCACATACTGGATGGCATAGGACTGTTAGCCGGTTGCGGGTAAAGTTCAGTTTGATCCTTGAAGTTGAATGCCTGAGAAAGACAACCGCGACATGAAACCGAGCATCCATGAAGCAGTCACCCCGCAACAACGCCGCGATGTGTATCGCTTCCGCTATGACATCTATGTCGAGGAGATGGGCAGGTACCGCTCGGTCGCCGACCATGACCAGCGCATTTTCGCAGAACCTGAGGACGAGACCGCCCGGCTGTACTATGCCACGGACGGCGAGCAGATCGTTGCCACCATGCGCCATAACTGGGGCGGCGATGCACCCTTGTGCGCCCGGCAGATCGAGCAATACGACCTTGCCCGGTTTCTTGAGGAAATCCCGTGCGACCAGATGATTGTTGGCGAGCGCTTCATGGTTGCCCCGAGCCAGCGCGGCACCGACCTGATTTTCCGGCTGTTTCAGACCTACCTGAATTTCGTCAATGAACATCGCATCCAGTTGATATTCGGCGACTGCGAACCTCATTTGCTCAATCTCTATCTGGGCATGGGTTTTCGCACCTATGCCGAGAGGAACGTCAACAGTACCGAAACCGGATACCTCGTCCCGCTGGTCATGGTGCCGGAAGACATCACTTACATGAAGCAGGTGAAGTCGCCGTTCGTGAGCCTATTGCAGGACTATGGTGATGCCGCGAAAGTGCCCGGCTGCCTGCCGGAGTTATTGTCTTCCGGCCGGTTGGTCATGAGCCAGGCGCTGACGCCGCAAAAAGAGTATCAGTCGGAAATCGACCATGCCATCCGGCTGGCTGAAAACCCGACCCACCTGTTTGACGGCCTGAGCGAAGAAGAATGCCAGCGCTGCCTGTCCAAGAGCAATGCGATCGAATGCATGGCCGGTGATCATCTCATCAAGAGTGGCAACGTGGCCCAGAACATGTTTGCGGTATTGTCCGGTACACTGGAAGTTCGCAACCGCGACCGGGTCGTGGACGTGTGCTGCAGCGGTGACATTGTCGGTGAAATGGCATTTCTGCTGGAAAGCCCGCGGGCAGCGGATGTCTATGTTGCGACCGACGGCACTCGGGTCCTGTCGCTGAGCGAGAGCAACCTGAAAAAGCTGGCCGTAAATGAACCGCAACTGGCGGCAAAACTGCTTCTCAACCTGTCAAAGCTGCTGTGTTACAAGCTGCAGCGCGTGGGGTGAGGAACTGTTGCAAGCCGTACCGGAGTGACGCGAGTCGACTGAGGCATGCCCGTCATTCAGGGGCGACCAAGCCATACATTGTGCGTCAAGGTTCCATTTGCTACTAATCTTCATGAACGGGGGGGAAGGGCAGTAACTAGTTCATGACGCAACAATCAACTGCTGCGGCAGTGTTTTCCAGGGTGCTGATACCCCCCGAAGAGGAAACAACGGCCTCGGGATCCGGCCGGTTTGTTCGTCTGGCGCTTGCGACAGCCATGCTTTCTGTCTGTCTCGAGAGTGTTATAAGCTTGCCGGGCGACTGGAATTCGATAAACACGTCGGAATTGGTAGCGTCTGTGGGCCTGCTGGTAACCGTGCCAGCGGTTTTCTTTATCCAGATCAGCCGGCTGGCCATCGCCGCATTTACCGTGTTTCTTACTCTGCATGTTCTCAATGACTGGGACACGCTGGCAAATCATACCTGGCTGGCGGCCTGGACAATACCGGCGGCGGCTTTTGTTTCAAAATGGTGGGAACGGGAAACTTATGCGGATTATCTGCGCATAACTCTGGGCATAGTCATGCTCGCCGCCGCAGGTCAGAAACTCCTGGCCGGTACTTATCTTGATGGCAGCTTTATTGCCTATTTGAGCTATTCCGGAAGCACGACCGAGCAGATGTTCCAGTTCTTCTGTTCTGAGCAAACGTTGCAGAACCCGTGCGGTTGGCACAAATTTCTCGGAACGTTCATAGTCGCCTGGCAGGTGGTGGTCGGCCTGTTGCTGCTGGCTGGCTTGCGGTCCCTGTGGTTCTTGTTCATCGAGGTCGGATTTTTGCTCGGTGCCGGCGTCTATGCCGATGAAATGAACTTCCAGGTTCTGAACATTGCGCTGCTCTGCGTCGCATTCCGCGTGGGCATGTCATACTGGTTGTTTGCAATCTGTGCAGTCCTGCTGGTTGTCGATGTCTTTGGAATCGGGAGGTTGCTGGTGCATGCCTTTTAAACTTCCCTTTTCACAGTCCGATGGTTGGCCGGTCCATAAAATCGGATTTGCCCTGCTGCTTCTGCTGCACTCGATATGGATTGTGGTTCACATGAATCTGGTTTCACGGGAACTGGTCAACCCGTGGAAACTTGGCGGTTACGCAATGTACACCACTGCGAATCCGCGGCCCAAGCTGCAGATTTTCGACATGCGATTTGGACCGACTCCCATGGATTGGGCCTCCTACAATGACAAAGGGTTCTTTGAAGAAAACTATAGATACGCCTTCCGCTGTGCGCAGTTTTCCGAAAAGTCGATGCGCAGGTTCTTCGCAGACAACAGCCTTTTGATCGGTGTTCCCATACAGTTCGTCGTCTGGGAGAAACGGTTACTTCGCGGACCGGTCCGGATCGAGGGTGCCGCGCATGCCTTGCTGGCAATCAGATGGATGGGCTCCGATGAATTTCAGTATGCCGGACAGGTGTGCGGTCAGAAGTACGGTGGGAAGATTAAACTCAAACAGTGAGATTGCTGCCGACCGCGCCCGGTAGTCGTTGTCAGTCCCGGGTGTCAGAATACGCCGCTTCGGCTTCATAATAGGCATCAAATCCAACCGCCTTGCGCAGGTCGGCAAAGTCCAGCAGGCGGTCGGCGGGGTGTTCGCGGCGCGCCATCTCGGCAAGCGATGCCTGGATGGCTTTCATGGCAGCCGACATCAGCGTCAGCGGGTAGGCGGCAAAATTATAGCCCAGTTCGTGCAGGCGGTCAGGATGTAGTATCGGTGTTGCGCCGCCCTCGACCAGGTTGGCCATGTGAATGCCCGCTGCTTCGCTTGTCAGTCGCGCCATTTCGGTTTCAGACTGAGGTGCTTCGACAAACAATATATCCGCGCCCAGGTCCGAAAACCCCTTGGCCCGGTCGATGGCTTCATCCAGACCGTGCCCGTGACGGGCGTCTGTGCGCGCCAGTATCATGATGTCGGCACCGGCCTCGCGCGCATCAACCGCGGCCCTGATCCGGTTGAATGCCTCTTCGCGCGCGACAACCAGCTTCCCCTTGGTGTGGCCGCATCTTTTGGGTGACACCTGATCCTCGATCATGACGGCGCCAAATCCGGCACGGGCATATTGCTCGACCGTGCGTCGCACATTGAGCGCATTTCCGTAACCGGTGTCGCCGTCACCGATCACCGGGATGTCGGTCGCGGCACAGATGTTGCGGCCCTGGTCCAGCATTTCGCCGAATGAGATCAATCCCGTATCAGGCGCGCCGATGCGCGATGCAGACACGGCAAAGCCCGACATGAAGGTGAAGCCAAAGCCCGCGTCGCCGATCATCTTCGCACTCAGCGCATCCCAGCAGCACGGCATCACGTGGCAGGTATCTTCAGCCAGCAGTTGTTTCAGTCGGGCGGCGGGAGACAGGTTGGTCATGGGCAACTCTTCGGGTCTAAAGTTTGAACGGAATGTACATGGCAAGGTCCGGGAACTCGTAGATCAGGAACACGGTGAACAGCATCAGGGCCAGAAACGGCCAAACGCCTTTTGCCACTTCCTGCATGGAGGCCTTGCCGACCGCTTGTATCACATAAAGGTTCAGCCCCACCGGCGGCGTGATCAGGGCGCATTCGATCATGATGACAAAGAACACGCCAAACCAGATCGGGTCTATGCCGAGGCCGAGCAGCGAAGGTGCGAGCACCGGCACCATGATCAGCATCATCGACAGCGCTTCCAGGAACAGACCCATCAATACCAGCACCGCGCCCACGACAAGAATGAACAGCCAGGCTTCGGAAAAATTCTGCGAGATGAAAAACGACACGTCCTGCGGGATGCGGTACAGCGAAATGGCTTTGCCGAACACTTTGGCGCCGGCAACGATCAGCAGGATGGTGACGGTTGTCACCATGGACTGCGTGACCGCTTCTTTCAGGGTTTCCCAGGTCAGGGTGCGCAGGATGAAGCCGGTAATGATCAATGATGCCGCGAAGCCTATTGCCGCAGCTTCAGTAGGTGTGAAAACACCCCAGTAGATGCCCCAGATGATAAGGCCGGCCAGTCCCAATGCAGGCAAGGCGCGCAGGCCCGTATCGCGCCGTTCTGTCCAGCTTGCCTTGGGGGAGGACTGGCACTGTGGCGACAACCATGCATAAATCATCGAAAACCCAATAAACAGCGCCATCAGTATCAGGCCCGGCCCGATACCCGCCAGGAACAGCTTGATGACCGATTCCTCGGTGATGAAGCCGTAGACGATCATCGGAATTGACGGCGGGATCAGGATGCCCAGCGTCCCGCCGGCCGCCAGCAGGCCCAGTACAAACGGCCGCGGATAGCCTCGCTGGCTCATTTCCGGAATGGCGACGGTGCCGATGGTGGCCGCGGTCGCCACGGATGAGCCGGAGATGGCGGCAAAGATGCCGCAGGATATCACCGTGGCTATGGCCAGCCCGCCGGGCAGGTGTCCGACCCAGGCCTGCACCGCGGCAAACAGGTCGCGTCCGACACCGCCTTTCAAAAGCACATTGGACATCAAAAGGAACAGCGGCACGGCCAGCAGCACGAAGTTGTCGATTGTGCCGAGCATACTCTGCGGCGCCATCAGGGGCGAGAACCCGCCCATCAGCAACAGCACCAGGCCGAGGCCGCCAAGCGCAAATGCCACCGGTACCCGCATCAGCAGCAGGGTAAACAGGGCCAGCAGGATCAAGATGGTGGTCATCTAGTGCTCGCCCGTGCCGGCTGGTTTGGCAACTGGCTTGCCGCGTGCCAGCTTGAACAGGTCAGCCGCACACACCAGGACCGACAGGCCGAAACCCAGCGGAATGACCATTTCGGTCCACCAGTTGGGAATGTTCAGCATGGTGCCGGTGGACCGGCCGCGAACGAAACTGTCCCAGGCGATTTCCCAACCGAACCAGAACACGACGATACAGAAAAACCCCGTAAACACGACGCTCACCAGGTCGCAAAACCGCTGCGCCCAGCCCGGCAACCGTTCATACAACAACTCGATATTGATGTTCTTGCGCCGGGCGATGGTATGCGGCAGGGCGATGTACATGCCCCAGATCAGGAACATCTGGGATATTTCAGCAGCCCAGATGGTGGGAGCGGAAAACACATAGCGCGCCACGACTTCCCAGGTCAGCAACATGCCGGTTGCAAAGAACAGCCAGGCTGCAGCAGCACCCAGCCAGTCTATTGTTTTGTCCGAGAAATTCACGCCATGTCCCTGCAAAGACAAATGTCAGATGAGTGTCATTTCGGGCCGGGGTCCCAACCGAAAGCGGTTGTCGGATCCCGACCCGGTACCATGTATCACTACCGCAGCCGGGTTACTTCAGCGACTGTGCTGCCTGCAACACCTTGGCACCAAGCTCGCCGGAGGCGGCCTTGTAACCATCAATGACCGGTTGGGCCGTTTTTCTCCAGGCTGCCACCTCTTCGGCAGTCGGTGTGTAAACGGTCATGCCGTTCTTCTTGGCTTCGACATAGGCGTTCTGTTCGATTTCGCTCACATTGTCACGCACGGCCAGTTCGGCTTTGCGGGCGGCGGCCGAAATCACCTTGCGGGTATCTTCCGGCAGGCCCTGCCAGAATTTCTCGTTGACCAGCACGATGAACTCGATGTCGGCATGGTTGGTCACGGTGATATGGTCCATGACTTCCCACAGTTTGCGCGACTTGACTCCGGACACGCCCGTCATGCCGATGTCGACGGTGCCGCGCTGGTAGGCAAGATATTGTTCGGAACCTGAAATCAGTGTCGGGGACCCGCCGGCGGCTTCGGTAAATGCACCAAGAGTTTTGCCAAAAACCCGCACTTTCTTGTTCTTCATGTCATCCGGTGTCTTTACCGGTGCACCCTTGGACAACAGGATTGCTCCGCCATAAGCCTGCCACCACAATACCCGCGACCCAGTGCCCATTATGGCTTCATCAAGCATCATCCTGACCGGGCTGTCGGGCGCGATTGCCTTGCGTACCAGCTCCTCGGAATTGAACATGAACGGCACGTAGAAAATATCAACCGCCGGTACGTCGCCGACAAACCGGGTCAGTGAGGCGACACCCATTTCAATGGAGCCAGACCCAACTGCCTGCGGCACTTCCTTGTCCTTGTAGAGCTGGGCTGAATCGTAAATCTGGACCTCGACCTTGCCGCCGGAGTTCTTCTCCACCTCTTCCTTGAACAGCACCAGGTTCTGGCCGAGATGGCTCTTCAGCGGCAGCTGTAGCGAGATACGAAGTGTTGTGTCGGCAGCCATTGCGGCCACCGAGGAGACGGCAATCACCAAAGCTGCCATCACGGATGCAAATAGGCGTTTCATGATGTATTTTCCCTGTGAATTGTCATTGATCTTGTTGTCGGCCTCGATTGCGGCTGAGGCAGCGAACTCGCACTATTGCCCAGTCCGCCGGACCGGGCAAGCTTGAAGGAAACCACCTGATGAAAATCACCCGTGTCCGCGCCACGCCCGTTAATGTGCCGCTGGAGGCAGCCTATGTCTGGTCATATGGTGCGTTGCCGGGCTTTACCCAGACCATCATCGAGGTGGAAACCGATGCCGGTCTGACCGGTATCGGCGAAGCGCCTTCCGCCGCTGCAGCGCAGGTAATCAACGCGAGCTTTGCCGAGGCGCTGGCCGGGTGCGATCCGATTGACATCACTGGTTGTGAACTGCGCTGCCTGCCGTCCACGCGTGGCGTACAGTCAGTGTCCGAGCTCGCCATGACGGCGATTTGGGGCGGCGTCGAGATGGCGCTGTGGGACCTGCGCGGCAAGGCTTGGAACCAGCCGGTATATCAGTTGCTGGGCGGTGCGGTGCGCAAGGACATCGCATTCACCGAGTACTTTGCCTATCGCCTTGCCGGGAATGGCAAGGGCGGAGAGGCCAGTGCTGAAGCCGTGGCGGACTACTGCGCGCGCATGAAGCAGGAGCACGGCTCCACACTGTTCGAGGGCAAGGTATCTGATGCCGAGCCTGCCGCTGCCATCAGGCTTGCCACCGCTGTCAGAAAGGCAATCGGCGATGATGCGCTGATGCGGGCTGATTCCAACCACGCCTATTCCGTTGCCACGGCGCGCACGCTGGCCCCGGCATTTGAGGAACTCGGTATCGACTGCTGGGAGGACCCGGTCGGCACCTATGAGGACATGGCCCGTCTGCGGCCGCACACGCGGCTGGCGCTCTCGTCTCACAACACCGACTTTCCCAAGGCGGTGTCGCTAGGCGTGCCGGACAATATCGTCACCAATATTGCCGGTCATGGCGGCTTCACTGCCACGTTGAAATTCATCGGCGCATGCGAAAAAATGGGTATCGGGTTCTGGTGTTATTCCGGCGACAGCGGCGTGGCGACAGCGGCCTACATGCACCTGTGCGCGTCGCAGAGCTGGATCACCAAACCGAACCAGTCGCTGCTCAGGATGCAGCCCCATGATGTGATCGAGGAAGGCCCGTTCCGACCGAAGAACAATGTCGTAAGGGTGCCGGAGGGGCCGGGACTGGGCGTGACCCTGTCACAGGAGAAGCTAAAGTTCCTGCATCAGCACTTCCTCGATAACGGTGCCATGAACAAATATCACAACCCTGCCGATCCCGGCCGGTATGTCAGATTGCCGCTGGCTTAGGCACGTCAGATGGCTGCGTTCCAGCCCGGTGCGGCATTTCATCCAAACATGTCAGGAAGCCGTCATTTACGACCTCTAGCTCATTGTTCTGACTGCGGATTATACATGCGATTGGAATTAGAATAACTCTAATATATTGTTTTAATTACATAAATCGACTCTTTTTTATTGACCCTGCATCTGCATCAATGATACCCGACTAAAACAGTCAGAAATAAATTCACTGGTGCATTCATGGGTATCGATCAGGCTAATTTGGTGAAGGCCGGGGCACAGCGTGTCCTGGACAACAAGCCGGAACGGCTGTTCACCGTCGGCCTGCGCTGCACCATCGAGGGCTTCGATTACAGCGACATAGAGTGCTGGGAAACCGCCTGGCAGACCTACTGCCGGGAAGTTGACGCCGTGTGTGCCCGCCGCCTGTTGGGCGAAGTCCAGTACTTCGTCAGGGTGTTGCGCAAGTACGAACCGCGCAATTACTCGTTGTTCCCCTATGGCTGCCGCAGGCTCAGTCATGACGAAAGCCAGATACTGAACTTCATCGTTTGCATGCAGAAAAACGATGCCGCGGCAGCAGACGTCGCGGTCAGGCTGGTGTTGGGAAATGCCGTGCAATGCCATCCGGAAAACCTCAGACATCTGCTGTCTGCCGGTCAGGCGGTAGCCGATGCGTTTACCGCCCATGCCCTGTTCTTCATACCGCTCGGTCAGGACGTGCTCGACGCGCTGACCGGCAAGTCAAATGCCATCTGCCCGGCATGCCCGTCGGCGGAAATGCTTCAATTTCCCAAGTTAAACTGAAGGAATACACGAGATGAAAAAACGTCTGATCACAGCATCACTTGCAGCCATGGCGGTGTTTGCCCCGGTACAGGCAGCCACGGCTGCCGATGCATCCTCGGTGATCGCAACATATTCTGACATTGCCGCTGCCAAATACGGTGATGCGCTGACAACCGCCCAAACCCTCAAGACGGCTGTCGATGCCTTTGTCGCGGCACCTTCGGCTGAAAGTCTTGCTGCAGCACGTACCGCGTGGCTTGCGGCCCGCGTGCCTTACCAGCAGACCGAAGTGTACCGGTTCGGCAATGCCATCGTCGACGACTGGGAAGGCAAGGTGAACGCATGGCCGCTCGATGAAGGACTGATCGACTATGTCGACCCGGCAGGGTATGGCGACAGTTCGGACGAAAACCCTTTCTACACGGTCAACGTTGTGGCCAACAAGTCTGTCACTGCAGGTGGCAAGACGATTGATGCGACCAAGATCACGCCCGCTGTTCTGGAAAGCCTGCAGGAAGTCGGCGGCGTCGAAGCGAACGTGGCCACCGGCTACCACGCCATCGAGTTCCTGTTATGGGGCCAGGACAACAACGGCACCAAACCCGGTGCCGGCAATCGCCCGCACACCGATTTTGACACCGCCAATTGCACCGGCGGCAACTGCGACCGCCGCGCTGATTATCTCAAAGCTGCCACGGATCTCCTGATCAAGGACCTTGAGGATATGGCTGCAAACTGGTCGGCAGACGGAGCCGCCCGCAAGACCCTGGCCGAAGGCAAGGCAAACGCGGGGCTGAAGGCAGTCCTGACCGGCATGGGATCGCTGTCATACGGTGAACTTGCCGGTGAGCGGATGAAGCTCGGGCTGCTGCTGCATGACCCTGAAGAAGAGCATGACTGTTTTTCCGACAACACCCACAACTCGCACCTGTATGACGTCATCGGTATTGAGAATGTCTACCTGGGCAAGTACCAGCGTACTGACGGGTCAGTTGTCGAGGGTGCCTCCCTGTCCGATCTGGTCAAGGCAAAGGATGCCGCACTGGACACCGAACTGCGTGAAAAAATCGCCGATACCGTATCCAGGATGCAGGTCATGGCCAAGCGTGCCGAAGCCGGTGAAAGCTACGATCAGATGATCGGCGAAGGCAACGAGGAGGGCAATGCGGTCGTCCAGGCCGCAATTGACGCGCTGGTGGCCCAGACCCGCACAATCGAAAAAGTCGTCGCGGCTCTCGATCTCAAGATCGAAGTTGAGGGATCCGACAGCCTGGACAACCCGTCCGCCGTCGATCAGTCGCAGTAATGTGCAACAGCCATCAGATGTCAGCAGGCGATGAGGGGGAAGCCATCGAGAAGGGTAGTTTGCCTAATGCGGTGGCCCAGGCAAAGGGCCGCCGCATTCGCCTGAGTGAAATGGGTCACTGGTGCTGTTCGGTGATCGGCACATGCCTGACCCATGACGATTTGCTGATCATCGCGCGGAAGTGGAATGTACACATTGAGAACGATGCCCGCGTTTTCGATGTACATGGTTTTTTTGCCCGCAAGGCAGGCGAACCGGGCGACATCTCCCGGGCCATCGAGAAGATGCTGGACGGGCGTTATGGCGGACTGGTCCGTCGGGTCGCCAACACCTCGGAAGATGACAGGCTGGTTGATTTCTGGAATACGGCGGTCAATGACGGCTTCGTAGCTGGAGCCTACTGGGCGGTTATTTCCCACCGGCATGTTTCCGACGACTTGCGAAACCGTATTTTCGGTGAGGTCCACATGATGTCTCACCTGCTGGGGGGAACGGCACGAAAGATTGTCGGGGCGGCGGCGGAACTGCAGGCCAAGGTAGACCAGATGGAGCGCCGGCAGGAGCGCTGGTCGAACCAGGTGCGCCATGCGCTCGATGTTCGGGATGGCAAGATCGCAAAGTTGCAGGATGAGCTTGGCAAGTCCCGAACGAAACAGCGGACGCCCTCGGCTGCGGCGCCTGGGGCAGACAAGCTGTCGAAGCTGAATGCAAAGCAGGAGCGCGCGCTGATCGCCGCCCGCACCCGGGCCCGCCAGCTGGCCAATGAGCTGGAGCAGGTGAAGGATCGCTTGTCGGAGGTGCGCAAATCGAAACCGACCAGAGCGCCACAGTCGCCGGTCGCGAGCTTTGACCCGGGCCTTGGTTTATGCGGCAAGGCGGTGCTGTATCTCGGCGGCCGCCAGGCCAGCGTGCCGCAGATTGCCAAGGCGGCCGAAGCCGCAAGGGTTTCGCTGCTGCATCACGATGGCGGGCTGGAACAGTCAACCCACCTGATTGATGACTTGATAAGTCGATGTGACGCTGTGATTTGCCCGGTCGATTGCATCAATCATCAGGCTTGCTTGAAGGCAAAGAAGCTATGCAAGAAAATGCACAAGCCGTTCATGCCGGTATCGTCTCGCGGCACCACAACATTTCAGCGCGCCCTGGCGGAACTCGCATCACGTTTGGACACCGGCGCCACCAGCGCAATGCAACACAGGTAGCAACCATGACATCAGGCCTTCGGCGGAGGTATCTTCCAATCCTGGCGGGCGCGGGAGCCATTGGCTGGCTGCTGCTCTGGCAAGCGCCGGAATTGCAGGCGGGGTCGGCAGCGTTCGTACCGGGTGAAGAAATGCCTGGTGGCGAGGCAACATCCCGCCGGTCGGCCAAAAACGCCAATGCGTTTTCCCACGCATCCGGCAATGCCGGTTTTGACCGCGAGTTTGATTTCAAGATCGGCAATGGCATTTTCCGCAAGCTGTGGGTGTCGGCGCCGGCATCAACGAATTCTTCAGATGGCCTTGGCCCGTTGTATAACGCCCGTGCCTGCCAGCGCTGCCATCTGAAAGATGGCCGGGGTCATCCGCCTGAAAACCTGTCGGACAATGCAGTGTCAATGCTGCTTCGGGTTGGCATTCCGTTATCTGGCGACAAGCCGCCTGTAAAACCTGATCCGGTTTATGGCGGGCAAATACAGGATTTTGCCATTCAGGGCCACAAGCCGGAAGCTCGTATCGAGCTGCGTTACGAGGAGTTTGCGGTCGAACTGTCCGGCGGCGAGACGGTCATGCTGCGGCGCCCGAAAATAGAGCTGGCGGACCTGGCCTATGGGGCCATGCACCCTGACGTCAGGCTGTCGGCGCGCATCGCCAATCAGATGATCGGACTTGGACTGCTGGAAGCGATTTCCGCACCGGACATACTCGCCAATGCCGATCCGGAAGATGCGGACGGTGATGGTATTTCCGGCCGGCCCAACATGGTCATGAACCTGGAGGCCGGTATGGCCGAACCGGGACGTTTCGGCTGGAAGGCGGGCCAGCCCACGGTGCGGCAACAATCGGCTGCTGCCTTTTCCGGCGACATGGGATTGTCTACCAGCCTGATCACGCCGGGTGCGGGGGACTGCACCGAACCGCAGGCTGCCTGCCTGCAGGCAAAGAACGGCGCTGATCCGGCTGAGGGTAATGTGGAAGTGCCCGATGAGATGCTCGATCTTGTTGCTTTCTACGCTCGCAATCTGGCTGTTCCGAAGCGTTCTGACGCACAGTCGGATCAAGTGCTGGCCGGCAAGGCCCTGTTCAGCTCTGCCGGTTGTGCCGCCTGCCATGTGCCGTCTTTCAGGACGCTGGACTCCAGGGACGTGGCGCCGGAACAAAAAGGCCAGACCATCTGGCCGTATACCGATTTGCTGCTGCACGACATGGGTGACGGCCTGGCCGACGGCCTGCCGGAAGGCCAGGCACTGGGCCGGGAGTGGCGCACCGCGCCTTTGTGGGGCATCGGGGCGACCGAGATAGTCAGCGGGCACACGCTGTTCCTGCACGACGGCAGGGCGCGAAACCTCACCGAGGCCATACTCTGGCACGGGGGCGAAGCCCAGGCGGCCCGGGATGCGTTTGCCGCAATGACGCCGAAGGAGCGGGCCGACCTGATCGCGTTTGTGAGCTCCCTGTGAAGGCCTTCCTGACCAGATGGACGATGTGGATCCCGGTTGCCTGGCGCTGACGGTGCCCGGTGTGACCGCGCCCCGGGGCAACCTGTCGACATTCTGGTCGGTTTCAGACGGAAAATTCCTCGCCAGTGCCGCAATTGAGGATGGCTGTGGCGTGTCGGCCACGACAGGCAATGGAGGCTTCCTGGTCAGCAGCGGCACCGGCGGCCTGGTAGCTGCCAATCCGTCTTCGATAACCCGGATATCAAAGGCGGGTGCCGACAATCTCGCCTGGGACAATCATATTTCGGGATTATCCGGCAGGCATCTGTTTCAGTAGCGCAATGATCAGGCCGGCAGTCCGGCTTTCAGCAAACCTTCGGCAAAATGATCGGTTTCTTCCGGATTCATTTCCGGTTGCTTGTTCACCCAGTCATTGACGGAAAAGTCAGGCTGCATCGACAACACCTGCTCCTTGTGAAAGAGCATCTTTTCCTCATTTCCCAGATAGGCATGGCTGGCGGCCAGCAGTCTGCAGCCCATCGCCGGATTTGCCATCCGCTCCAGGGAATTGATCACGTCATTGTAACGTTTCATGGCGAAATAAGCGTCGGCCAGATACCACAGATACCAATCGGGATGGTATGGATTCAGCCGCATGGCCTGGTTGAGCAACTCAACCGCCTCTTCAAGCTGGCCATTATAGGTGATTGCTTCTGCCAGTTCTGCGAGTATGTCGCTGTCATTCGGATTGAGCTCCAGCGCGCTGCGCAGTTCTTTTATGGCAGACGCCACTTCCTTCTTGAACAACAGGTTGAAGCCCAGTTCTGCATGCGCCCGCGCACTTGAGCGGTCCAGAGTGACGGCTTTCTCGGCCCATTTGACCGCGTCGTCCAGCCCCGTCTCGTGCTTGTCGCCCCAGCCAAACTGCCAGTCATAATTGCGCGCGCGGGCATACCCCGCACATGCGGGCGCATAGGTTGAGTCTCGATCGAACGAGGACAGGAACATTTCCTGCGCCTTGGCGTTGTCTTCGGCCGTGTATTTGAGCAGGAACTCGCGTCCGTGCAGCAAATCGCTGTAGGCTTCCAGATTCTGTGTTTCCAATTCATTTCTCCGGGTTGCTTCAGCGAACTTTAACCTGCTTGCCAGAGTCGAAACTATGAGTTTTGTCACATTGTCTTGTAATTCGAAGATATCTTCGAATTTTCTGTCATATTTTTCTGCCCACAGATGATGGCCGGTTTGGCCATCCACGAGCTGCGCGGAGACACGCAACCGCTCACCGGCAAATCTGACACTGCCTTCGAGAATGTACCGTACACCGAGTTCTGTTGCAATTTGCTTTGCAGGGACATTTAAGTCTTTGTAAACAAATGATGAATTCCTGGATATGACAAACAGTTCTTCAAATTTTGACAGGCTGGTGATGATGTCTTCACTCATGCCGTCGGAAAAGAAACCACTGTCTTCGGACCCACCCATATTGACGAAAGGCAGGATGGCTATGGACGGCCTGCTCGGCAATTCGAGCTTTTTTTCAGGTTTTCGCATTGCCGCAGGCATCACGGAAGTGCTTGCGTCCTCGCGAACCTTGTACAGTGTAATGGGTAATTCGACATTTTTGAGTTCACGCGGACCAATACATTCAAAACCGAAGTGCAATTTATGGCGGACCAGTTCATAAACGACTTCGGATACACAAATGCCGCTCGGATCCGCATATTGCTCAATACGCGCCGCGACATTCACGCTATGGCCGTAAACATCGCCGCCTTCATGCATGATCTCGCCGAGATGTACACCAATTCGAAACACCGGGCGCCTGTTTTCGGGAACGTCTTTTACGTGTTCTTTCAACAGCTTCTGGATGTTGATGCCATAAAACACAGCGTCTGTAACCGAGTTGAACTCGATCATTACGCCATCGCCGGTAGATTTGATGAACACACCGCGGTGCTGGTCGATCAGGTTCCTGAACAGGTTCAGGCAACCGGAAGTAAGCTCGTGGGCCTCCTCCTCGTTCTCAGACATCATCCGGGTATACCCTTCAACATCTGAGACCAGTAAAGCCCTCAATTCCTGAACTCTGCGCTTTAAGTCTCCGTTTTGCGTCGTTCCCAACTCAAAATTCCCTTATGGGCAATCGGTTCCCTTGTTATTTTCATGTGGTGATTTGACAATGCAGACACATTTGTCACCTGGGTCACCATCGTCTTTCGGGCATTCCGTCTCGGCATCGTTGAGCTTTACCTTGTAGGTACCGGTCTCTTGCCTGTCTTTGATCCGGAAAACTGCTTCATAGAGTTTGTCGGCCCGTCTTTCAAATGAATCTTCGATCATGTCGACATCATCGCAAGATCCGTCATTTTTGACGAGAGCCATGCTCGACCCGTCCAGAAGCACATTTTCATTCAAGCCCACAATGAGAATGTATTCAGCTGGCTCATCTTCTATCCCCCGAACCATGGTGTTCTTGCAGTCTTCGTTCGGATGGGCGGGACGCTCAATTTTTACAGATTCGATTTCTAATGTCATTTGTCGTTTCTCACTGATTCAGCGTGAATGGAACACACCCTGTTTCTCAAACATCGGTGGATCTATTTTTGTGGCAGACAATTGTAGCTTAACCGCCGCCGACCTTGCCGCCGCCGACCTTGCCGCCACCGACCTTGCCGCCACCGACCTTGCCGCCGCCGACCTTGCCGCCGCCGACCTTGCCACCGCCGACCTTGCCACCGCCGACCTTGCCGCCGCCGACCTTGCCACCGCTGAAGATCGGGTTTTCATCATCCCAAGACAATTCGGCACCCACCAGAAGCTCTTCAAAAGTGCCGGCGGTCACGTCCATCCGGATTGTGAAGTCAGCCTGATCGTAGGCCCATACTCTGATATCGGCAGCAAACGGGAATCTGGGCACAGCTGAACCGGTCAGGACTGCCGAGCTTGGACCGGGGGCAACCTTTGCACCCGTACCCGACATGTATCCCGGTTCCGTTTCCGGCCGTTCACCCTTGCCGTGCACCAGAATGATGGATGGCGGGTCGATCTCGTAGTACTGGCCATCATAGGCAAAACCGTAAATCCTGGCGAAGCGCGCTTTATCGGCTCCCTCGACCAGCAATTGTTGTTGCAGAAACTTGTTGGCGCCTTTGCGCGTCGGCTTTTGCTTGCCGTCCTTGTACAGATTCCTGTCGATTGACAGGTCGTCTAGAACACGTCCGAACAGCAATATGCCGGACGTTCTGAGTAATGTCTCAGCCATGTACCCACCCCTTTTTTGTGTACCCCTATTTGTACCGGCGCAACTTTTCTGGTTACTCCCCCTTCTTCGCAACCAGATTGCTGTTACGCAAAGTCATTCCGGCTGGAAATAGCCTACACTATTTTTTTCGCGGTTGAAAAGCACATTGCGAGCCTTTGGGACTGCAATCCGCTAACTTCATCGTGTGTTATCTGCGTGTATGGCGGCATCCCCGTCTTTTGCCGCCGGGCAATTGCGTGCGGACTGAAAATGCGTGGCTGTTATGGTCCGGTTCGGACAGCCTTGGTCCGACCGCAACATCACCGATTCCCCGCTTCTTGAGGTTGTGGATCAGAATGTTGCGGTAAGAGCCGTTGCAGATCTCCAGCTCAGCCAGCACCAGTGCGTCGGCCACATCCTTGTAGGTAAGCTGCGGGGTCAGTTTTGCAAATGTCGTGGCCAGGATGGTGCCTATGATGTCGCGCGCTTCCATCAAGGCCTGCCGCATCTGGCCCCACTGAGCCTCGTAGATCTGATCGAAGAAATCCTGCATGACGCTCAGGTATTCGTCCTGGTCTTCCAGTGCGTCCGCTATCTCGATTATCTCTTCGGTTACCAGGCCCCAATCCTTCATGCTGTCGTGAAAGATGTCGACGAGAGTATCGAAGATCGCTGCCGTCAGCGGTTGGCCCAGATCATGCTCATCCGTCCAGCCATCGGTGAAATCCCACAAGGTCAGCTCATTCGATGCAATTCTGATCTGCTTGTTCTTGCTCAGCTTGCCGATGCGGTTGAGGCTGTTCAGGGCATACAGATTGCCATGGGTTGTCTCCAGCAGGTGGTCCAGGGCGCTCTCGAAATGCAGGGATGAAATCAGTGCCACCATGTCTGCTGCGGATTCGTGAAACCCGTAATAGTCGTGATGCACCCTTTCGGGATCGGGTAATCCGATGATCGGATAGATGATCGAGTGCCCGACCTCATGGCCGATCACATCGAAATTCAGGCTGAACGGCTGGTAACCGTTTTCATCGATGTCATACCCGCCGATCTCCATGAAGCCGAAGCCCATGGTTGCGTTGGGGAAACGCGGCATGATGACAAGTTCCATGCGCTCGTAGATATCGCCGAAATGCCAATGGATCGGTTGGTCGAAATATCCCTCCCAGATGTCCAGCACAAATCGCGTGCAGCCATAAAGGTGAGCCGCTTCGAACTGCGGCGTGCCGAGTTCCAGATGCGTGAAATGACCGTTCGCGTCGGGCTGTGCCGGTTCATGAATTGTGCCGTACCACGGTGGGGAAAACTGCTCTCCAGCACGGTTGATTTCACTTCCGTAGGTCACCAGCTTGTCGTGCGGGAAGATGGCATACATGCGGTCATCTGCCGGTCCGGGCCCGATCGTGCCTGCTTCAAGGGAGACTTCGATTTCTTCCGGCTCGACAGCTTCCTCCTGCCCGGGAGGCCGTGGATACAGCAGGAATTTGGTTCGCTCGTTACTGGCCCAACTCATGGCGCCCTCCCATTGACGTCAAAGATTATCACCAGTCGGCAACCTTATTCAAACCGGTTTGCCGTCGGCCAGTTGGCGATACTGGTATTCAACCCTCAGCAACTCGAAAAATTCGTCGGCTGAGACCAGGCCGATTGATTGCGCATAGGCGTTGAAGTCCGCCGGCATTTCGCGTTCAAGGCAATCCTCAAAATGCCACGCTGCCAGTTGCAGACGCCCGGCACCGAAGTCTTGCTGGTCTTCATCTTCCTCCTGCGCAAGCATTTGTTCGGCAAAGCGGGTTTTCTCACTTGCCTTGTCGCGCAGTGTCACGAACTGCCCGGTCTCGCGCAATGTCGACAGCATGTGCTCGTCAAGCTCGCCTTCGGCTTCAACCAGCAACTGGTCAACAAGCGCATTGTCATTGGCCATTCGCAGCACGCCGGCATCGTCCGTGTCGTTCCGGGTCAGCCAGGCATCCAGTTTCTTGCGCTTGGTCAGCGCATTCGCGAGACGAAAGTCCCTGACCCTGTCATTCAGTTCCTCGCTGCTTGCCTGGTATCCGCGTCCCCGCTGTTCCTTGAGCGCCAGCAGGCGCAGCAAAGCTTCGCGCTGCACGTTGTAATAGGTATCCGGGTCCAGGCGGAGCTCGTTGAGGATGCCCATGGCGGAAGGCTCGCCTGATTGCTGTGCGGCCAGGGCGGGTTGCGCGTCGGTATCCTCGACAACGGAGTGCCAGAGATGCGTGTACTCAAACGTATAGCTGGCCTCGTTCGGCGGCGGATCGGTGGCGGCAAACTCTTCTATCTCGCGCAGCATCTGAAGGGCATCATCGCGCTTGGCGTCAACCTTGCCGTCCGCAAGCCAGTCCCTGAATGCGCGTATCTGCGAGGCGTGTTTCTTCTTGGCCTTGGCAGAGCTCAGCAAGGTGTCCCAGTTGCGTTCGCGGTAGTAGGTGGCCTTGGCCGCGTCGATCAACCTGCCCGCCAGCTTTGCCGTCAGGACACCGTCGCTGACGGCCTGTTTCAGGGTGGCTCGAATGTTGACCATCGGTTCGGACAGGCCAATGTAGCCCATGTCCTGCGGCCCGTGGATCAGGGCTACTTCATCGTCATCTTCAAGTTCGCCGTCCCGGTAGCTCTCGAAGATCTGCCCGACACCGCGCATGCCGAACTGGTGCAGTTCGGCAGCCCGCAGCGCGCCCATGCTCGAGGAGCCGAAAACATGCACGCCTTGCGACATCGTCCACAGGATTTCCTTGTGCCAGATTGACAGCTCGCCCTGGAAATAGCCGTCGACAATGCCGATTATTTCCGGGTTCAGCTGCAGTGCCCTGTGGATGTCACCACGCCGTGCCGGAGGCAGGCAGACCAGGTCCGGCCGCGTGGCAATTTCACTGGGAGGAAGGGTCGGCCCTGAGAAGATGACGATCACGGCTGGCTTGCCTCGACAACACTGAGCGCACGTGGCCCCGGTATGTAACCATCGTCATCATGCGGTGCCTCCAGGCCCGGGATCACCACCCGTACGACAGGTATTTCGTACTTGGCGCTGGTCATGTCGATCACGGCAACCTCGTCAATGCCCGCTGCGGCCAACCCGGCCAGCACAAATTCGATATCATCTTCCATGGTTGTGGCAAGCTTGCTGAAAATCTCCTGGAAATTACCCTGGCCGTCGCCGCCTTCCATCATGCGCTCGGCATAGCGGTATTTTTCAGCGCGACCGGCTTCCGAGAATTCCGCCGGGGTGAGGTCGTCCCTCGACCCGGCTATATAGGTGGTGCGGGTCTGCACCGCCTCGGTCAGGGCCCGTGAAAGCGCGATTTCCCGTGCCGGATGGCATCCGGCGCCGGCTCCCATGTGGCCGTCGCCGGTGTTTTCGTCCAGCAACAGGCAATAAAATGCCGGCACGCCCGTGTCGGTTGTCATGTTCCAGATGACCGGTTCAAGCTCAGCCTGCGCCAGTATGCGCAGAAGTTCGCCGCAGTACGGATCGTCAATGGTGTCGACGTCGATGCGCGTCGCCCAGCGTTCGTCCGGGTCCAGGTGGTGCCACAATGTTGACGCGTCCCGTTCGATCACCTCGCAGATGGCGTGGCAGGTCGCCTCGAGAATGTGGTTTCCCGAAGCAAGCCCGTTGGTGCTGGCCGGAAAGCAGCCATGCCCCGTTGGCCTTGGGATATTGTAATTGGTGTGCACCATCTCGTAGGGCAGCCACACAGGTTGCCGGTCGAACAGGTTCTTGCCTTCAATCCACAAGATGGGCTGATCGCGATGAAACAGGCTGTCTTCCAGCGGTGGCAGGCGGTCGATCTGAACCACCGGGTGGTCTGCGCTCAGCTCGCGGTAACTGGCCAGTTTCAGCGGCAGCACCAGCCGTTCCGCATGCCAGGTTTCGATCGCTTCCATCAGGCCGGAGGCCTTGGCGGATGCGATGTCCAGGCCTTTGCCCTGCGATACCGCAACAGATCGCGAATTTGGCCTGACGACCATGACAACCGGTATGCCGATGCGGTCAAGACCGGTGACGTCGGCAATGCGTGTGATGCCGAAATCGCTCATGAGCGGCTTTAACCGCTCGACTGTGTCTGCGGGCGCAACGGTTCGGTGGGTACCTGCGAAATAACTCTTCGACGCCGTCATCTGGGTTTTCCGGCTCACAGGTGATCTGAGCTGAACTCGTTCACGATATCGCGCAGCCGGTTGACATCGAGGACAATGATCCGCTTGCGCGACGCCTCGACAATGCCTGCCGCTTCCAGTTGGCTCAGGTGCCGGGACACGGCTTCACGGTGTGTGCTGATGCGAGCGGCGATTTCATAATGGGTGGGGGCTGGTTCGATTTTTGCGGCATTCTCCTGAATCCCGCTCTCCACGCAATACCGCAAAAGTTCCGCGTGCAGCCGGTAGCCGACCGACATGGTGCTGAATTCAAACACCCGGTTGGTGAGGTATCTGAGTTTCTGCACAAGGTGTTCCGCAAAGCGCACCGCAACGGGCGGGTAGTCGTGCAGCACCGACTTGAAATCGGCAGACGACATGCGCGCGATCACCGCGTCTTCCATCGGCTGGATCGAAGCTGACCGGGTCTGGTTGTCAATCGCGGCAAACTCCCCGAACATTTCGCCCTGGCTGATGAAGGTGTAGGTGACCTCCTTGCCGTTCATCGAAAAGCCCTTGGCTGAAACCGAGCCTTCGATGACGAAGAAGATATCCGTGCTGGAATCGCTTTCATCCAGCACTGTCTGGTTCTTGCTGTAGTTGCTCCACTGGCACTTTGCGGCAACGACATTCCGTTCCTCTTCCGCGAGAACACTGAATATCGACACCCGGGTCAGCAGTTCATTCTTGTCCAGATCCATTGTGCTGCATCTCAAGTCGTCAACCAAAAAGGACATCCTACACCAGCCACTGAAAATACCGAATTGATAAACAGGTGCCGTCCCTGTCCCATCATTAGGTTGCATTGCACCCAAAGCCAAGGGTGTTTGTTCAGGAATAGGGAAGTGAATTCTTCATCAATGAAGATTGGCTGGCGATGATCTCGCGCACCGTCGTCTCACAGTGGCGAAGAACATTCAGTCAGGACCCAATTCGTAACATGAATGTGACGACGTGGAGCGGAATCAATACACATGCCTGTTTACACGGAGCTAAATTCTTACGTAGTGTAAACTTTAGGTATTTCAACAAATGAAATGACTGCGAAAGAAAGTCAATTTTAGAGCGGAATCAATGAATACCGGGGCGATGAGAATCCTCAAGACAGTATTCAGAGACAAACGAGCGGTGCTGTTCGTAGACGTTGTTGAATCCACTCGGTTGCTGGATCGTTTTGAGCACCAGACCATTGCGCACATAAGGTCTCTTCGCGACCAGCTCGAAGAGCAGATACTCCCTCTTCACCAGGGTCAGTTTGGCAACAGCCTGGGAGATGGGTTTGTATTGAATTTCATGACGGCCAGAGCTGCTGTCAATGCTGCACTTGAGATTCAATCCCTCAGCACAAGTATGAACAAGGGTTTGACGGTAGATCAGCAACTGCATTTGAGAATGGGGTTGAGCGCCAGTGAGGTGCTGATCGATGAGCATGATGTTTATGGTCGGGAAGTAATGATAGGTGCGCGGTTGACCACTTTGGCTGGGCCAGGCGAGATCGTGGTTACAGCTCCGGTTCGTGAACAACTGATTGCGGAGCTGGATGCAGAGATTACGGATTTGGGAGACTGCTATCTAAAACACCTTTCGATGCCGGTGAGAGCCTACAAGATATGCCGGTCTGATGGTTATCCGAAGTTGCCCTTAATCGATACCCTCAAACCAAAACTGCCAGCTCTTGCAATTGTTCCATTCACTGCCGGATTGGTTGGTGAAGCACACGAAGTAATCGGAGAGGTGATTGCAGATCAGATTATCCGGTCATTTTCCCACGTTTCAACATTCGACGTTATATCTCGTTTGTCGACGGCTGCATTTAGGAACAACACGACGACAGATCCGAAAGAAATCGGCAATGTTCTTTCTGCTGAGTTTGTCATGTCTGGAAGCTACAACATAGCGAACGATCAGCTGATCACAGATGTTGAGCTTGCCGAAACCAAAACCGGTAGCGTGGTCTGGGCAGAGAGATACAGAGATACTGTCCATTGCGTTCTTGATGAAAATCCCGATTTGATCGACAGAATAGTTGGTGACATTAGCCGTGCCATCAGTGTTCGGGAAGTAAAGCGGGTCAAGTCGCAACCGCTGCCAACGTTGGAAAGCTACTCGTTGCTGATTGCGGCAATTTCATTGATGCACCGGCTGTCAAAGGTGGATTTTGTGCTTGCAAGAGATCTGCTTGAAGAGCTGGCCAACAGGGCATCCAGACAATCCCTGCCAAGCGCATGGATGGCTAACTGGCATGTACTGAAGGTTCAGCAAGGTTGGTCAGATAGTCCTGTCGAGGAAGGCAGCAGGGCCCTGGATCTTACCAAGCGGGCGCTTGATATTGACCCGGAATGTTCTCTGAGTTTGACAATTGACGGGATGGTGCACACCAACCTGTTGCGAGAACTGGATGCCGCTGAGGTTCGATACGAAGCTGCTCTGAATGCCAATCCCAACAACTCCCTGGCCTGGTTGTTAAAGGGAACGATGCATGCTTTCCGCGGTGAAGGTGAAGTGGCCGTGGACAATACCGGCAAAGCACTGAAACTCAGCCCCATTGATCCACACAAGTATTTTTACGACTCATTGGCTGCAACTGCAGCGTTGGCGGCCCATCGCTATGATGACGCAATGCGGCTGGCCAAGCGTTCGTTGCGAGCTAACCGCACGCACACGTCTACGTTGAGAGTACTGTCTGCTTCGCTTTGGCGTTTGGGACAATTCGATGAAGCAGAGGAAATTGTTGCGCTTCTGATGTCGCTGGAGCCTGACTTGACCGTCAGTGACTGGTTGGCGAAGTCTCCGAGCCAACCATACCCCATCGGCCAAGAGTGGGCAGACGTACTTGTTGAGGTTGGCGTTCCTAAATGAACTCTTTCACGCCTGTCTCAGTGTTTGGAAAAGTTTGAATCTCGGATTTTTGCCGGCTACTCGATTGGAATTCGTGTTTCAGGGCTGTGTTAGTTGTTTAACAGAAGTCTTGTTTTTGTGCTGCTACCAATTGATCAACATCCAACTCCAGGGAGAAGAAGCAATGAGTACGGAATCCATTAGCGCAGGCATGGCTGGAATGGCTGGAATGGCTGGAATGGCTGGAATGGCGGGTATGGCAGGCATGGCTGGAATGGCTGGAATGGCGGGCATGGCTGGAATGGCGGGCATGGCTGGAATGGGACACGGCTTGGTTGGCCCTGGCGCGCTGATTACCAATCGGGACGGCATCGTAGGTCCGTGGCAAAAACCTGGCACAACTCCCGCGCAGTTGTCGTTTGAAAAATCTGGTAATATGGAGCAGTGGGCACCATGGGTGCGGGCCAGTATTCTGGACTTTGAACTTTCGTCCCGGCTTGGTTTTTCCACGAAAATAACGAAGGTCGGTGCATCTGCTTCATTGCTCCATTTGGCAAACGATCCGGCAGGAACAAAGAAAAATCACAAATACAAGACGCTCATCAAAGTACACCGTCCGGACCCCGAAGCATTCCGGCAGCAGTTGGACTTCCTGAACAGTTACGCAGACTTGCGAATTGACCGTGCACACGAGATTCTTGCACAGATTTCCGGGGCATCAGCCTTCTTCGCGTCGATTGCGGACCTGCAACTTGAGAAGTCGCGCTGGACAGTCGAGTTGCTGGCAGCGGTGCTGAGGACAACGAACATTGTGGAAATGAGGATGAAACATGCCCTTGCCTGCAAGCGGCCAAGTAGTTACTCCCCGCAGGTTCAGCCGATCATATCAACCCCTGGCCACGGTACGTTGCCGAGCGGACACGCGACCGAAGCATTTGTCCTCGCGTATGTGTTGTTGATGTTGATGCGAACCGGGCAGGCCGACAATCCTCAGTTTTCGGAAACAGGCTGGCCGGTACAGTTGATGCGCCAGGCATCCCGGATTGCTGTGAACAGGACGGTCGCGGGAGTTCACTTTCCTATTGACAGCGCGGCTGGTGCTTCATTGGGGCTGACGCTCGGGCAGTACCTGGTTGGTCGGTTCACTCATCAGGCAGAATTCGCCGCATGGAAATTCTTGTGGCCTACCGCAAGTTTCGGCAATCCCAAATTTACGTTTGATGGCGATTTCAGGTGGGCTGACATCTTTGAAGTTGGCACTGCCGATGGCAGCTCACCCCCCCAAATCAAACCCAGCAACTACCTGTTTGAGCAAAAACGCCGGCCGCACGGAGATCATTCCGATCTGCTTGGCTGGATGTGGCAGCGAGCTGCCGAAGAGTGGAAGAACCCCGCCTGATTGAACCTCAAAGGAGAACGTCAATGAGTAAGCAATGGGTTTCTTCGACTTTGGCAGCAGGCAAGGACGCTTATGGAGATTGGAATTTCGGTGACGGCAAGCAATTCTATCCGGTTCCAGGTGCTCCGCTGGTAGATCCTTGGTTTCATGCGATACTCACAATTGCTGATGACAAAAATCTGTCTGATCTCTTCAACCTGCCGGTTCCGCCAAAGGATGCAGATCAAGACCAAGGTGAATTTCGGATACAGCCCTTCTGGCGCTTCGGAGATTCAACTTGGCGTACGGGCGTAAAAGACATACCGGCACTCGTAACGCAGAAGTTTCTCAGCGTCCTGGGTGAAAACGCAGATTGGCGGGCGGTGATTCCTTCGGTGCAGTTGGGCGTTCCTCTCGACGCGTTTCCTGAGGGAACCAAACAGCCGTGCGTCTCTTCGCCGGATCATGTTTCTGAACCGCTTGAGCCTCGTGAATGCCCTGAGGGATCAAAAGTTGTCGTGATGGGTGTGATTGACGATGGCATAGCATTTGGTCATGAGCGCTTTCAGATACCTGGCAAGAATGGTGCTGCCGCACAAACCCGGGTGGAATATGCATGGGTACAGGACGGTATCTGCTGTGACCAGGATGGCGCTTGTGCGAGTGGGAAGTCTCCCGTTACCTACGGTAGGGAGTTCACCAAGAAGATGATTGATGATTTACTGGTCAGATCGCCGACCGATGAAGATTGGTTTTACAAAGAAGTCGGTCTTGGAGATTTCAGCAGAAGAGGCCTCAAATCTGCAATGTTTCGCCAGGCCCATGGCACCCATGTGATGGATTTGTTTGCAGGTGCGCCGAGTGAAGACGGTGTTTGCAACAGACCAATTGTCTGTGTCCAATTGCCTACCTCAACCACCGCCGATACATCGGGAGTCAGTTTCAATCCGAATGTGCTGGATGCTGTCGCATACATACTGGATCGTGCGGAACTTATAGCGGAGGCATACGAACTGAAAGCTGTTCCGGTGGTGATAAATTTCAGTTACGGAATTTTCGCCGGGCCACACGATGGCGCCAGCGCACTGGAACGAGAATTTGATCGGTTAATTCGTGAACGAACACGGGATACCGGACAACCGACGGATATCGTGATTCCAGCCGGAAATGGACATCAGGCGCGTGATCATGCGCGCATCAGGTTCAGCGGAAAAAAGCTAAACCCGCAAACTTTGCGATGGCGCGTTTTGCCAAATGATAGAACATCAAGCTTCATTGAAATCTGGCTTCCCAAAAGGGATGTCAAAGCAGGAAAAAAGGCAAGAGTTAAACTTGCTGTGGTGCCACCTTTCGGCGCAAGCAGTCCAAACCTGAAAGATAAAAAACCCCGAAAATCAATGCGGTGGACGCCCACTGGCAAGGCGGCTCAACCCGCCTTGTGCAAGGTGTCGTATGACGAGCCGCCGATGCTTGATGGTCGAGGCAGGTTTGTCGTTGCAATTACACCTACCGGATTTGAACACGCATCACAGATGCTTTCGCCGGCTGGTGAATGGCAATTGCAACTGACAAATCTGAATCTGGATGAAGATGAGATCATTGAAGCATGGATTCAAAGAGATGACGCACCGAGGGGATTCTGGCAGAGAGGCCGGCAGTCCTATTTCGCAGACTGCTTCTATGAACGTTTTGATCCGGTTTCCGGTCGGATTAAAGAGAACGATACCATTGAAAGTCTGGTAAAACGTGCCGGCATGTTGAATGCAATCGCGACAGGCAGTGAAACCGTTGTCATAGGTGGTTTCCTGGAGAAAGAGCTGGTGGCAACCGAGTACACTGCCAGCGGCCCTGTGCCGGCCGACAATGCCGGCTGGCCTCGCAAAGGTCCCGATGCACTCGCTGTTGCTGATGAGTCAAGGGTACATCGTGGTGTTATGGCTGCGGGAACCAGAAGCGGGTCCCGGGTACTCATTAACGGCACCAGCGTGGCGGTGCCGCAAATCGCAAAACTGCTGGCAGATGCCAGGGCCAACCGTGACATCAGGCCAGGACGGGTGATTGTTTCCGAAATAGCCGAAAAGGAGGAGCTTCGGCTGCCGGTGGAAGACCGCAGGACCAGCCCTGGGCGCTATGGGCACGGGCGTATCAGATCATTGAGCAGGGATGGAATGAATCGTATTTGAGTAATTTGAATGAGATAATCTCAGCAATTCAGTAGAAAAATGCGCCGATAAACTTTCGGTGACGGTCTCTTGTGCACAGTAACTTCGTTGCGTCATAATTGTGACGCAATGGGGGAAGCATGACCGAACCGGAAAATGGCGCACTGATCAAAGGTCGCGGGCTTAAAAACTCCCGGCTTATTGGAGAACTCGGCTCTCCCAGTCTCGAAGCTCTCGGCAACGCCGCAACCAGGCTCATTCTCGATAAAGGTGCAACCCTGTTTTATCAGCAGGACCCGGGCGATGCTCTGTATGTGCTGGAATCAGGCAGTGTCGAAATCAGCATCTTGGGTGAAAGCGGCAAGAAACTGTCGTTGAATGTTATGCGGCCGCCTGATGTTTTTGGAGAAGTTGCCGCTCTGGACGGCGGGCCTCGCACTGCCACTGCTACGACATTGGAACCTTGTGTTCTATGGAAGTTTGAGCAGGCGGATATCGATACCGTGATCCGCAGTCATCCGGAACTGGCATCAGACCTGATTAAGGTCTTGTGTGCTCGGTTACGCTGGGTTTCGCAGCAGGTTGAAGACCTGGCCATGCTGGATATTGAAGCCAGGCTTGCAAGCCGCCTGCTGATCTTGCATGGAAAATTTTCAGACAGTGACGGATGCATCCGGTTGTCGCAAAGCGAGTTGGCTGATTTCCTCGGCGCCACCAGGGAGTCCATCAACAAGACACTGCAGACCTGGCGTGCACAGGACGTTATCAGAATGTCACGCGGCGCCATCTGGATCGAGAATATCGATCTTTTGAACGAGATAGCCACAACGCCGCAATAGGCGTCGTTATTGCTCGGAGTTTGAGCAAGCCGTGTCCTTTCCCAAATAAACTCCCTTAAGTGAAGTGGTTCACAGACGGTGACCCGCCGGCTTGTACTGTCGGGACAGCAGGTGAGTTTCCAGGACGAGCCGCGAATAGTGGGGTTATCCAAATACAGGGGCACAATCAATGAAGGCTAGAACGGTATTTTTCACGGCATTGGCATTTTCATTTTCCGGGTGTGCAACGGTTCCTCAAGTCAGTCGATTTGATGTCCATATCGCCGATGTCGTCGAAAACGTGAGATGCGAACTGCGTGACGCCATGTGGGATCTGCACGGGTTCGAACACATCAACAACTTGAAAGACTCATCACAAAACGTTGAGTTTAAAAACCTCGAGGCCCGCTATTCGTCCTGGTTCAAGAACCAGACAGCCACTATCGTGCTGACCGCAAAGGTCGTGCAAACAGATGCCGCCTCTGCCGATGGTGCTTTCGGCTTTTCACTGCTGACTGCGGGTCTGGCAACGCTTAGTCTGGACGGCGGTCATTCGACAAAAGCGTCCCGCACTGAGACGTTCACTTTCGATGAGACACTTTCCGATCAAGACTGGAAGGCGGGCTTGGTATCTCTGGTCAGTACAGGGCGTGGCCGGCCAACTGTTACGAACAACTATTCGATACGAAGAAGCCTGAAATTTACCGATAAATGCGACAATTATCCTAGCCAGTGGACAGGTAATGGTCTGCTGGGCGGGAAGCTGGGCATTCAGGATTTTCTGGCTCGTATTGACAGAACCGTATCCACCTCCGGTGAGCAAATCGTGGCTCGGGACTTGGTCTATACGGTTGATTTCGTTATCGCATCGAATTCCTCAGTGGGTCCGAAATTCAAAATGATTCCAATTGGTTCCGACGATTTTGGCGGTGGCTTCTCATTGAAGAGTAGTCGAGAAGACACTCATACAATGAAGGTATCTTTCAGCCCGCTTGTAAAACGGAAAAACCTGCTTCCGGTTGAGGCGACGTCGGATTTGGGAAGACCGCTCAGCCCCGCTGCTCAGCGAAAATCAGCGACAGGTGCGAGGCCAAAAACCAGGCGCACCAGGCGCATTCCGGAGTACGGAATCCCGCTCGAAAATCAACGAAAGAACGATGAGTTGATCAACCGCGAACTGCTTCGCGACCTCACCCCCGAACTCCGCCAGTAGGACAAATCACGCTCCACTCCCAACTCGATGAATTTTCCATTTTGAGGCGGCCTGCCGGAGATCCGAGGTTCTTCTTGTGATGGAATTTCTCGTCAGCAATTGTATGAATTCGTTTGTGATTGGCTCCAATTGGTTTTGACGTACAATTTGATCGACAAGCATCAAGGCAACTCGTTACCAGCCGCGGCCAGCGTCCTTCATGGGCAGTGCCTAGAATTCTCGGATGACGAAAAATGCCGTCTGGAAACAATCACGGATCCGAATGGCTTAATGCTCCCGCGCGCGTTTTCAGTGTAAGACGTACCTATATGTCAGGTAACGACCTGAACAATTTGGCGCACCGGGGAGGATTCGAACCCCCGACCCCCAGATTCGTAGTCTGGTGCTCTATCCAGCTGAGCTACCGGTGCCCTTGAGGCGGGATGGCTGTCCCGCGTTCAGCGTCAGAAAATGTGCTGAAGACTGGACGTATCTAACCGGTTGTTCCGGTAAACGCAAGCGCCGGATTTGAGACTTTTGCGAATAGGTTCAGGCAGGCCGCCAGGTATCGCGGCCGTGCAGGGGCTCAGCGCTGACCATGGCCCGCCCGATCGCCCGTGTCAGGCAGTCGGCGGCGGCCGATCCCAACATGGCAAGGGCCTCGCCCGGCTGCTCTGCCAGCGCTGTCCTGCCGGTTGCGAGTGCAAACACAGTATCACCGTCATACGGTGTGTGGATGGGCCGGATGGCGCGGGCCATGCCGTCCGACGCCATTATCGCCAGCCTTTGTGCCTGGGGCTTGGTGAGCGCGGCATCGGTGGCCACCACGGCGATCGTGGTGTTGGCACCCGCTGCACGGGCATCCAGCTTGCTGTCGCCCAATGGCGTCAGGGGTACAGGCGAAACGGGCTCCGCGGGTACGGGCCCGAACTCGCCATCCAGTTCAAACGGCCGCGCCCACAGGTCATTGCTGGCCGGGTTGATGCATGAGCCTACCGGATTGAGCGCCACCAGGGCCCCGACGGTAAACCCGCCAAACACAGCTGATGCGCTGCCAAGCCCGCCCTTCAGCGTTCCGGCCGTTGCGCCATGGCCTGCGCCGGCATTGCCGAGTTCGAAATCAGTGCCGGCATCCTGCGCCGCCGCTATGCCGAGATCACGATAGGGCGGCGTGGCACCCCAGGTCTTGTCCGGCCCGAAGGTCAGGTCAAACAGGATGGCCGACGGCACCAGGGGGATGCGTACCGGCGACTGGCCGAAGCTCATGCCGACGCCTTGTTCTGCCAGGTGAGAGATGACGCCACCGGCCGCATCCAGCCCGAACACCGATCCGCCCGACAGGACAATGCCGTGCACCGCGTCCACCAGGCAGGTCGGATCCAGCGCTGACGTATCCCGCGTGCCGGGCGCCCCGCCGCGCACATCCACCGCAGCCGTCACAGGTTCATCCGGCAGCACAACGGTGACACCGGTTGCATAGTGTGCGTGATGGGCGTTGCCGACCTTAAGGCCTGCAACATCGGTGATCAGATTTTTCGAACCCGGTTTTACTGTCATGTGGGATGCCTTGGTTTCGGTCGTGTTCATCATGTTTGTAAATGTCAGGTGTCCTGACATCTTCGTCAATTGCGAAGATGCAGGCGCCACGGTTAAGGTACAGATCGTTGGTTTGTCAGTCCGGATTGTAACAATGTCATTGCTTGCCCGATGTTTTGCCCTGTGCCTATTGTTTGCGGTTGCCGCGTGCAGTGACGATCCGCGTCAGCACAAGGGCATGGTCGCAACCGCCAACACCCACGCATCTGACGCAGCAGCCGCCATTCTGGCCAAGGGCGGCTCGGCCACCGATGCTGCCATCACTGCGCAACTGGTGCTGACGCTGACCGAGCCACAGTCATCCGGCATTGGCGGCGGCCTGTTCATGCTGCATTACCAGGGCGCGGATGCCTCCATCACCACGTTTGACGGGCGCGAAAAGGCACCGCTGAGCGCCGACGAGACACTGTTTCTGAAACCGGACGGCAAGCCGATGGCGTGGCCTGATGCCGCCCTTGGCGGCAAGCCGGTCGGCACACCGGGCGTCATCTCGGCACTGTGGAAGGCACATCAGAAATTCGGCAAACTGGAATGGGCCGGCCTGTTTGAACCGGCGATCGAGCTGGCCGAACAAGGGTTTGCTGTCAGTCCGCGCCTGCATGCAGCCATCACAAATGCCAGTCATCTGGACAGCGACGACGCGGCAGCGGCGGTCTATTTCCTGGGTGACGGCGATTATGATGAGCCGAATGTGGCCGTGCCGGTCGGGCATATCCTGAAAAACCAGCCCTACGCCGACACACTGAAACTGATCGCGGCAAACGGGCTCGACGGATTCTACAAGGGCAGCGTCGCTCAGGCCATCGTCAATGCGGTTCGCTCGAACGAGGTCAATCCCGGCCTGATGACACTGGCCGACCTGGCCGCCTACGAGGCCATCGAGCGCCAGCCCGTTTGTGCGCCTTACCGGGCTTACAAGGTGTGCGGCATGGGGCCGCCGACGTCCGGCGGGCTGACGTCGCTGATGATCTTAGGCCTGCTGGAACCGTACCAGCTGGCGAAGCTCGAGCCGGACGGCCTGGTGACAGCGCATCTGTTTGCACAGGCCAGCCGGCTGGCTTTTGCAGACCGCAATCGATACATGGCTGACGCTGACTTTGTCGATGTGCCGGTTGCAGGCCTTCTGGACCGGCAGTACCTCAGGTCGCGCAGCCGGTTGATCAATCCGGTTCGCGACATGGGCTCGGCTGCCCCGGGCTTGCCGCCGGGATCAGTTGAAGACACTCTCGCCGCCGATGCCGGGCTTGTGGAACACGGCACCAGTCACCTGGCGATTGTCGACAGGGACGGAAATGCGGTGTCCATGACCATGAGTGTCGAGCGCGCCTTCGGCGCGAGAATTACCGCCGGCGGTTTTGTGCTCAACAACCAGCTGACGGATTTTTCCTTTGTGCCCTCCAAGGCCGGCAAGCCGGTTGCCAACCGTGTGCAGGCGGGCAAGCGGCCCAGGTCTTCCATGTCGCCGTCCCTGGTGTTGAATGGCGACGGCAGCCTGTTTGCGGTTGTCGGCTCGCCGGGCGGCAGCCGTATTATCGGCTATACGGCGCGCGCCCTGATCGGACTGATCGACTGGCAGATGCCGGTGCAGGATGCCGTCTCGCAACTGCACGTCATCAACCGCAATGGGCGAACCGAGCTTGAAGACACCGCTCCAGGCAGCGATCTGGCCGGTACGCTGAACCAGTTCGCCAGGCTGGCTGCGCCGCTGGCGGACCTCGGTCACACGGTCGAAGTGAAACCGCTGACCAGCGGCCTGCACGGCATCCGCATCCTGGAAGACGGCCAGATGGACGGCGGCGCCGACCCGCGCCGTGAAGGCACGGTTGTTGAGGTTGGTGGGAAGAAATAGTGAATGGAGCGGGTTGAGGTGAGTTTACTTCGCTCACGCGAGTTGGCTAACGCCAACCGCTCCGCGGGGGCGAGCCTGACCGGCCCGAGGTCCGGTCGGACCTAGTTCTGGAATTCAGCACAACTGAACTGAAATATTCCTCCGAGGCACGAAGTGCCGAGGCAAGGCCGACCGGCCGCCGCGCGAAGCGCGCCCTAGCGGAGCGCAGCCGCAGGCTGCTTGCGTGAGCGATATACCTCTCACGCACTCCGCTTGCCGCGTCGGCCGGTATCCACTTCCTGCAGCCGGTCGGGAATACTGATCTGGAACACCGTGCCGGGTTCCGGGCTTTCCACCAGTTTTACGTCGCCGCCGTGCGCGCGCACCAGTTCGCTGGCAATCGCCAGTCCAAGCCCGGTGCCGCCCTGGCGTTGTGATCCGCGAAACGCCTCGAACAAATGCTCCCTGGCCTTTTCCGGAACACCGGGGCCGTTGTCGGTCACCTCGATAATGCAATGATTGTCAGCATGCCGGGCCCGCACCCGGACCTGGCCACCGGCACCGCGCGCAATGGATGTCGTGCCCTTGTTTTCGACAGCCTCAGCCGCGTTACGGAGCAGGTTCATCAACACGCGGAACAACTGCTCCCGGTCGGCGTCAGCATCCATGTCTGCGGCCACTTCATTGTAGAAGACCACATCGCTGCCGGCTTCTGTCGTGCTGTGGTCCAGCACATCATCCACGAGCATGCGCAGGTTGAACATTTCGCGCCGTGGCGGCGCTTCCTGCGCACGGCCGAATTTCAGCGTGTCCTGGCAAAACCCGATGGCCCGGTCCAAAGATGCAATCAGCTTGGGCGCGAACTTCTTTACCGTCGGATCGTCAACCATTCCCAGCCGGTCGGAGATCAACTGGGCGGACGCCAGCATGTTGCGCAGGTCATGGCTGACTTTTGAAACCGCAAGTCCTAACGACGCCAGCCGGCTTTTCTGCGACAACAGATCAGACAGCTCGGTCTGCATCTGTTTGAGTTCATGTTCGGCTGCGCCGATCTCATCGACCCGGCCCGTCGGCTCAATAATGCGGGTGCGGTCTTCGGGGTTGAGCGCAAAGGCCTGCATGTTGCCGGACAGGCGCTGCACCGGGCGCACCAGAAGCCGGTTGAGTGCGAAAAACAGCAAGGCCGCCAGAATGAAGGCCAGAAAGATCGACAGGGTGAGGATATTGATGGAATACCGCACCATGGCCTTGAACAGCGGTTTTTCGTCCAGCGCCATTTCGATCAGTGTACCGCTCATGCTGGACGGTTTGTCCATGACCCCGATGACCCGGTTGCCGCCGTGATACAGCGTGGTGAACGCGTCGTAGATGGCCATCATGGGCTTGTTTTCGCGCAGGTCGTATGATGCGTCCACCACCGGGGCCCTGTCGGGCATCAACACCAGCTGGCGGGCGTCATCGGTCCTGACCGCCAGCACCAGCACACCGGCACGGTCCAGCAGTTCCTTGCGCAACAGTGGAGAGATTTCCTGGTTCTGGGCAGCTTCAACCGCCAGTGCAGCAATTTCCGCCGTGGCCGAGCGCTGCTGCAGCCAGTTGATCCGAAAATTGGCGATTGAAGGCAAAAACACCAGCATTTCACCAATCATCAGGAACACGGCTGCCATCACCAGCACTTTGGCGGTCAACTTGCGATACCATGGTGCACGCCGCGTTGACCGCACAAAATCCTGCTTTTCCGTATCGGTACTCATCTCTGCCTTTACTCAGTCGTCAGCAGAAACGGTCCAACTGACGGCGGTCATCCAAAAATTTTCAGCCATCCTATGATACGGCGAACCATGGGTTTGGATGGCAGGTCGGCATAATAACTTGTCGCGGCACGTTTGGAAACTTCGCTTAATGTCGGATATGCCGCGACCATGTCTATCATGGCCTTGATCTTTAGTCCTGATGAAATGGCCATTGCCCACGGTTGAATCAGGTCGCCGGCATTCGGCGCCACGATCGAGCAGCCCAGTATCTCGCCTTTAGCCGAGACAACCGCCTTGATGAGGCCGGTGGTCTTGCGTTCGGCGCGTGCGCGGTCGTTCTCGGCGAAGTGCCAGCGCAGTATCTTGTGACCGGGGTGGCTTTCCTTTGCCTGTGCCTCGGTCAGGCCGATATGGGCAAGTTCAGGGTCCGTGTAGGTAACCCACGGGATGATTTTGGTTTCATTGGTCACCGGCAGGCGGAACAGGACGGACTTTATGACAAGGCCCGCCTGGTAACCGGCAACATGGGTGAACTGCAGCCCGCCGGCCACATCACCGATCGCATAGACCTTGCGATTGGTGCTGCGAAGGCCCTTGTCCACCTTGATGCCGCGCCTGTCATATTCGATACCGGCGGCCTCGAGATTAAGGCCATCCACATTGGCAACACGCCCGGCTGCAACCAGCAGATGCGAGCCTGAAAGTTTTTCCGACTTGCCGTCATCGCCTTCCAGCGTGATTTCAATGGCCTTTGATTTTGCCGCCTTGGCAATGCCGGTGATCTTGGCACCGGCTCGGATATCGATGCCCTCGTCACGCAGGTGGTCGAGCACAATGGCGGTCAGTTCCGGATCATCCTTGCCAAGCGGCTGAAACGCTTCCAGCACGGTAACCTTGGCGCCGAGCCGGCGATGAGCCTGTGCCATTTCCATGCCGATGGGACCGCCGCCGATGATGATCAGGTGCGCCGGCAGCGTGGTATTGTCGAAAATCGTCTCATTGGTGAAATAATCGACACTGTCCAGGCCGGGGATCGGCGGTGCGGATGGTGACGAGCCCGTCGCCACGACAATGCGGCGTGCCTTGATCCGCTTGCCGCCTGCTTCAACGGTTTCAGCATCTACAAACTTTGCTGCATCGCGAATGACCGTCACGCCAAGGCCTTCAAAGCGTTCCTGGCTGTCGTGCGGCGCAATACCGGCAATGACATCCTTTACGTGGGCCATGGTCTTGGCGAAATCCACTTTCGGGACCTGCGCTGCAACCCCGAACTCCACGCCGGAGGAAAACGCATGCGCATGCTTGCCGGCAGCCAACAGGGCCTTGGACGGCACGCAGCCGTAATTCAGGCAGTCTCCGCCCATTTCGCCTTTTTCGATCAGAACGGCTTTTTCGCCGAACTGGCTGGCTGCTGCAGCGACGCTCAAGCCGCCGGAGCCTGCGCCGATCACGCAGATATCGCAGGTAATATCAGTCATGGAAGTACCTTTCGGGCCTCTTTGCAGGCCCTTCTATACATGAATTGTTGGAATTCGTTGAGACTGGTTGCAATGGGCCAGTGGGCTTTACGCTTCGCCACTGGTCGCATTTTTCCGGGCGCGCAGTTTTTTCACCACAACCGGAATCAGCGCCACCACACCCAGTGCGACAAACGCCGCCAGCAGTTGTGGTGTCACCAGTGCGCCGGCATCAAGTGCGAATTCACAATTGGCCGCACCGTTTTCCGCAATGCAGGACTGGTGGGCGTTCTTTTGTTCGGTGATGATTGAATCCAGGCCGGACCCAAGCACCGAAAACGCAAATGTACCTGGGATAATGCCGACAAGAGTTGCCAGCGCGTAGGTTCCAAGTCCAACGCCTGCCACGGCTGGAGCAATATTGACAACAAAGAACGGGAATGCCGGGACCAGTCGCAGAAACAGGAGATAACTGAATGCATTTTCCTGAAATCCACCGGACAATTTCTCCATCCAGGGCCCGGCGCGCTTGGTAAGCGCGTCGCCAAGCGCAGTCTTGACCACCAGAAATATGGCGATCGCGCCGATTGTCGCCGCCAGGACCGTATACACGCCGCCCAACAGCCAGCCGAACAGGAATCCGCCCAGAATGGTCAACAGGGCTGCGCCGGGCAAAGAAAATGCGACTGTCGCTATATAGATCAGCATGTAGGTGCCGACCGCCAGAACAGAATTGTCGGCGACAAAATTCATCAGGGCATCGCGGTTGTCGGCAACGGTTTCAAGTGACAGGTACTTGTGTAAACCTGATGCATAAACTGCGGCAATACCGCCCAGCAGTATCACCAGAGGGGCCCAGCGTTTCAGGTTTGCTGCAACACCGGAGGGACGGGCGGTGCCCGCTTCAGCTACGTTTCCAGACATTTTTTCTTGTTCTTTCTTCATCTGTATGAGTAAGGCGTGATCTGTTCGGGTTTGCAACCAAATGATGTGTTCATGAATTTGCTCGCGCACCAGTTTGAAAGACCACAGGGGTTGGCGCGAAGATGTAGCAGAACGTATTTTGAAAAAAGGGGGTGTAAACTGCTTGTGAAAAGGTATGACTACAGGTGAGGGTTTGGTGTTTGCCACGTCATCGGTGGCCTCAAATAGATGCGCTGCGCGAATTGACTTGTTGCCACGGCACCCGTATAAGCGCGCAGGATTTCATCCGGTGATCAACGATCAGCATGCTTGACGTGGTTTTTTCGTCGCGGCCTGACAGGACCGGAAACATGAAGATTTTGGAGATTTAGCCATGAAACGTACGTTTCAACCCAGCAATCTTGTTCGCAAGCGCCGCCACGGCTTCCGCGCCCGCATGGCAACTGTCGGCGGCCGCAAGGTCATTGCACGCCGCCGTGCGCGTGGCCGTTCCAAGCTGAGCGCCTGACCGGCCGACTCGCTGGTTGACCGTGAATTCCGTTGAGCTTTTCGGTCGCCATAGCGCACTTCGCAGGAACTCCTTCATTGATAGAGCATCTAAAGCGGCGGCAGGATTTCCTCGCCGCCGCCGCTGCACTTGTGTGCGCGCGCAAGGGTTGCGTTGTGCAGGCCAGGGTCCGCGATGACCAGGATGAGCCGCGCATCGGTTTTACCGTTACCCGTAAACTTGGCAACGCTGTGGTGCGAAACCGCATTAAAAGACGGTTACGCGAAGCAGTTCGTGTCGCATCGGGGCTGGACCTTAGGCGCGGGCATGATTATGTGTTCATCGGACGCGCAGCTACGCTGGCTCAGGACTTCAAGGACTTGATGGGTGATATTGTTTCTGCAACGCAAAGGCTGAACGACGGCAAGGGTGATCCGCCACGGCCACGTGGCAGGACACGCAGCGGTCGCGGTCGCGCAGGAACGCTAAAGTAATCAATAACGCTTCGGCGTAAACGGGGATGAGCCGCCGGAGCGGCTAGAGGCAGGACCGGACATCATGAATAGTGAAATCAAGAACTATATTCTGGCGATTGCATTATCGCTGGGCGTGATCGTTCTCTGGCAGATGTATTTCCCTCAACCTGGCCAGCGACAGGCCCAGCAGCAACAGCAACAACAGACTGCCCAGGGCACCACTACGCAAGCTGGTGATACCGGTGTGCCGCAAGCCCCGGCGGCGGGAACCGGCGCCGGCGTGCCGCAGGCAGCCCCGGGTGGATCAGTTGTCCCCGGCGCAGCGCTGGCCTTGCCGCGCGAAGCGGTTCTGGAGCAGAACGCGCGGGTCAAGATCGACACACCGGTCTTGTCCGGCAGCATCAATCTTAAAGGTGCCCGCCTCGATGACCTTCGGCTGAAGAAGTATCATGAAACGGTGGATGACAGCTCGCCAACCATCATCTTGTTGTCCCCGGCAGGAAGCAACGGTGCGTTTTTCACCGAGCAGGGTTGGGTTGCACCAACCGGGCAGACCATAAAGCTGCCGAGTTCGGATACCGTCTGGTCGACATCCGGAAACACAACGCTGACACCGACGGCACCGGTGACGCTGAAATGGGACAATGGCGAAGACCTGCTGTTTGAACAAACCTTCTCGATTGACGACAACTACATGGTGACGGTTCGCCAGGACATCACCAACAACTCCTCTGCAGCGGTCAATGTGTTTCCCTATGCCCGCGTTCAGCGCGTTGGCATTCCGCAGATCACCGGCATCTACGTGCTGCACGAAGGCCTGCTCAGCGTGCTGGATGAAACACTGGAAGAACTGACCTACTCAGATGCCCAGGACAATGGTACCAGCGCCTATTCGTCAAAGAGCACCGGCGGCTGGCTCGGCATTACCGACAAATACTGGGCCGCTACCCTGATCCCGGATCAGAAAATGAACATCACCGGATCGCTGCGTCACCTGACCATCGCAAACAATGACGCCTTCCAGGCAGACTATCTTGCAGCCCAGCCGGTCAGTGCGGCACCGGGAGCCAAGGCAAGCATTGAAAGCCGGGTTTTTGCCGGCGCCAAGAAAAGCTATCTCATCGACAGTTATCAGGAGAAGCTGGGCATCAACAATTTCGAACTGATGATCGACTGGGGCTGGTTCTATTTCATCACCAAGCCGCTGTTCAAGGTGCTGCACTATTTCAACGCCATGGTCGGCAATTTCGGTGTCGCCATCCTCATCGTCACGGTGCTGCTCAAGCTGTTGTTCTTCCCGTTGCAGAACAAGTCATATGCCTCCATGAGCAAGATGAAGAAGCTTGCGCCGGAAATGGAGAAGATCAAGACCCGTTTCCCGGATGATCGCGCCAAGCAGCAACAGGCGATGATGGAGATGTACAAGAACGAGCAGGTCTCGCCATTGTCGGGCTGTTGGCCGATATTGATCCAGATTCCGGTATTCTTTGCGCTCTACAAGGTGATCTACGTCACCATCGAGATGCGGCACGCGCCGTTCATCGGCTGGCTGCGGGATCTGTCGGCGCCTGATCCGACCAGCATTTTCAACCTGTTCGGGCTGTTGCCGTTCACCCCGCCGACATTCCTGCTGATCGGTGTGCTGCCAATTCTCATGGGCATCACCATGTGGATCCAGATGCGTCTCAACCCGGCCCCGCCGGATCCGATCCAGGCGCAGATTTTCAACTGGATGCCGTTGTTCTTTACCTTCCTGCTCGCCTCTTTCCCGGCCGGGCTGGTGCTGTACTGGACATGGAACAACTTCCTGTCGATCCTGCAGCAGTCCTACATCATGAAAAAGCACGGTGTAGAGATTAACCTGCTGGGCAATATCAAGACCTCGCTTGGTCTCGACAAGAAAAAGGACCAGCCGGAGAAATAATCCGGCTGCCCGGTATCGCCGATGCGAGAGTACGAACCGGAAGAACTGGAGCGTGGCCGGCTGCTGTTTGCAGGCCAGACCGAATTTCGCATGGGCGCGGCCAGGCTGTCGCAACTGCCGCCTGAATACCCGGTTGAAGTGGCCTTTGCCGGCAGGTCGAATGTCGGCAAGTCGTCGCTGCTCAACGCGCTCACCGGGCGCAAGGATATCGCCCGCACCTCCAACACGCCCGGCCGCACCCGTGAACTCAATTATTTCGAGCTTGCAGACGGCGCGGTGGCCCTGGTCGACATGCCGGGCTACGGCTATGCGCGGGCAACCAAGACACTGGTCAAGGCATGGCAGTCGATTATCATGGGATACCTGCAGGGTCGGCCAAACCTGCGCCGGGTATTTGTGCTGATCGATTCGCGCCACGGCATCAAACCCATTGATCTGGAGACCCTGGACCAACTCGACGAGGCAGCCGTCAGTTACCAGATCGTGCTGACCAAGGCCGACAAGATCAAGCAGGCAGAACGCGATGCCGTTCTCGCAGCAACAGCCAGGGCGATTGCCAAACGCCCGGCGGCGTTTCCCGACACCATCATCACCTCATCGGCCAAGGGCTGGGGCATGCCGGAACTGCGCGCCGAAATCGCCGGCATGCAGGGTTGAAACCACCGGCTGAGCAGCTGGAACGGTGGCTCAACTGTTTTTCTTAGACAAGTGCCGTTGATCGGCTATAAGGCTGGGCTGGCACCTGAACAGCATCCCCTGGGTCAATAAAATCATGTCGGAAGTTCAACAACCTCAGACCATTGCACGCATTCTGTCGGAAGCGCTGCCGTTCATGCAGCTGTACGACAATCAGGTGATTGTCGTGAAATATGGCGGTCACGCCATGGTGGACCCGGACCTGTCGCGCAAGTTTGCCCGTGACATTGTCCAGATGAAGCAGTCGGGGTTCAACCCGATCGTCGTGCACGGCGGCGGCCCTCAGATCGGCGCCATGCTGGACCGGTTGAAGATCCAGTCCCGGTTTGAAGACGGCTTGCGGGTCACGGACAAGGCGACTATGGAAGTGGTTGAGATGGTGCTCGCCGGTTCGATCAACTCGTCCGTTGTGTCCGACATTCAGGCCGTAGGCGGCAAGGCCATCGGGATTTCCGGCAAGGACGGCAATCTGTGCATTGCAAAGAAGCTCGAGCGCACACGCGTCAATGCCGAGACCGGCAAACAGGAAGCCGTCGACCTCGGGTTTGTCGGTGATCCCGGGCAGATCAATCCGGACATCCTGCACACCATAATTCAGTCCGAGACAGTACCGGTGATCGCGCCGATTGCGACCTCCCGTGATGGTGGAACCTATAACGTCAATGCCGACACTTTTGCCGGCGCCATTGCCATTGCCATGAAGGCCAAGCGCCTGCTGCTGCTGACCGATGTCGCAGGGGTGCTGGACAAGGACAAGAACCTGATACCGGAACTGACCCTGGCCCAGATCAGCGAACTGAGCAGTGACGGCACGATTTCCGGCGGTATGATCCCCAAGCTGGAGAGTTGTGCAACGGTGGTGCGCGGCGGCGTCGAAGGTGTTGTCATCACCGATGGCCGGGTACCACACTGTGTGCTGCTGGAGCTGTTGACGCCGCATGGTGTCGGCACCCGCATCTCCGAACGCAAGGTTTGACAAGAACATGTCCGCACCCGGCTTCCACCATGTCGAAACCTGGATATTCGACCTCGACAATACGCTGTATCCGGCATCATGCCGCCTGTTCGACCAGATCGATGTGCGCATGGGCGAGTTCATCTCCGACCTGTTCCAAGTGGACCGGACAGAGGCACGCCGCATTCAGAAGGACTTTTTCTACAAGTACGGAACCACCCTGCGCGGACTGATGAGCGAACACGGCATCAAGCCTGATGCGTTCCTGGACTATGTGCATGACATCGACCATTCGCCGGTACCTGCCAACGGGCCGCTTGCCGCCAATCTGGAAGCACTGCCGGGCCGCAAGCTGGTGTTCACCAATGGCACCGTTACCCATGCAACCAATGTCATGCATCGCATCGGCATCACTCACCTGTTTGACGGCATTTTCGACATTGTGCACTCTGATTTCATTCCCAAGCCCGAGCGCGGTCCTTATGAGAAGTTCATTGCCGAGCACGGTGTTGATCCCGGTCGGGCGGCCATGTTTGAAGACATAGCCCGCAATCTGGCGGTGCCGCATGATCTCGGCATGACCACGGTTCTGGTGCACGACGCCGCCAATGAAGATGGCAACAAGATAAACAGCATGACAGGTGACGCAGAAGGCGCCCCGCATGTGCATCACACGACATCTGACCTGGCCGGATTTCTGGCCGGAATCAAATCCAACTGATCTAGGAGCGAACCAATGAGCCACGCCGACCTGCAAGCAACCATCGAACAGGCCTGGGAAGACCGCGACGGCATTACGCCGCAAACGCAAGGAGCCGTGCGCGACAGTGTTGACGAGGCTCTCGGACTGCTGGATTCCGGCAAGGCGCGGGTGGCCGAAAAGGGCGCCGACGGCGACTGGTCGGTCAACCAGTGGCTCAAGCAGGCTGTGCTTCTGTCCTTCAGGCTCAACGACATGGCGCCGATCGCCGGTGGACCGGGCACGGCGACCTGGTGGGACAAGGTGCCGTCGAAGTTCGAGGGCTGGGGTGACAATCAATGGCGTGACGCAGGTTTCAGGGCCGTGCCCAACTGCACGGTGCGCCGCTCCGCCTATATCGCGCCATCGGTTGTGCTGATGCCGTCCTTCGTCAATCTGGGAGCTTATGTGGATGAGGGCACCATGGTTGATACCTGGGCAACAGTGGGCTCGTGTGCACAGATCGGCAAGGGCGTGCACCTGTCCGGCGGTGTCGGCATTGGCGGTGTCCTGGAGCCGCTGCAGGCAGGCCCGGTGGTCATTGAAGACAATTGCTTCATCGGTGCCCGGTCGGAAGTTGTCGAAGGCTGCATTGTCCGCGAAGGAGCGGTGCTCGGCATGGGTGTCTATATCGGCAAGTCCACCAAGATCGTCGATCGCGCGACCGGCGACATCATGTACGGCGAAGTGCCGCCATATTCGGTGGTCGTGTCAGGCACTCTGCCCGGCAAGAACCTGCCCAACGGCGAGCCCGGCCCGTCGCTGTACTGCGCGGTCATCGTCAAGCGTGTCGACGAGCGCACCCGTTCCAAGACGTCGATCAACGAGTTGTTGAGGGATTAAGCCTGCAAGCTTCCATTTTATGGCGAATCCGGTCAGTTTCAGGTTACCGGGGCGGCAATAATGGAGTTGATATTCCAATGGAACTTTTTCTGTCAATGAACGGCCGGATTGGTCGCGGTAAATTCTGGATCGGCATTCTGGCGCTTATGGTTGCCGCCTTTCTGCTCTCGTTTCTGCTGGGCATGATCGGACTGATGAGTGTTGATGAAACCGGCATGCCCGTGGGCGCCGGCTACTGGATCGGGCTTCTCATCCTGATGGCTGTTACGATCTGGCCGTCAATCTGCATTTACGGAAAACGGTTTCATGACCGTGACAAGTCAGCCTGGTGGATGCTGATCGGGCTGGTGCCGATTGTTGGTGGCATCTGGCTGCTCGTCGAATGTGGCCTGTTGCAGGGCACTGACGGGCCTAACCGGTTTGGTGCGGACCCGGTTGCAGAGGGCTGATTGAAGCGGACTGACTGCTCAAACAAACTACTGTTAATCACCCGGCCTCTTGGCCGGGTGTTTTGTTTCAGGTAAGGCTTGCAGCATGACCAATACGCCTGATCCGACCCCCATTCTGCAAGCCCTGATCCGCTGTCCGTCCGTCACACCACTGGAGGCCGGCGTTCTGGATTGTCTCGAGGAACTGATGGTGCCGGCAGGCTTTGCCGCCAGCCGCATGCCGTTCAGCGAAGCCGGCACGGCCGATGTCGACAACCTGTTTTTGCGCATCGGTTCTGACGGCCCGCATTTCTGCTTTGCCGGCCATGTGGATGTCGTGCCGCCTGGAGCGGACGAGTTGTGGTCCTATCCGCCGTTCGCTGCGGAAATTCATGATGGTGTCGTCTATGGCCGCGGCGCCTGTGACATGAAGGGATCGGTGTCGGCATTCTGCGCCGCTGCCGCCGGCTTTGCAGCAGACCATGCGGGAAACCCGCCGGGATCGGTCTCCATGCTCATCACCGGTGATGAAGAAGGCATTGCCATCAATGGCACGGTAAAGATGCTGGCCGAACTGAAGCGCCGCAATGAGGTGCCGGATGTCTGCCTCGTGGGAGAGCCGACCTGTCCCGGAGCGCTGGGCGATACGCTCAAGATCGGGCGCCGCGGTTCGATACACTTCGAGGTCACATGGACCGGCGTCCAGGGCCATTCCGCCTATCCCCACAAGGCGCTGAACCCGATCACGCCGCTGGCCCGGCTGATCGACCGTGTCTCGTCTCATGAACTCGACAGGGGCAATGCGCATTTCGGCCCGACAACACTGGCGGTGACCAATTTCGACACCGGCAATCCGGCCAACAACGTCATCCCGGCATCCGCGAATGCCCGCTTCAATATTCGCTACAATACCGAGCATACAGGGCAAACCCTGCAGGACTGGGTGGCGCTTGAATGTGAAACGGTCAAACAGGCATTCGGCGGCACTTTTGCAATCGCCGTGGTGGAGGGGGCTGACGCCTTCATGACCGAACCGGGCAGTTTTGTTGACTGCATGGCAAAGGCGGTTTCAACAGAAACCGGAATTGCGCCGAAACTCGATACCGGAGGTGGCACGTCTGATGCCCGTTTCATCAAGAATTATTGTCCTGTCGTCGAATTCGGCCCCAACAACGCCACCATTCATCAGGCTAATGAATGTATCAAGGTCAGCGAACTGGAAGCCCTGACACGGGTTTACAGGCGGATGCTGGATGACTGGTTTGCGGGGAGCAGATGAGTGAACTTTGCGCTTGAAGCTGTGCGCGGGCTGAAAGCCTGCTGGCGTCTGGTCTGCATGGACGAAGATGGTCTCAATGACCTCGATCTGAGTTCAGATGGTTTCTGGAATTCATTCGCCGCAATATTTTTGGTGGCACCGCTTTACCTGTACTCGTCATCTGTCGGTGCCAGGCTGGCAACACCGCCGCAACCCGAACGGCATTGGTTTAGTGCGCTGGCGCTGCTGGTCTTGTTGTGGGTGATGTGGCCGTGGATCATGGTCACGGTGGCCGGTTTCCTGGACAAGCGGCACCGCTATGTGCGCTACATCGTGGCGTACAACTGGTCGAGTGTGTACGTCATCGCAGCCCTCGTCCCGATACTGCTGCTGCAGCAGGCAGGAATAATAGATGCGGTAATCGGGGCGCTGTTGAGCCTGTGCGTCATTGGCTGGTCGCTGTATTACAGGTGGTATGTCGCCAAGATTGCACTAGAGGTGCCGGCAATGACGGCTTCTATGCTGGTCGTGGGAGATCTTGCCATGTCGATCGTGGTGTCAACCATCGTCTGAGTAATCGACCCTGACCAGATACAGACCCTGCGGCGGTGCCACCGGGCCGCAGGCCGACCGGTCCGCCGCCTGCAACGCCTCTCGGATATCTGCGGCCGACCATTTTCCCTCACCTGCCAGTTTCAGCGTGCCGACCAGTGAGCGTACCTGGTTGTGCAGAAAGGACCTGGCCGATGCCCGCACGATTACATCACGCCCGTCACGGCAGACATCCAGTCTGTCCAGTGTCTTTACCGGTGATTTCGACTGGCACTGGCTGGACCGGAAGGTCGTGAAATCATGATGCCCGGTCAGTTCCTGGGCTGCTGCGTGCATGGCAGCTTCATCCAGCCGGTACGGCACCCACCAGACCCGGTGCCGGTCCAGCGCAGGCGGGGTCCGGCTGTCCCTGATGCGATATTCATAATGCCGCGCCAATGCCGAGAACCGGGCATGAAAGCTGTCGTCGACTTCATGGATGTCAAACACGCTGACGGGGTCGGGGCGCAGTTGCGCATTGATGGCCGCCATGAGTTTTTCCGGCAGCCAGGTCTTCTCAAGATCGATATGGGCAACCTGGCCCAGCCCGTGGACGCCGGCATCGGTCCGTCCGGCACCGAACAGTGTCGGCTCGGATTGCCCGAGACGGGACACGGCATCTTCAATCGCGGCCTGCACCGAAGCCTGACCTGCCTGGCGCTGCCAGCCTGAAAACGGTGAGCCGTCATACTCGATGGTCATGCGGTAGCGCGGCATCTGCTTTATCCCGCCGTGGAGCCGATAACGGGTTTCATGCCGTTCAGGAATGTGCCGAGGTCCATTGGAGCCTTGCCTTCCCGCTGCAGGCGTACCGGGCGAACGGCCTCGTCCTTGCAGGCAATGGCCAGGTGTTCATCCAGCACTGTGCCCGGTGTGCCGGTCAGGCCAGGCACCCGTTCAACCTGGAGCAGCTTTACCCGTACCGGTTTGTCCGGACCTTCAAGCAGACACCAGGCGCCGGGAAACGGCGACAGGCCGTGCACATGGCGCAACACTTCGCTTGCACGTCGTGCAAAATCCGTATGCGCTTCCTGCTTGGTTATCTTGGCTGCGTAGGTAACGCCGTCTTCTGCCTGGGCAACTGCCTGCAGGCTGCCGTCTGCCTCCAGTTGTGCCAGCACGCTGCTCATTGCCTTGGCGCCTGACTGTGCCAGTTCGTCATGCAGTGATTGTGCGGTTGTCCGGTCATCTATGGCTGTGCGCAGCTCCTGTACGACCGGCCCGGTATCAAGGCCTTGTTCCATCTGCATGATGGCAACGCCTGTTTCAGTATCGCCGGCCATGATGGCCCGCTGTATCGGGGCGGCTCCGCGCCAGCGCGGCAACAAGGATGCATGCACATTGAGACAACCATGCCGCGGTGCGTTGAGAACCGGGTTGGGCAGCAACAGTCCGTAGGCCACCACGACCGCCACATCGGCCTGTAAAGCGGCAAACGATGCGTGTTCTTCCGCAGGTTTCAGGGAGACGGGCGTGCGTACCTCAAATCCTTTTGCTTCGGCAAATTCGTGGACCGGTGTCTTGCGCTCTTCCAGGCCGCGCCGTCCGGCAGCACGCGGCGGTTGGCTGTACACCGCTGCAATATCGTGACCGTCATCCGCCAGGCGTGCCAGGGTCGGCACGGAAAAATCCGGCGTCCCCATAAAGACAATCCGCAGGCTCACACGCTTTCTCGCTGCTGGCGGGCCAGCTTGGTGAACTTGCGCACGATCGTGCCGCGTTTGAGCCGCGACAGGTAATCAATGAACAGGACACCGTTCAGATGGTCGATTTCGTGCTGCAGCACGGTGGCCATTAGCCCGTCATAAAGCTCTTCATGCTGTTTGCCGTCCCGGTCCAGGAAAGACACACGCACCTGTGCCGGACGCTCGATATTGTCGAACACATCCGGTATCGACAGGCAGCCTTCTTCATATTCCGACCGTTCGTCACTGCTCCAGACAATCTCCGGGTTGATGAACGCCATGGGCGTTTTCGGTTGTTCGTCCTTGGCGGTGTCCACCACCAGCAGGCGCCGGGGGATGCCGATCTGTACTGCCGCAAGACCGATGCCCGGCGCATCATACATTGTGGCCAGCATGTCATCGACCAGACCGCGCAACTCATCGTCCACGCGCTCGACCGGCTGCGAGATTTTCTTCAGTATGGGGTCAGGCAATTTGACGATTTCACGAATGGCCATGAACAGCTTTGTCCGGTTTATGAATGCGTTTAGTCATCAGATAAGCAATCGTCATGCTGCGGTCAACGCACCACAGATAACTCACGCCTGCCGCAACCATGCCGTCAGCCTGTCCAGCGCTTCGTCAAGACTGTCCGGATCACGCAGGTAGCACATGCGCAGGAAGCCCTCTCCGCCCGGCCCAAACGTTCCGCCCGGAGCCAGGCCGACATTGGCTTCATCGATGATGCGCAGCGTTGCGCCGAGGCTGTCGGTCAGCCCGTCAATGCGGAAGAAGCTGTAAAACGCCCCTTCAGGGTTCTCAAAACTCACATTGTTGAGCCGCCCCAGCGCGTCGGCCACCTTGTCTCGGCAGGTGCGCGCCATCTCGATCTGCATTTCCACGAAGTCTTCGCCGTTCTCGACTGCTGCCAGCGCGCCTTTCTGCATGAAGGCTGCCGTGCCGGACGTATTATACTGGATGATGCGTTCGATGGCCGGGCCCAGTGCCTCAGGTGCCTGCAGCCAGCCGATGCGCCAGCCGGTCATGGCCCAGTTCTTGGAGAATGTATTAATATAGATCACCCGCTCATCTTGTTCGCAGACATCCATGAACGAAGGCGAGCGCGCTGTCCCGGCGGTGTCCGGCCCGTAGTAGAACCGGGAATAGACTTCATCGGCCAGTATCCATACCCCGGCCTCACGGGCCATGTCGCGGATGGCAATCAGGTCGTCGCGCGATGCAACCCATCCGATCGGGTTGGAGGGGGAAATCAGGCAGATTGCCTTGGTTTTGGGGCCCAGGCTGTCGCGCATCCTGTCGAGATCAAGCGACCATTTCTGCTCGTCATACAGCATCGGTACAAACACCGGCTTGACCCCCATCATGCGCATGGGGCCGGGAAAGTTCGGCCATGCGGGTGATGGGATGACAATCTCGTCGCCCTGGTCGGCCAGCAACTGCAATGCGACCTGTATGGCCTGCATGCCGCCGCCGGTAACAAAGAACCGTTCAGCCGAAAACGGTCCGGGCCAGAACTTTTCATGGTAGGCGGCCAGTGCGCTGCGAAGTTGCGGCAGGCCGCGCTGCCAGGTGTAGAATGTCTCGCCGTCGAACATCGCCTTCGATGCTGCCTGACAGATGAATTCAGGTGTCTGGAGCGGGCCTTCCCCTGTCCATAGCGGAATCAGGCCCTTGCGGCCAAAGCCGTGGTTTACCGCGCTCAGGATGCCGCTGTCCGGTTCGTCGCGCTGGCTTTGCCGGATGCCGGAAACCAGCATGTCTGGGGTGAGGGCTGTCATGTCGGTGTTGTCATTTACCTGGAGGATTACTGATGACTGATCAGTATTTCAACACTGCGCGACAGGCAAACAAAAACCCCGGCTTGCGGACGAACGCGAGCCGGGGCCAATCTTGATCTGTTCCGATCAGCTCTTTTTCAGGAGATCTCGGATTTCGGTCAGCAGGGTAACGTCAGCCGGTGGTGCGGCAGGCGCTGCCTCTTCTTCCTCTTTCTTCATTGAGTTCGCTGCGCGCACGATCATGAACAGGATGAAGGCGACGATCAGGAAGTTGACAACCGCCGTCATGAAGTTGCCATAAGCCAGAACCGCACCCTGTTCCCGGGCAGCTTCCAGTGTACTTGCGGTCACGCTGCTTGCCAGCGGTGCAAACATGTTTGAAAAATCGAGACCGCCGAAAATGGCACCCACAATCGGCATGATGATGTCGCCCACCAGCGACTTGACGATCAGGCCGAACGCACCGGCGATAATCACACCGATGGCCAGGTCCAGCACGTTGCCCTTGAAGGCAAACTCTTTGAACTCTTTAAACATGGTATTTCCCCTCTAGATGTTGTTCAAATACTGACGTTGTGGCGACAGCAATTTTGAAACTTTCGACATCAATTATGATGAACCAAAAGTAGGCGCAAAATAAGCCCAATCGCCCGAATTACAACCCAAAATTGCGTTTCCGGTATTCGATTGCCGGTGATCCGACATGTGCCGAATCCGGACGATTTTTTGACTGAAACGGCCAAAAATCATAAACCTGATCGCTTTCAAAGTGTTAGGGCAACTTTATGGGTTCAATTGAATTTCCGTTGCTCTAGACTTGTACACAGGGTGCTCATCTTGAGCGTGCATAGAAAGGCCCGGATACGACCGTCATGCTTTCCACCTGGGGCGTCATACTCATTGCATTGGGCTATGTGGGCGTATTGTTCGCTATTGCGGCCTATGGTGATCGCACGGCGTCCGGCATGCGGCGCGGCGTGGGCCGGCCCTATGTTTACGCCCTGTCGCTTGCGGTGTACTGCACGTCCTGGACATTTTACGGCAGCGTGGGCCTGGCATCGACATCCGGTTACTACTTCCTGCCGATCTATCTCGGACCGATTTTGCTGGTCGGGCTGGGCTGGCCGCTGGTCCGGCGCATTGTCCGCCTGTCCAAGGCCCAGAACATCACATCGATCGCAGACTTCCTGTCAGCGCGCTACGGCAAGAACCAGTTGCTTGGCGGGATAGCGGCCTTCATCGCCGTGATCGGTGTCGTTCCGTACATCTCGTTGCAGTTGAAGGCCGTTTCCCTGTCGCTGAGCGCACTTGGACCATTGGGCGTTGATACCGGTATTCTGGAGACAGGCTTTGGCGATGTTCCCATGTTTGTCGCCATATCCATGGCCATTTTCGCCATCCTGTTCGGCACCCGGCACGCGGATGCCACGGAACACCAGAACGGCCTGATCCTGTCGGTTGCCGCGGAGAGTGTGGTCAAGCTCATTGCCTTCATCCTGGTCGGGGCCTTCATCACGTTTGCGATGATGGGTGGTCCGACGCAATTGTACGAACGCGCGGCTCAAAGCCCCGAGATTGCTGCCCTGTTCTCCGGGCCGATAGACATGCCGCGGTTTACGACCATGACCTTCCTGGCGGTTTGCGCTGTCATCCTGCTGCCGCGCCAGTTTCACCTGGCGGTCGTCGAGAACACCTCGCTGGATGATGTTCGCAAGGCCTCGTGGACGTTTCCGCTGTATCTGGTGATGATCAACATCTTTGTCATTCCGATCGCTGTTGCCGGACTTCTGACGTTCAACGGTCAGGCCGTGGACGGTGATACATTTGTGCTGGCCCTGCCGGTGGCAGACGGTCGGCCACTGCTGGCCATGGTGGCCTTCATCGGCGGCCTGTCTGCCGCGACCGCCATGGTGATCGTGGAAACCGTGGCCCTGTCGATCATGGTGTGCAACTCGATTGTGATGCCCCTGATGCTGCGCCGCGCCAGCGGCCAGATGTGGCAGGGCGACATGACCTCGCGCATCCTGCAGATCAGGCGTGCTGCGATCGGTGTGATCATTGTCCTTGCCTATTCCTATTACCTGATGATCGGCAACAATGCGGCGCTGGCCCAGACCGGGCTGGTGTCGTTCGCTGCCGTGGCGCAGTTTGCACCGGCCTTCTTCCTCGGCCTGATCTGGACCAGGGGCAATGCCCGCGGCGCCATGTTTGGTCTTGTCGCCGGCTTTGTGGTGTGGACGTACACATTGCTGGTGCCGTTGTTTGCCGATGCCGGCTGGTTGCCGGCGGGCCTGATGAGCGACGGTCCTTTCCATATTGAAATGCTGCGGCCAAGGCATTTGTTCGGCAGTGATCTTGATGCGCTCACCCACGGCGTCGTGTGGTCGATGGCGGCAAATATCGGATCCTACATCCTGATATCCCTGTTCACCGGTGTAGACCCGGTCGAGCGTACCCAGGCGCAGGCATTCATGCCGCGCGGGCAAGCCGAAAGCCTGCCGGCGCAGAACCAGCCTGAAGTGTCCATCAAGCAGTTGCAGGCCACAGTTGAGAGATATCTCGGCAAGGAAAGAACCAAACGGTCATTTGACGAATTGAACGCCGCCCGCGCCGGAAAACTGAAACCGCGCAGCATGGCGGACCAGGAAACACTGAAATTTGCCGAGCGTTTGCTGGCCAGCGCCATTGGCACCGCGTCGGCCCGTGTGGTGATGGCGTTGCTGCTGCAGCGCGGTGCCGGACACACTGCCGGCGCCATGCGGCTGCTCGATGATGCCTCCGATGCCATTGTTTACAACCGCGACCTGCTGCAATCGGCAATCGACCACGTCGAGCAGGGCATTGTGGTGTTCGATCATGACCTGGCGCTGGTGTGCTGGAACACGCAGTTCCGCAACCTGCTCAACCTGCCGCCCGAGTTTGGCCGCGTCGGTGTGCCGCTTGGCGATATCGTGCGGCGGCTGGACCAGGAGTTTGTGCTTGGCGATGCGGCCCAGCAGGAAGCCAGCATGCAGCTTCTTCGTTTGCTGGCCAATCAGACCGAAGCCTTCCATTTGCGCGGTCGGCAGGGCAACAAGGTGCTGGAGGTTCGCAGCAACACCATGCCGGATGACGGCCGGGTCATCACCTTCGCCGACATTACCGAGCGTGTTCATGCCTCCGAAGCACTGGAACAGCGGGTGGAGGAACGCACCGCCGAACTGACCAAGCTGAACACCCAGTTGGAGAAGGCCCGCGCCGATGCGGTGGAAATCAACGCCGGCAAGACAAGGTTCATTGCCGCGGCCTCGCACGACATTCTGCAGCCTCTCAACGCAGCCAGGTTGTTCACCTCGTCCCTGATGGAGCGGACCGCCTCCAGGCCCGATGGCCAACTGGTGCGCAATGTAGATCTGTCGCTGGAGGCTGTGGAGGAAATCCTGTCGGCACTGCTCGACATGTCCCGCCTTGACGCCGGTGCGATCAAGCCTGAACTGTCGGCGTTTTCGATCAACGGCATTCTGAACCAGCTGCGCACCGAGTTTTCGGTTGCTGCCGAGGACAAACACCTGGATCTGACCATCATGCCGTGCAGCCGCATGGTGTATTCGGACCGCCGCCTGTTGCGGCGCATTCTGCAGAACCTGCTCAGCAACGCCATAAAATACACTGTATCAGGCAGGGTGTTGATGGGCGCGCGTGTCCGCAACGGCCAGCTTTGTATCGAGGTGCATGACACAGGCCCCGGCATTCCCCATGACAAGCAGCAACTTGTGTATCGCGAGTTCGAGCGCCTGGAATCGGTAGATTCCCCGATTCAGGGCCTGGGGCTGGGCTTGTCGATTGTTGAGCGCATGGCGCGGGTGTTGCAGCATCCCCTGACCCTGAAATCCGACCCGGGTTCCGGTTGCCTGTTCCGGCTCGACCTGCCCTTGACCACCGGCAAGCTGCAGGCGAGCGCGCCGCATGCTCCTGCGCCGGTGCCGGCGTCTGCAAGTCTGGCAGGACTGTCGGTTCTGGTGGTGGACAATGAAGCCGCGATTATCGACGGCATGAAAGCACTGCTTGAAGGCTGGGGCTGTGCCGTCACGACAGCCACGTCAGCCGATGCTGTTCGCAAGCTCGCTGAAAGCCAGGCCATCTGGCCTTATGATGCGGTCTTGATGGACTATCATCTGGGATCGGAAAACGGGCTTGAACTGATAGCCGAATTGCGCGAAGGCGTCGGCGTGACGTTTTCTGCGGCCCTGATCACGGCAGAGCGCTCGGCTGCCGTTCAGGCGGAATCGGAAGCTGACGGGGTGGCGTATTTGCGAAAACCTGTGCGTCCCGCCGTGTTGCGCACGGTGCTGATGATGGCGCAAACCAAATCGGAAGCAGCCGAGTAAGACCTGGCAGCGCCTCAGGCGGAGAAGCCTGCATCCGCGGTATCGGCCTGGTCTCCGTCAATGCGGGATGCCGCAATGACCGCTTGAGTGCGGCTGTCCACATTCAGTTTCTGCAGGATTGCTGAAACATGCGCTTTAACGGTGGCTTCGGAGACTGACAGTTCATAGGCAATCTGCTTGTTGAGCAGGCCCTCACGCAGCATCATCAACACCCGGGTCTGCTGTGGGGTCAGGGTCGACAACCGATGCGCCAGATCATCGATCTCGGCGTTACCCTGCGCGGCGAGGTCCACATTGTCCGGCAGCCAGACGTCACCCTTCAATACGGTGGAAATTGCCGTCTGCATATCCTGAACCGGTGCAGACTTGGGAATGAACCCCAGTGCTCCAAGCGAGATGGCGCGGCTGATGACGCTGGATTCCTCGCTGCCGGACACCACGACCACCGGTACCAGCGGAAATTGTGCCCTCATGAGCATAAGTCCGGAAAACCCCTGAACACCCGGCATTTTCAGATCGAGCAGCACCAGGTCGACATCGTCCGTCGCGGTCAGTATGTCGAGGGTCTCTTTCAGCGAGCCTGCGTCATCAAATGTCACATCTGCCAGCGCATCCTGCACGGCAAGCCGCAAAGCATCCCGAAACAGCGGATGATCGTCTGCAATAACGATGCGATACGGCATTCATTGGCTCCCATATGCCTTGCGGCGGCTTTTTTTGCCGGTACCGAATCATTTCGGATGTCCCGAAATACTCGCGTTCACCGGATACAGGTGAAAAAACCGACCTTTTGACTGATATTCAGGCGTTACGAGTCAGTTGTCCAGCTTGATATTGCAGCTATAAGTGAACTGGCCTCAGAATTGCCTAGGTTTGGCCCATCTGTTGTCGCGAATGACAAGCATTGTGTTTTGCAGCAGAGGGGTCTGCCGAAAACAACTGGGACGAACAACCGCTTCACGCGTTTTCTGGCAATCTTCAAATCCCCTTTCATCTGACGGCGCATCGGAATTTCCAGCGCTGTAACAGATTCGGAATTGGTCGCGTGGCTCCTGTCGCCGTCCCGAGCAGCGCGTACCATGCTCGCCCGTACATCCTGCAAAGGAAGTACGGGCGAGCGACCTTTTGGGGGGTACTTTTTGAGTGCCCCGGTTTTCCGGTTCAGAATCCGCGCCGGACCCAGGCGTCAAAGGCATCCAGCCACAGTTTCAGGAATTTACCGGTCTCTTCGTCGCTAAGGCTGCCATCGTCGGCAAACTTGCTGTGTGCCGATCCGACAAACACTTCCGGTTTCGACATGGTGAGAGCCGACAGGCCCACCAGGTTCTGGCGCAACTGGTATTGCGAGCGCGCCGTGCCAAGCGGGCCGGCGGCAGCGCCTACGACGCCGACTGGTTTGTTTGCGAACGGCTGGTCGTTTACGCGGCTGATCCAGTCATTGGCGTTTTTCAATCCGCCCGGTATGGCGAAATTGTATTCCGGCGTTGCGATTATGACGCCGTCAGCGGCCCGGATCTTCTCGGCCAGGTCAGTTACGATCTGTGGCACACCCGATGCGTCTTCATCGTCACCGTCATACACCGGAATGCCTTTCGGAGTGGCGATGTCGATCGACATGCTCGCGCCAGCAATTTTTTGCATGGCCCGCAACAGGCTGGTGTTGAAGGATTTGCTGCGCAAGCTGCCGGAAATGGCAACAATATTCAAAGTGTCAGACATTTTTATTGTTTCCGGATTTGAGGAAGGAAGATGTTACGGGATGAACCCCACTGGTATCAGTACGTTGCGCGCCCGCCCGACAGATCAAATACCGCGCCGGTGGTGAAGCTGTTCTGCGGCGATACAATCCAGGCAATCATGTTCGCAGCCTCTTCAACCTGCAGGAACCTGTTGCGCGGTATCTTGGACAGCATGTAGTCGATATGCTCCTGTTTCATCTGGTCGAAGATCCTGGTTTTGGCGGCTGCGGGTGTGACGCAGTTGACCGCAATGTCGTGATCAGCCAGTTCTTTTCCAAGTGACTTCGTCAGTGCAATCACCGCTGCCTTCGAGGCTGAATAGGCCGATGCATTGGGATTGCCTTCCTTGCCCGCAATTGATGCAATATTGCAGATGCGGCCGTAACCACGCTCCATCATGCCGGGCACCATGGCCTTGTTGACATAGAAAGTGCCGTTCAGGTTGATGTCGATCACCTGGCGCCAGGCGGCTGGATCGTAGTCTGCAACGGTCGCATTGGGCCCGGCAATCCCGGCGCTGTTGACCAGGATGGAGACCGGTCCCAATGCGTCTTCCGTGGCCGCCAGGGCGGCAGCGATTGCAGCTTCATCGGTGACATCGACCGCAAACCCGGCAGCGTCGCCGCCCAGTTCGTTCGCTGCCTTGTCGGCAAGCGGGCCATCCATGTCCCACAGCGCGGTTTTGGCGCCCGCCTTGGCGAGTGCTTGTGCTACGGCCAGGCCGATGCCCTGGGCACCGCCGGTCACCACGGCCACCTGGCCGGCAAGATCAATCTGCGTCATATCGTCGAACTACCTTTTCTGTGAGAAACAGTCAGGCCATATCGAACAGCAGAAATTCCGCGTCGTCGAGAGCCTTGATGTTGATTTCTGCTTCACCGGATATGGCAAGTCCGTCGCCGGCACGCATTTGCTCGCCGTTCACCAGCAATTCGCCTGCAGCAAGCTGTATCCACTGGCCGCGGCCGGTATCCGGTCTGTGGCTGACGCTTGCATCCTTGTCCAGCAGGCTGGCGTAGACATCGGCCTGCTGGTTGATATGCAGCACGTCGCTGCCCGGTGTTGCCGAAATCACCAGTTTCAAACTGTTGTGGCGTACACTGCGATCAAAATGACGCTGTTCATAGGACGGCTCAATGCCGGTCGTCTCGGGCGTGATCCATATCTGCAGGAAATGCACAGGCTCGGTTTGAGACCCGTTGAACTCCGAGTGCCGGATGCCGGTGCCGGCGGACATGCGCTGCACGTCACCGGGCCGGATCACCGAACCTGACCCGAGTGAATCCTTGTGCTCCAGCGCGCCGTCCAGCACATAGGAGATGATCTCCATGTCGGCGTGGCCGTGGGTATCGAACCCGCCGCCCGCGGCGACCATGTCCTGGTTGATAACCCGGAGCGGACCAAAGCCCATGTGCTCGGGATCGTGATATCCGCCGAAGGAAAAACTGTGTTTTGATCTCAGCCAGCCAAGGTCGGCCTGGCCGCGTTGTTCTGAAAGCCTGAGTTGCAGCATTGTGGTGTCTCCTGTTGCCGGCAGAGTTGAGCCGGGCAATCCATTCGAGTGTTGAGCCCTCAAGATAGGTTCAGGCCTGCGGGAGACAATCGTGCAAAACGTATACGCATTGTTACGTCTGACGCTACAATCATGCGATGGATCGATTCGACAGCATGAAAGCGCTGGTCACCGCCGTTGACGAGGGCGGCTTTGCGGCTGCGGGGCGCAAGCTGGGCTTGTCACGGGTCCAGGTGTCCCGGCTTGTGACCGCACTGGAAGACCATTTGGGCGCGCAATTGCTGGTGCGTACCACGCGTTCCATGGCGCTGACCGAAGCCGGCCAGGTGTTTGTGGAACGCGCCCGTGTCCTGGTCGACGACATGGCCGAGGCCGAAGCAGCCGCCGGTGACCTGACAGGGGAATTGAAGGGCCTGCTGCAGATCAATGCCCCGATGACGTTCGGCGTCAGCCATATTGCGCCCGCCGTCAACGACTTCATGCGCCAGCACCGGGATATCACCGTCTCCCTGAACGTCAATGACCGCTTTGTCGACCCCTACGAGGAAGGCTTCGACATCACCTTGCGCATCGGAGACCTGCAGCCGTCATCGCTGATCGCCAGGAAAATCTGTCCGATCCGCCGGCTGATGTGTGCAAGCCCCGACTATCTGGAAGACTGCGGCCGTCCGCGCACGCCCGCCGATCTGGCTGACCATGCCATCCTGCACTATGGCCACCTGGGCAACGAGCTGCACTGGCCGCTGCGCGGGGTTGGCACCTCGAACCGCCTGCCGGTGTCGCCGGTGCTGTGCTCGAACAATGGTGATGTGCTGAAAATGGCCAGCCTGGCGGGCCAGGGCATTGTCCTGCTGCCGGCCTTCATTGTTGCCGACGAGTTGGCTCAGGGCACCCTGGTGCCCGTCCTGGAAGGCTTTGAACCGGCTCCCATCGCGCTGCATGCGATTTACCCGCCGGACAAGTACCGGCCGGCAAAGACCCGGGCATTTGTAGACTTTCTGACCACGCGTTTCCAACGCCGTCCGCCGGGCGGGCCGGTGTGAAGCTCACACCACCTCAGGCTTCCTGATTGTCTTGTAGGCCGCAAGTGCCGCATCGCGGGTCTGCCCCAGGTCGACGATTGGCCGGGGATAGGTGGTGCCGAGTTTTATCCTTGCTTTCCTGAGTATGTCGTCCGGTGCCTGCCAGGGCTTGTGAATGAACTTGTCCGGCATGGCTGCCAGTTCCGGTACCCACTTGCGGACATAGCCGGCGTGCCTGTCGAATTTCTCACCCTGCAGGACCGGGTTGAAAATCCGGAAATAGGGCGCTGCATCCGCCCCGCATCCGGCCACCCACTGCCAGCTTGCCGAATTCGCGCCGATGTCCGCATCGACCAGGGTGTCCCAGAACCAGTGTTCACCGGCCTGCCATGGGATGCGCAGGTTCTTGATCAGGAAAGACGCCACGATCATGCGGACACGATTGTGCATCCATCCGGTCGTCCACAATTCCCGCATGCCGGCATCCACGATGGGAAATCCGGTCTGGCCTTTCTGCCAACTGGCGAGTTTCTCATCATCCTGCAGCCAGGGAAAGTCCGCAAACTCCGGTTTGAACGGCTCTGTGGGCAGGGTCGGCCAGTAATGCAGCAGATGGTGGGAAAATTCCCGCCACAGGATTTCCTTCTCGAAGGTGTGGCTGCCGCGATCGATATTCTTGCCTGCCGTCGCCACGGCGTGGCTGGTCGCGGCCCAGCATTGCAGCGGGCTGATCTCGCCAAAGTGCAGGTGTGGTGACAGCCGTGACGTGCCCGGTACATCCGGCAGGTTACGGGCCTGGTCATAGTCGCCGACGGCCTGTTCCAGGAAGTGTGTCAGCTTTTGATGCGCACCGACCTCGCCCGGTGACCAGTGCTCGGAAAACCCTGCCGCCCAGTCCGGGTTGCCGGCGTAAAGGTCAAGATCGTCCAGCGTGTCGCCGGTTATCTCCGCTGTGTGGAAGTTGACTTTCCCCGGCGCCGGTCGCGGTTGCCTGGAAATCTCACGGGACAGGCAGTTTCGCGAAAACGGGGTGTATACCTTGTACGGCCCGTCGCTGCCGGTCCTGATGGCTTCCGGTTCATGCAGCAGGAACCCGGAAAACCGCTTGCACTCGACCCCGGCGGCGTCGCATTGCGCGGCAATATTCTTCTCCAGCCCGCCGGACCAGGGCGCGTAGCCGCGTGAAAAATAGACAGCTTTCGCGCCGGTTTCAGCAACCAGTTGCGCCAGCACGCTGCCTGCCTCGCCGCAGCGGATGATCAGCCTGCCGCCGAGGGCTTGCAGGGATGCTGCCAGTGAGGCCAGGGACTGGTGCAGCCACCAGCGTGACGCACCGCCCATGGCGAACTCGCCGGGCGTGATGTCATCGAGAATATAGACGGGCAGGACGGGGTGTCCCGAAGCAACTGCAGCGTGCAGGCACGCATTGTCGCTCAGGCGCAGGTCCTGAGTGAACCAGACGATGATGGGGTGGCCGCTCAAGGGAAGTTCCAGTGCTGTTTTTCAACTGCTCAGGTAACGAACGAACCGGATGTATGGTTCACAGGATCAGTTGCCGGATGCCGCCATGCCGCCGCCGTCAACGCGGGATTCCAGCAGCTGGGTCAGCCAGTCCGGGTCCATTTCGGGAACCGAAGACAGCAACAGCTGGGTATAGTCGGGATGCGGTGGCGACAGGATGTCGTTCTTCATGCCCTGCTCGACCACACGGCCCTGGAACATCACCACGATCTGATCGGAAATCGCCTTCACCGTTGCAATATCGTGGGTGATGAACAGGTAGGTGATGTTGAATTCCTTCTGCAGCCGCAACAGCAGTTTCAAAATGCCTTCCTGCACGATCTGGTCCAGCGCGGATGTGACCTCGTCACAGATGATCAGCTCCGGGTCTGCAGCAAGCGCGCGTGCAATGCATATGCGCTGTTTCTGTCCGCCCGACAGCTCGCTGGGCAGCCGCTCCATGAAACTGTCATCCAGCTCGATCATCTGGAGCAGTTCGGAAATCCGCTCATCCAGTTTTTTGCCGGACAGGCCCAGGTAAAACTCAAGCGGCCGGCCGATAATGTCGCGAACCGTGTGTTTGGGGTTCATGGCGGTATCAGCCATCTGGTAGATCATCTGAATGCGGCGCAGCTGATCCTTCGACCGGTCCTTCAGGGCGAGCGGCAACGGCTCATCGTTAAACAGCACGTCGCCTTTCATGGGTGGCAGAAGGCCGGTGATGACCCGTGCAGTTGTTGATTTGCCGGATCCGGATTCGCCCACAACGGCCACAGTTGATCCGCGCGGAACATCTATGGTGACATCTTCAAGCACCTTGATCGTGCTGCCATAGCTGGCATCAACACCGTTTACCCGCAGGACAATGTCCTCGCTGGTTTCCTGGGGTTTTTCCAGTGACCGAACCGCCCACAGCGATCTTGTGTATGCCTCTTCCGGTTTTTCCAGCATTTTCCGGGCCGGTGCATCCTCAACGGTCTCGCCATAGCGCAACACCTTGATGACATCTGCCATCTGCGCCACCACCGCCAGGTCATGGGTGATGTAAATCGCAGCCGTGTGGAACTGCTCGACAATGTCGCGCATGGCCGCGAGAACTTCCACCTGGGTCGTTACGTCAAGCGCCGTGGTCGGCTCGTCGAATATGATCAGGTCGGGCCGTGACGACATCGCCATGGCGGTCATGGCACGTTGCAACTGGCCGCCGGACACCTGATGCGGATAGCGCTCGCCGATATTGTCGGGATCGGGCAGTTGCAGAGCGGCGAACAGTTCTCTGGCGTCCGTCTTGGCCTCATCCTCGGGGCGCAGGTTATGCCCCACCGTTGCCTCAACGCACTGGTCAATCAGCCGGTGCGCCGGGTTGAACGACGCCGCCGCGCTCTGGGCCACATAGGCAATGCGCGAACCGTGCAGTTCGCGCAATTGAGCGTCATTCATGGCACGCAAATCCATGCCGTCAAACTGGATGGTGCCATTGGTAATGCGGCAACCGGGCTGCGCATATCCCATGGCAGCCTTGCCAAGTGTGGACTTGCCCGCACCGGACTCGCCAATCAGCCCCATGACCTCGCCACGGTGCAGCTTCAGGTCCACTCCCTTGATGATCGGGTGCCAGACATCATCGGAAAAACCATCAATGCGGATATCCCGCATATCCAGCAGCAGATCGCCGGCTGTGCGATCGCCAGATTTACTTTTCATCGCGAATACCACTTGTTTTGTGCAGGAACCAGTCGACCACGAAGTTGACCGCAACGGTCAACAAGGCGATTGCGCCGGCGGGAAGCATAGGAGTCATGGCAGCTTTCATGTCATATTCTGCAAACGAGATGAGCTGGGCGTTCTCGCGTACCATCGATCCCCAGTCTGCCGTAGGTGGCTGAATGCCGACACCCAGGAACGACAGCGACGCGATGGTCAGGAACACGAAACAGAACCGGAGGCCGAACTCCGCAACCATCGGTGGCAGGATGTTTGGCAGAATGTCCCGTCGCATGACCCATCCGAGACTTTCACCGCGCAGCCGCGATGCCTCGACATAATCCATGACAACGACATTCAATGAAACCGCGCGTGCCAGCCTGAACACGCGTGTTGCGTCCAGTACTGCAATGATGATGATCAGGTTGATGACGTTGGAACCGAAGATGGACAACAGCATCAATGAGAAGATCAGGCTCGGGATGGCCATCAGGACATCCACAAACCGGCTTAGTCCCTGGTCCAGCCAGGACCGGTTGATGGCTGCCATAACGCCGAGACTGCCGCCGATCAGGAACGACAGCGCCGTGGTGGCAACCGCAATGCCGATGGTGTTACGCGCGCCGTAGATCAGGCGCGACAGCACATCGCGTCCCAGCTGATCGGTGCCGAACCAGAACTCGGAACTCCATGGTGCATAAGGCGTGTCGAATATCTGGCTTTCACCGTAGGGCGCAATAAGCGGCGCAAACACGGCGAGAACGAAATAGAAGGAAATGACGATCATGCCGAACCAGGCTGTCAGTGGCGCTTTCTTCAGGCCCCGCCAGGTGCGGTCCCACCAGGTTCGCCGTTCTGCAACAGATGCCACCTCACCAGCGGCTGAATATGTCTGGTCATCGGTGCTCATCTTGGGTGCAACAGCCTCGGATTGGTTACAATGGATACAATGTCGGCAAACAGGTTCAGCAGGATGTAGGTAGCTGCAAAGATCAGGGCGCACGCCTGCACAACCGGAATGTCACGTGTTGTCACCGCATCCACCATGAGCTGGCCGACGCCGGGATAGACAAACACCACTTCCACCACCACCACGCCGACAACCAGATAGGCCAGGTTGAAGGCAATCACATTGACGATCGGTGCCCAGGCGTTGGGCAATGCATGCTTGATGATGACGTTGGATTTCGAGACGCCCTTCAGCCGCGCCATTTCAATGTAAGGGCTCGCCAGCAGGTTGATGATGGCTGCCCGGGTCATGCGCATCATGTGCGCAACGATCACCATGGTCAGCGTCAGCGCCGGCAGCGCGGTCATGTATATCCTGTCCGCCATTTCAGTGGACTCGCGGACATTTGCCAGTGACGGGAAGACTTTCCACAACGTCGCCAGTACCAGGATCAGGATGTAGGCGACGAAGAATTCGGGAAACGAGATGGTTGTCAGTGTTGTTGCGTTGACGGCGCGGTCATAAAAAGAGTTGCGATACAGCGCTGCGGTGATGCCGAGTGTCAGCGCCAGCGGAACGGCGATGATCGCTGTCATGGCTGCCAGGAACAAGGTGTTCCACAGGCGCGGGCCGATCAGCTCCATCACTTCACGCTCGCGGCCCTGGCTGCGGCCTGAGAAGGATGATCCGAAGTCTCCCTGCAGCACACCACCAATCCACTGGAAGTAGCGTGTGATTGCGGGCTCGTTCAACCCCAGTTCCCTGCGGAAGGCTGCAACTGTTTCAGGTGTCGCCGCCTGTCCGAGAACCGATGTCGCAAAGTCGCCGGGCAGAAACTGCAGCGAACTGAAAATGATAACGGAAACGACAAAAAGAGTGAGCAGGCCGAGGCCTAATCTCTGCAATACAGTCCGCACGATCGGATGCATGTTCTATGTACTCCCTCACGCAAATCTTAACGCACTTCTTGTTGCCGATGCGTCTGTCTGCGTCTCCCACCTCGCAAAGGTTGGCAAAAAAAACCGGACATGGCCAGCCCTTTTTGTGCCCCAATTCAAACAAGGCAGCTGCACGCCCTGGTTCAGGGAGCCCAACCGCGGTTTATTTCAGGTTGTCATCCGATCAGGAAAACCTTCGGCGGTGTTGAATGAACCAGCCATAATGAGCATGGCTTGAAACAAACTGAACGTGTACGGATTTACAACCAGGAAGGTGCGTAAAATCTCTTGAAATCAGACAGATGGCGCCAGGCAGAAAAAGATGCAGGCGGTCGGTTCTTACCTCTGGAACGATTGAACTTCTTTGCGGTCCTGAGCGTGTCGCAATGCTAACGGGCAATCAGTTTCAGGAGTGCATCCAGATGATCGGCCTCGCCGGCAGGCTTGTCCCAGCGGATGCGGTGGATGCGCGGAAACCGCATGGCAATGCCCGACTTGTGCCGGGTTGACGGCTGCACGGCATCAAATGCCACCTCGAACACCAGTTCAGGTTCGACCGCGCGCACCGGCCCGAACCTGTCGGTCGTGTTGTCGCGGACAAACTTGTCCAGCTTTTTCAGTTCCGCGTCGGTGAAACCGGAATAGGCCTTGCCGACCGGCACCAGTTCCTGCTCGCCATCTTCTCCTGTGCGCCAGGCGCCAAAGGTATAGTCGGAGTAGAACGATGACCGTTTGCCGGACCCGCGCTGGGCATACATCATGACACAATCGGCGGTAAGGGCATCGCGCTTCCACTTGAACCAGTGCCCCCTCGGCCGGCCGGCCAGGTAGGCAGACGCGATGCGCTTCAGCATCAGGCCTTCAATGTTTGCATCGCGTGCGCCGTCACGCAGTACTGTCAGGTCATCAAATGTCTTGAATTCGATGACTTCGCTCAACGACGCGCGGGAAAACGGGTTTGCTGCCAGCAGGTCTTCAAGATGCTTGCGCCGTGCCGTGAAATCGAGCGTGCGAATGTCTTCTGAACCAGAAAATAAAAGATCGTAGAACCGGATGTGCGCCGGGTAATTCTTCACCATCGCGGCACTGACCGTCTTGCGGTTGAGCCGTTGCTGGAGGTCATTGAACGGCGCGATGTTGCCGTCCCGCATGACCAGCAGTTCGCCGTCTGCCACACCGCAAAACCCCAGGAACGCATCAGCGATATCGGGAAATGCCTTCGATATGTCGTCACCGGTGCGCGAGTACAGCCGCAGGTCCCTGCCGTTTCCCGACAGTTGCACCCTTATGCCGTCCCATTTCCATTCGGTGACCCATTCCGAAGGCGCCAGTTTTTCAAGGTCACCGTCTTCCAGCGGGTGGGCCAGCATGACCGGCCTGAACACCGGCGTATCGCCGGGGTCCGGCCGGTCTGCGCTTCCTTCAAGCCAGGCAAACAGGTTTTCATAGGGCAGCTCGATGCTGTGCCAGATCTCTTCGACTTCTGCCACGTCATGGTCGAACGCCTGCGCAATGGCCGTCTTGGCCAGGCGCGCCGACACACCGATGCGAAGCCCGCCGGTGACCAGCTTGAGCAGGGCCCAGCGGCCATTGGGGTCGAGGGCGTCCAGCCAGGCTGACAATACCGGCACGGCGTCTGCCCGTTTGAGCGACTGCAGGGTCTCATGAATTTCGCTCAGTGACGGTACCGGCGCATCACTGTTGTTGACCGGCCACAGGAGTGAGACCGTCTCGGCGGTATCGCCCACATAATCACGCGACAGTTTGTAGAGCACGGGGTCGACATGCGGCTCCAGCAGTTCCGCCACCAGGCGCCGGAACGGCAGGCGCAGGTTCAGCCCGTCAGTCAGGGCGGCCAGCGCAATGCCGCGGTCCGGATCGGGCGTTGTGCGGAAATAGGCCTGCATCAGGTCAAGCTTGGCATTGCGTGAACCGGTGAAGGCGAGACGGTTCATCAGTTCGGCGAAAGCGTGCACGGGGTCAATCTCCCTCGTCTTCAAAACCGACCAGGGCCAGCGCTCTGCCCTTCAGGCCCATGCTGGATATCTGGTGCAGCAGGGCATCTTCCCGGCCGTGGGTTACCCAGATTTCGCTCGCCTGGACATCCGTTATGGTCTGCAGCAGCTCCGGCCAGTCGGCATGATCGGACACGATGATGGGAAATTCCGCGCCGCGCTGGCGGGCCCGCGCCCTGACCCGCATCCAGCCTGAGGCAAACGCCGTCAGCGGATCGCTCATGCGCCGCGACCAGCGATCGGCGATGGCTGACGGCGGGCACAGCACCAGCTGGCCCTGCAAGGCTTCCGGCAGTTCGTCCGCGACAGGCCGCAACTCGCCAAGTTCAACGCCTTGCGACGCATAGTAATCGCATAACCCCTGCAGGGCGCCGTGCAGGTAGATCGGATTGTCATAACCTGCTGCGCGCACAAGCGAAATCATGCGCTGGCATTTGCCCAGGCCGTAGACGCCGAGCAGATGTGTACGGTGATGAGATGCGGCAAGCGATGCGACCAGGCGGGCGGCTTCGGTGCCGGCATTTTCATGCACGAAGACCGGCAGGCCGAAAGTGGCCTCGGTGATGAACAGATCGCACTTGACCACTTCGAACCCGGTACACGTGGGATCGGCGGCGCGTTTGTAATCGCCTGATACAACTGCGCGATAGCCTTGCCAGTCCAGAATGATCTGGGCGGCTCCCAGTATGTGCCCGGCAGGCGCCATGCCGACGCCAACACCGTTGATGGAAATGGTCTCGCCGTAATCGACCGCCTGCAGGTTCTCACCGGCCCGTTCGCCATACCTTACCTGCATGATGTCCAGCGTCTGCCGCGTCGCCATCACCGACGTGTTGCCGGGCCGGGCATGATCGGCATGGCCGTGGGTGATTACGGCCCGCTCGACCGGGCGCGCCGGATCGATGTAAAAGTCTCCCGGCTCGCAAAAAAGGCCCTTTGGGGTCGGGTACAGCCATGTGGCGGGGTCCAGGGTCATGACACTCAAAACGCTACAACGAGGTTACTGGTTCAGGCAAATGCATCGCGCGCCAGCGCCGGCATCCGGGCATACAATGTGAACCCGCGCACGATGAAGAACAACGACAGCGCAAACCACAGTCCATGATTGCCGAACACCGGCATCAGGCCGTATCCGGCTGCCAGGTAGACGACCAGCGATATGATCATCATGTTGCGCATGTCACGGGTACGCGTCGCGCCGATGAAGATGCCGTCAAGCTGGAAACACGCTGCGCCCAGTATCGGGGTCAGCGCGGCCCACCACAGGTATGTACGGGCATAGGAGCGAATGTCCGGGTTGACCGACATGACATCAATCGACCAGGGGCCTGCGAGCAATATGGCAAGGGACAGGACAATACCGGTAACCATGGCCCATTGTGATGAAATCCGGACCGCCGTGTTGTATCGCTGGCGCGATCTGGCGCCCACCGACTGGCCGACCAGGGCTTCGCTGACCGTGGCAAAGCCATCAATCATATAGCTGCCCATGAAGAACAGCTGCATCAGGATAGCGTTTGCCGATACCGCCACATCACTGATTTTCGCACCCTGTGATGCAAACCACGAAAACCCGAATGTCAGGCACAAGGTGCGCACCATGATGTCACCGTTGACCAGCACCATGCGCCGCACCCGGTCGCGGTCCAGTATCCTGGCCAGTGATGGCCGCTCGCCGTCACGACGCAGGAACATCCACACCACGCCAAGGCCGACAAACGCTGAAGAAACCTCCGCGATCAGGGTACCGTAGCCAATCCCCGCAGTGGCCATGTCCAGATGCAGCACGAACAGCGCATCGAGCAGCATGTTGGCCACGTTGAGGTAGACCTGCACGACAAACGCCCAGCGCATCTGCCCGATGCCGATGAGCCAGCCGAGAATGGCATAGTTGGCCAGCGAAAACGGCGCCGACCAGATGCGTATGTCGAAGTAGATTTTCGCCTCGCGTTCAATGTCAGGAGATGCCGCAATCAGCCAGAATGACAGCTTTGAAATCAGCGGCGCGAGAACCAGCAGGACAATACCAATACCTGCCGCGAGCAGCAGGGCCCGGTACAGGACGGCGGCAAGCTCCTTGCCGTCACCTGAACCATAAGCCTGGGCGGCAATGCCGGATGTACCCATGCGCAGGAAGCCGAAGCCCCAGTAAACCAGCGAGAAAATCAGCGCGCCAATGGCAATTGCGCCGATGTAATGCGGCTCCGGCAATTGCCCGATAACAGCCGTATCCACCACGCCCAGCAAGGGTTGCGATACGTTGGCCAGCATGATCGGCACCGCCATGGTGACAACTGATTTATGTGTGACCGGTGTCATGAGCGCATTGGCATTTGTGGCCGCGTGATTGTCAACTGCATTGCGGATCAAACCTCGTATACTACTGACACATGGACACCAGCGTCTCACATAAGCCATCTGCGCAAACCGGGCTGCCCGAAGTCTTCGCTGACTGGTTTGCCGCTCGTGGCTGGCAACCCCGCGGCCATCAGCTGGACATGCTGGGCACCGTTTCTGCCGGTCATTCCGCGCTGCTGATCGCTCCTACCGGCGGCGGCAAGACGCTGGCCGGATTCCTGCCGTCGCTGATCGAGCTGGCGCAGGGTGCCGCCGGCAACGGGCTGCATACGCTTTATGTGTCGCCGCTCAAGGCCCTGGCCGTCGACATCACGCGCAACCTGGAAGCGCCGATCCGGGAAATGGGCCTCGACATCCGCATTGAAGCGCGCACCGGTGACACGCCTGCCCACAAGCGCCAGCGCCAGAAGACCAATCCGCCGGATATTCTCATCACCACGCCGGAACAGGTGTCCCTGCTGATCACTCAGGAAGGTGCTGAACACTACTTCGCCAATCTGCGGGTGGTCATTCTGGACGAGCTTCATTCCATGGCACCGACCAAGCGCGGCTGCCTGCTGGCATTGGCGCTGGCACGGCTGCATCGCTTTGCACCTGCCCTGAGGCGCGTTGGCTTGTCTGCCACCGTGGCAAGTCCTGACACCTTGCGCGCCTGGCTGATGGCGCAGGATGAGCCCGGCGTCGAGCATATGGCCAAGTTTGTAAAGGCACCGGGCGGCGCGGAACCGGATATCGCCATCATGCGCTGTGATGATGAAGTACGGATGCCATGGTCGGGCCACAGCAGTGCCTATGCGCTTCCCGATATTTATGAGGCGGTCAAGTCTGCCGGCATGGCACTGGTGTTCACCAATACCAGGTCACAGGCCGAGCGCATTTTCCATGAATTGTGGACTCTGAACGAAGACGCCTTGCCGATAGCCCTGCATCATGGCTCGCTGGATGTTTCGCAGCGCCGCAAGGTGGAAGCCGCCATGGCGGCAGGCTCGCTTCGGGCCGTGGTGTGCACATCCACACTCGACCTCGGCATCGACTGGGGTGATGTGGACCTCGTCATCAATGTGGGTGCGCCCAAGGGGTCAAGCCGGATCCTGCAGCGTATCGGGCGCGCCAACCACCGCTATGAGGAGCCCTCGCGTGCCCTGCTGGTGCCGTCAAACCGGTTTGAGGTTCTGGAATGCGAGGCGGCACGGGTTGCGGCGTTTGAAGGTGCCCAGGACGGTGAAGGCCCCGCCGAACTGAAACGCGACGTGCTGGCCCAGCATATTATGGGGTCTGCGGTGGCAGCGCCATTTGTGCCGGATCAGCTTTATGCCGAAGTAACGTCCGCATGGCCGTACCGGAACCTGGCCCGTGAAGATTTCGATCAGGCCGTGGATTTCGTGTCGACCGGGGGCTATGCGCTGAAAACCTATGAACGTTTTGCCAGGCTGAAACAGATGCCTGACGGGCGCATGCGGCTTACCCATCCGCGGCTTGCGCAATCCTACCGCATGAATGCCGGTACAATCGTCGAAGCCGAGATGTTGAAGGTCAAGCTTGCCGGCAAACGGCGCTCGTCCGCCGGCAAGCCCCTGAACAAGTGGGGCGGCAAGGTGCTGGGCGAAGTGGAAGAATGGTTCATCGAGCAGTTGCGCATCGGCGACACCTTCCTGTTTGCCGGACAGATATTGCGACTGGAAGCGGTCGAGGAACTCAATGCACTGGTCAGCCGGGCTGATGCAACCGAGCCGATGATCCCGTCTTATCAGGGCGGCAAGTTTCCCTTGTCGACCTACCTGGCGGGCCGGGTGCGTGCCATGCTGGCAGACCCTTCCACTTGGCGATACCTGCCCGAACAGGTGCGTGACTGGCTGAAGGTGCAGCAATGGAAATCGGTCCTGCCGCAACCCCACCAGATGCTGGCCGAGACATTCCCGAAAGCCAACAAGCATTATCTGGTGTGCTACCCGTTCGACGGCAGGCTGGCCCACCAGACATTGGGCATGCTGCTTACCAGAAGGCTTGAGCGTGCCGGCATGCAGCCTTTGGGCTTTGTGTGCAATGACTATGCCCTGTCGGTGTGGTGTGTCCGCGATGTATCTCTTGCCATCGAGACCGGCAGGTTGTCTCTGTCCCAGTTGTTCGACCAGGACATGCTGGGTGACGACCTCGATGCCTGGCTGGCGGAATCCATGCTGATGAAGCGCACCTTCCGCACCTGCGCCATCATCGCCGGACTGATCGAGCGGCGCTGGCCGGGCCAGGAAAAGTCGGGTCGGCAGATGACCGTGTCTGCCGGTTTGATCTACGACGTGCTGCGCACCCATCAGCCCGATCACTGGCTGTTGAAGGCGGCATGGGATGACGCGGCGTCCGGCCTGATCGATGCAAAACGGCTGGCAATGATGCTGGCGCGCATCAAGGGAAACATTGTCCACAAGGCACTGGAACAGGTATCTCCTCTGGCGGTGCCGGTGATGCTTGAGATCGGACGCGAACCGGTTTATGGCGAAGCCCATGACGCTCTGCTTGCCGAAGCTGCCGACGACCTTGTTGACGAAGCCATGCGGCTCGTCTGACGCCATGGCTGTGCGACTTGGCGATATCGAATTTGTCCCGTGCCTGTCGGGCGCGCTTTATGTGCCGGCCTACGACACATTGCTGATCGCCGACCTGCATCTGGAAAAAGGTTCATCGCGCGCACACCTTGGCCAGTTATTGCCGCCATACGATAGCCGTGCCGGCTTACTCGCCCTGCAGGCAGCGATTGCCAAATGGGCACCGGCCAGGGTCATGCTGCTGGGCGACAGCTTTCATGATGCGCAAGGCCCGGATCGCTTGGCGCCGGCCGATCGCACTCTGCTGGACAGGCTGGCAACGCATGCCGACTTCATCTGGCTGTCCGGAAATCATGACCCGTGCCTGCCGGAGCATTTGCCGGGTGCCCGGTCAGTGGAGATTGCTTTGGGTGATGTTACCCTCCGCCATGAACCCGGCGCCGGCGCGGTCAACGAGATCGCCGGTCACCTGCACCCGGTGGCTGCCATCAGGCGGCGCGGGCGCAGGCTGCGGACCAAGTGTTTTGTCGTTTCACCGGCGCGCATCATCCTGCCGGCGTTCGGGGCCTATACAGGTGGTCTGGACGTGCGCCATGAAGCGTTTCGCCCGTTGCTTGCAGGCGACGCTTTCCGGGTGATCATGGTCGGCAAGAGCGCCTTGCATGCGTTGCCGGGACGCGCGGTGCTTTAGGACGTAGATACGGCGCGCACGACAATTGCCGCAACCAGGGCCAGAACAGCGCCTGTGGTCAGCATGGCCCGCAAGGTTGCATACCACGGTGGCAGCTCGCCGCGTTGCGATGACTGCACATCCCACACACCTTGCAGCAGGAAGCCGCCGATCAGCAGGATGAGGCCGACGGTTGCAGGCAGCAGCAGGGCCACAAAGCCTGCCAGCGACGGCAGGACGGACAGCACAAAAAGGGTGGCCTGCAACGGACCGGGCGGCAGTTTGAGGGCGGCGCCCCAGCGGATGCCGCCGAGAAATGACAGGATGACCGCGCCATATCCCATCTGGATCAGCAGGGCGCGCGACGCAGTGCCTTGTTCGGCCTCGCTGCCCAGCAGCAGAAACGGCAGCCAGAACGGCAGCAGACCGGCTACGCCGAGCCACAGGGCCGGGCCTGGAATCCTGGAAATGGCTTCGGACAGTTTCATGGTCTCGTGCGGCCGGTCAGGTTACAACAAAAGGATAGTACCATAAATAACCGTGTTGCTCAGTAATTGCACAGTAAGTTTGAAAGGCGTTTTGGTGGCTGCAGAGCTTCCGATGGCAGTGATGGTTAGCATGCTGACAGGCGCTTGCGAACATATGAAACGGATGAAGTCGGCAATGTGCGGATGCTCCTTCGGCATGCCAGTTTCTTTCTGTTAATGTCCACTCTGAATAATCAGCGGAACGACTGTTGGGACTGACATGTCTGTAGCGAAGAAAGACCAGATTTGTGCCTTGCTGAAAAGCATCGAGACAGGTGACCCGGGACCAGTCGCGGTGGTCAACGAAGCAAGATATGTCCAACACAATCCCCAAACCCATGAGGGCAGCGAAGGACTTGCGGCGTTGTTCGAGCGGCTCTCCAAGACCTCGCCCCGCGTGAACATCGTGCGGGTATTTGAAGATGGTGATTTCGTTTTTGCGCATACCGAGTACGATTTCGCGCGCAGAAACATCGGCTTTGAAGTGTTCAGGTTTGAAGACGGTCAGGCGGTTGAGCACTGGGACAATATCCAACATAGAGCAGATCTCAACCAATCCGGACGCGGCATGGTGGATGGACCAACCGGGGTTGAAGACCATGAACTGACGGAACTCAATCGGGAGCTCGTTCGATCATATATCGAAAACGTGCTGTTGCGAGGCGATCTCGACAGTGTCGAAACCTATGTCGGCGCAGAGACCTATGCTGAACACAATCCCCGGATGGGAGATGGTCTTGCATTGCTCCGCGGTGCGCTTGGCGCAACACACAACGGTCACAGAATAATCGACTATCAGCGTATCCATCGCGTATTGGCTGAAGGGAATTTCGTTCTTTCCGTCAGTGAGGGATATTTCTACGGGGAGCATTCGTCATTCTATGATCTCTTCCGCGTTTCGAACGGCAAAGTTGTTGAGCACTGGGACACGACTGAAAGAATTGCGCCGCGAAGTGAGTGGAAGAACAACAACGGAAAGTTTTAAAGGAAACCCGTCATCGAATCGGCTGACCGGAGAGGTCGTTTGAGTTTCAATATTCGTCCTTGGCCGGGGCCGGCTTTTCGCTGCGTCATGGACCAATAGGAGTCACGCCTCACAAAGCGGAGCTTTTCTGACAAACCCGTCGCACTATGCTACGGAGCACCATGCGCACGTCTTACGATACGATCGGTGTTAATTATTCTGATCTCAGGAAACCCGAGGCCCGGATTGAGGCGGTGATCTCAAATGCCTTGGGGCCAGCCGAAACGGTTTTGAATGTCGGGGCCGGAACCGGGTCGTACGAACCGGCCGGCAGATCGGTTACCGCCGTTGAGCCTTCCGCTGAAATGATCCGGCAGCGCGGGCCATCGGCAGCGCCTGTCATCCAGGGGTACGCCGAAAGCCTGCCGTTCGACGACAATTCCTTTGATGCATCCACGGCGATCCTGACGGTTCATCACTGGACCGACAAGGAACAGGGCCTCAAGGAGATGCGCCGTGTGACGCGCGGCCCCGTGATTGTCCTGACCTACGATCCTTCATTTCGCGCGTTCTGGCTTCTGGATTACTTTCCGGAGCTGGCAGCCCTCGACGAAACACAAATGCCGAAGATAACCGATTACGCAGAGTGGCTGGGACCGGTGGCGGTTTCTCCCGTTCCCATACCGCATGATTGCAGCGATGGTTTCCTGAGCGCTTACTGGCGCCGCCCGGCAGCTTATCTGGATCCCCGGATTCGCGCCGCCATGTCGTCTTTCTGGGCGGTTGGCGATGTCTCCGAGGCGTTGACAAGGCTTGAGCAAGACCTGGCAAGCGGCGCATGGGAACAGCGTCATGTCGAACTGCTGAACCTCGAAGCGTGCGACTGCGGCTACCGCCTCGTCGTAACCGAAAGCCTTTAGATCACGCCTTTTTGCAGATGCTCCAGCAACTGCTTCGACACGATGCCGTTGACCGGCAGGCCGTTGCGCAACTGGTACAGTCTGATGGCATTTGCCGTGCCCGAGCCCATCTGGCCATCAGCGGTGCCGGGATCGAAGCCTTTCTGGGACAGAAGTTCCTGAACCAGCCTGATGCGGTCTTTTGCGGCAACCGGCTGGCCGGCGGTCTGCCCGGCCGACGCACCTGCCGGGCTCCGGCTGCTGCTTTTGGCGATACCCCATGACTGTTCGGTAATGGACACCATATTGGCTTCGCGCTGTGGTGCGGTCGGTTTCCACGATGCGATCGACTGGTCAATTACCGTGAGCGCGACCTTGTCTACGGCTGCGTTCATCTCCTCTGCCTTTTTGACGGCATCGCGATCACCGCTTCTGGCGGCAAGCGAGTACCACTTGTAAGCTTCCTTGATGTTTTTCGGTATGCCCAGGCCGCGTTCGTTCAGGACGGCGAAATTATACTGGCTGTCGGGCAGGCCATGCCGGGCGGCGGCACCGAACCATTTGGCGGCGCGCGCCAGGTCGGGTTTGCCGTTCGCCGTGTCGGCAGACATCACGGCCAGGTTGTGCATTGCCTTGATGTTTCCCTGCTTGGCGGCCCTGGCATACCAGTTCATCGCCCGAAAGCGGTCCTGGGCAACGCCGCTGCCGCGTTCATACAAAGTGCCGATGCGATATTGCGCAGCTGCCAGACCACCCTCGGCGGCGCGAATGTACCATTGCGCGGCCTTGTCATGGTCACGACCGACCTTTCTGCCCTCCAGGTACCTGCTGGCGATGATGAACTGGGCGCTGGGATTGCCGCTCATCGCCGCCTGGCGAAGCTCGGCAGTACCGATTTGCTCAGGCAGTGTTGTTGCTGTGACCGGCACCGCAGAATTGCCCAGGGTGCCGGGAATCTGCGACAATAGCGGGTCGGAGCTATCGGCTGAGCCAACGGAGGCTGTCGTAATCGGATCCGTCCCGATCCGGTCCTTGCGCGCCGTCGTCGCGGGGATTTCAACCGGCCTGCCGGATACAGGCAATTCGATCCTGGCCGTTGCAGGTTGCAGCGCCTGCTCCTTTGCAGGCTCCACCATGCTGGTTGCCACAGGTGCCGCCGGTTCAGATACAGAGCTCTGTTTGCTGGGGCTTGCGCTGAACAGGCCGGACTTGGTGGTATAGGCGGAGACGGCGGCCAGCAGTACAACAGCGGCCAGAATCAGGCGTTTACGGTTGGAGCCGCCGCTGCTTCTGGACTTTTTGCCGTCGGAGCGCTCCTTGCGTGACACGGCAGACGATAACATGTGTTGTTCCTGATCGGCATCATCTGCATGCGGGTCAAAACCGCCAAAGTCAGCGGGCACTGCTCCCAGCGGATCAGGTCCCGCCGTGTCCACGCTGCCGGATGCGGCCTGGCGCGCTGCGGCTATGAAATCAACATGGCTGTCGGCTGCACCGGCAGGACCTGCCGCGGCCATTGTCTGTGGAGACATCGACATTGGCACATCCGAGTTGATGCCGTGGTTGTTGCGCATGTGAGACCGGACAACGGTCAGCCAGTCCGTGTTGCCTGACGGTGCCTCGGCAGGCGCTGGCTGAGTTTCGGCGGCGGGCGCTGCTCCAGGTGCAGCATCAATGCCGGGCACGTCCGCGAGTGCATCTGTATGAGTGGGTTGTTGTACTGCAGTCTCGCCAACATTGTTTTGTGCTGGGGCGTCACCAGCAAGTGGCTGCGCGGCGACCGTCTGCGCTTCCGCAGAGATTGCCGCAGCAGAAGCGGCGACGCTGGCGGTAAGTGCGTCTATTTCGTCGGCGCTGGTATTACCCGCGGCCACACCGGTGGGATGGCCCGCTGCTGTGTTGGTGCTGTCAACTTCGCTGAGCTTGGTGATGATCTGGGCCAGTGTCTCATGAACCGCCTCCAGCGTAGCCTGGGTACGCTGATCCGCAGTTTCGGCATTGGCTCTTACAGCAGCCAGGCCGTCCTGCAGGGCTCGCAGTTCAGCTGACGGTTCGCTTGCCTCGGCAGACGTTCCGGTCTCGGCCAGTGAGCGGGCTTCAGCGCGGCTCTCTTCGAGGCTGGCGAACAGCTGTTGTATGGAATTTTCAATGGTTGTGAGACTGCCCAGCTGATGTTCGGTTACAGTCAGCCTCTGTTCGATTGTCGCCATCTGGTCGCTGATTTGCGGATCTGCACCGGAAGATGAAGCTGCGAACTGGGTGTCCAGCGCCATGACGCGCTGTTCCAGTGCACCGAGTTGCGGTTGGTAGTCAGCTGGTTGTGCAACCTGCTGCAATTGCGCGCTCAAATCTGAAATACGCTGTTCGAGCTGGGCAATCGGCTCCAGGCCGGGGGTTTCATCCACCCTGCTGGACAGCATTTCCAGAGCGCTGCGCAGCGCCTGAACTTCCTGGTCGGAAGCAGCCTGTTGCCGGATTTCCTCAAAGCGGTGGTGCAATTCTGAGATGTCCGACTGTACGGACGCCAGTCCTGCATCGGAAGAACCTGCGCTTTGCAGTTTCTGTTCGGCCTGCTCCACCAGGCCGGCCAGGCGGGCCTCGATGGCGCTTGCCTGCTCTTCAGCGGCTCTGCCGGCGGTCGCTTCGGCTTGCTGGCCGATGGCTTCCGCTGAATGGCGAACCATGTCAATGCGTTCGGCAAGCTCGCGGATACGGGCTTCAAACATGGCTTTCAGCTGTGGGTCCTCGCCGCTGCCCGCAGTCTGTTCCACGCGGGTTGCCAGTTCCTGCATGCGGGCTTCCAGATCGGCCATGATTTCGGGCCTGCCGCCGTCCCGTGACGGAGCCTCGACCTTGCCGTCCAGTTCAACAATCCGGTTTTGCAGCTGGCCTATGGTGTCAAGGGATTGCTTGTCCGACTTTTCAATGTGATCGACAATGTTGCGAACGGCGCCTTCAAGGGCGCTGAAACCGGGGACCTCGCGAGCCGTGATTTCAACTGGGCGCAGCGCGATTTCCTCAAGCCGGTCACCGATCTTGTCGACACGCTTGCCGAGTGTTCTGACACCCTCCTGGGCACGCTGTTCGCCCTGCTCAATGCGGTCCAGCAGCAGGTCCATTGCCTTGCTGCTGTTTTGGTCGCTTGTTGCAGGCGCGGCGGCGGCAAGCACATGCTGTGGTGCTTCTGCAATTGTTTCGCGTTCCTGCATTTCGCTCAGGCGGGCGACCAGGATGTCCAGTTTACGTTCAATTGCACTGTCATCGGATGCGGAGTGATTGTCAGACTTTGTGCCGGTTTTGCCACGCGATGCAGCTGCCGACTTTGAACGGGCAGTGCGCGCGCGCGTGGATGAAGATGGTTTCTTGCGGGTTGCGCGCGTTTTCAGGTCGGCGTCTTCGTCGGCGCTTTCCAGTATTTTCTGGTTCAGCCATTGCCCAAGGGTCTTGCCTTGCGAGGTGGCAGCGTCCTTTGCAATCTCGCGCGCCTTGCCGTCGATGCCCTTAACGCTCCATGGAATGCCTGGCTTCATGACCCAATTCTCTTTTCGCTGTCCTGACCCGTCCCTTTGCAAGACCGGCCAATGCCCGGTGGAAACGAATCCACCCCCTCGATAATGCTAAAAGTTAACGGGTTTGGTTAAGAACGAGTTAAGCTTGTCCCTATTTTGGACATTTGATTTACGTTTTGTATTTGGCAAGATTTGCGGATACCGCCATTTTCGTGTTAATACCTACCGTATACGTATTGACGCAGATGCGTGGTGTGATACACACGCTGCCCAAATCGCTATTAAATGAGACTTTTGGTCACGTCATGAGTGGTTTTATGAGATTGCAACAGGCTAATTCTTGCCGCATTCTATTATTAGGTAAAGTTTTACCCAAGCATGCCATTTGGCAGATGCTAGTTTATCGTGTAATTGCAAATCCATTATTTGCCTGGTCGAAGCCAGGCTGGAAGGTGACTTATGGTTGTTAAATCGGGGGAACATGAAAACCGGGATCGCACATATTCGATTACTGAATTGTGCAAAGAGTTCGAAGTGACACCGCGAACCCTGCGTTTTTATGAACAAAAGGGCTTGCTCAGCCCGGCGCGACGCGGCTGGACGAGATTGTTCTCATACCGCGACCGGGCTCGGCTGAAGCTGATCCTGCGCGGCAAGAAGGTCGGGTTTTCGCTTGAGGAAATCAAGGAACTGCTGGACCTTTACAGCTTGCGTGATGGTCAGTTGACCCAGCTTCGGGTAGCTTCGACCAAAATGCGTGAACGTCTGGACGCACTCCAGGTACAGCGTGTTGAGCTTGACGAAGCGATACTCGATCTTCAGCGCACCGTTGAGATTGTCGACGGAATGTTGAAAGAGCGCACTGAAGGTAATGCGGTCAAGGCAAAAGCCGGCTGATTTGGCCCGCTTTGCCTGTTTGACGGCGTGCACCTGTAATTTGAAATGCCATCGGCCCGGCCGGTGGCATTTTTTTCTTGCCGAGCAGGCAGGGAAAGCCGGATCATGAGCTGGAGTTCTGATGCATCATGAAACGGACCAACCCTTATGAGTGTTTTTGATCTGCCCACACCGGCCTGGATGGCCGAAGACCATGAAATGCTTGTAGAGCAGGCAGGCAGGTTCTTCGAAGCCGAAGTGGCTCCACGTTATGATGATTTCGAAAAGGCCGGCGTATTTGATCGCGACATTTGGAAACAGGCCGGCGCTGCAGGTCTGCTATGTGCCGCGGTGCCTGAAGAATTTGGCGGACCGGGTGGGGATTTCGGTCATGAGGCGATTATTACCTATCAGACAAACCTGCATGGTTGCGACGGTTTCGGCGGACCCTTGCACTCGGCAATTGTTGCTCCATACATCCAGCACTATGGTTCCGACGAGCAGAAGAAACGCTGGCTGCCCAAAATGGCGACCGGCGACTACATCGCGGCGATTGCCATGACGGAGCCGGGAGCCGGTTCCGACCTGCAAGGCGTGAAGACAACCGCAAAGCGGGATGGAAATCATTATGTGATCAATGGCTCAAAAACCTTCATCACCAATGGCCAACTGGCCAATCTGATACTGGTCGTAACCAAGACCGACCCGTCGGCTGGCGCCAAAGGCACGTCGCTGTTTGTTGTCGAGACCGACAAGGTGGACGGCTTCAGGCGCGGACGGAACCTCGACAAGGTGGGTATGAAATCAAATGACACATCGGAGTTGTTTTTCGATGATGTTCGAGTGCCGGCAGATGCACTTCTGGGCCCGGAGGAGGGCCAGGGGTTTGTGCAGCTCATGCAGCAGCTTCCCCAGGAACGGTTGCTGATTGCGGTTTACGCCGTTGCCCGGATTGAGCGCGCGTTGCGCGAAACCCTGGATTATGTCAAGCAGCGCAAGGCATTCGGCAAGTCTGTCATTGACTTCCAGAACTCCCAGTTCGTGCTTGCCGAGTGCAAGACCGAAGCAACCATCGCCAAGGTATTCGTCGATAACTGCATTGAACGCCACATCAATGGCGGTCTCGATGCAACCACCGCCTCGATGGCGAAATACTGGCTTACCGATCTCCAGTGCAAGATCATCGACAGATGCCTGCAACTGCATGGTGGCTATGGTTACATGGATGAATACCCGATTTCGCGCATGTATCGCGACGCCCGTGTCGAGCGGATATACGGCGGATCGAACGAGATCATGAAAGTGCTGATTGCGCGTTCCCTGTAGGTCTGCAGTTCCAGGTTCAGTCCACGATTGCCTGATAGACCAGCGCCCGCAATTCCTTGCGGCTCGGCCAGGTGCTCGACGGCAGCAGCTGGGTCAGGAACACCACCGACAGTTCCTCTTTCGGGTCGCACCAGAAATACGTGCTGGCCATGCCGCCCCAGGAAAAATCGCCGGCACTGGCCGACAGCATCGATTGTGCCGGATTGAGGCTGATGGCAAAGCCCAGGCCGAAGCCAACACCGCTGAACGATGTCTCGCACCACGCACTGGGGCCAAGCGTTGCCAGGTCGACACCGCCGGGAAGGTGGTTTGACGTCATCAGAGACAGGGTATGCCGGCTCAGCAGGCGCACATCGCCAAGCGCGCCGCCGCGCCGCAGCATCTCGGCAAACCGCAGATAGTCGCGGCCGGTTGATATCAATCCCCCGCCGCCGGACATGGTGTCCACCTCACCCTCGCCGAACCCGGTGGGAAACACCGGCATGCCGCCCTCGGGGTCATATGCATAGCATGGCCCCAACCGGCCCATTTTTGATGACGGCACGACAAACGACGTGTCGTGCATCTCGAGGGGCTCGAGAATATTGTCTGCAAAAAACCGGTCCAGCGTCTTGCCGGAGACCACTTCCACAATTCGCCCGACTACATCCGTGGCAACCGAGTAATGCCAGCGTGACCCGGGCTGAAACAGCAGCGGTGTTTCAGCCAGCCGCACAGCGGTCTCTGCAAGCCCGCCGGCACGTTGTCCGAAATCCAGCCGGTTGGCACCGTAGGTCTCGGACAAAAGGTCCTGGTTGAAGCCGTAGGTGAGCCCCGACGTGTGCGTCAACAGGTTGTGTACCGTCATCGGAGCGTGCAGCGGTTCGGTCTGATCAAGGCTCTCGGCACCGGACACGAGCACCTTGGTATCTGCAAACTCCGGGATGAACATCGACACCGGGTCATCCAGGTGAACCAGCCCTTGTTCATACAACATCATGAACGCCGTCGACGTCACAGGCTTGGTCATTGAATACATGCGCGCCAGCGTGTCGGGTGTGTAAGCGGTCTTGGCCTCCACGTCCGAGTACCCGGTATGGCCTTCCCAGGCCACCCGGCCCTTGCGGGCGATCAGGGTCGCGGCAAACGGAAACCTGCCGCCATCGACATAGCGCTGCATCCAGTCGTCAATTCGGGTGAGACGGGCAGCGTCGAGGCCGCACTGGGCAGGAGATGATGTTTGTAAGGGCATGGCCGGGATTGAGGCTCAAATGGTGATGACGGTCAAGGGGTCGCAGCGCGGCAGGGCTGCTTTTTCACAATGCTGGCGCAAACGACCGGTCTGGGGGCTGAGATGTCTGTGCATCCGGCGAATTCCGGCATGTGACGGACTGCACATCCCAAAGATTACAATTCCGTCATCTTCACTGACATCAACGTGATTGACACGACATACAGACAAACAAGACAAAAAAGAGGAACCGGACCAATGACCACCATCCGCAACACAGCAATCGCCGCCGTCGCAGCCATCACCATCGCCGCTGCAATGGCCTCGCCCGCCCACGCCATTTCGAAAAAGGGCGCGTTCTGGGCCGGTGTCGGTACCGTCGCAGCCATCGGCGCTCTCGGCGCCGCACATGGCCACGGCTATTATGGCTACGATCATGGGTATCGCGGTGGCCGCCACTACCGCCGTTCGGCTCGCCGCTGCGCCCGCCGCTTTGGCTGGCACACATGGCGCTGGGAACGCTGCATGGCTCGCCGCGGCTACTGATCTCAAAAACTACCGTCATCACAATGAATTGCGCCATCGGGACAATCCCGGTGGCGTAAGTTTAATTTGTACCTGATCCCGGTTTGCCGCTAATCTGCCGTACACAGCGGATGTGTCTGGCGCGTAAGCACTTTTTACGCAGCCACAGCATCGAGAGTTAATGCGGTGAGAAAGACTGCAAGAATGACGACGGGAGTCTGGACATGTTCAGGAAATTGTCGGCCGTCGCGGCAACAGCGCTTATTGTGACGGCTGGATCACAGATTGCTTCGGCAGCTGTCGTATTGCCGGGGATTGCTGACAGGGCACCGCTCAGCAAGAGCGTAAGCGGCGGCAGCTACAAGGTGGCGCGCGATACGCGCAGAGCTCGTGAGCGCCGCCGGAAGATCCGGCGTGAGCTGGATGATATAGGCACCGGTATCATGGAAGGGTTCCTGGCGCTTGGCGCGGCAGCGGCAGCAGCGCGCGACCACAAGGTGTTCAGGCGCGACCGGTCCTGCAGGCGTATTGAGCGTCGCTGTGCCAAACGCCATGGCTGGGAGACCCGCAGGTGGGAAAACTGTGTCGAAAACCGGGGTTGCTAGATCAAATTCTGCCGATCAGACATTGCGTTGCCGGATCAGTCCGGGTGCGCTGTTTTTTGACATGTACTTGGTGTCGTTTTGCACCTAGTTTGCGCCGCAGAATCGGTACTGGCAGGTGCTTGGACGTGATGTTCACAGCCCGCCATGTGCAATAGATACAATCTAAGGACAGGAGTCTGAAATTGGTCAGGAAATTGTTTGCCGTCTCAGCGACAGCGCTGATGCTGATGGCCGGCTCGCAGATCGCATCTGCGGCAGCCATAGCGCCGGGAGTTGCCGTGAAGGCACCAATTGCGGCACCTGCAGCGGACGGCAGCTACAAGGTTGCAAAGAAGCAGCGCAGGGCGCGCAACCGCATCCGGCGCAACCGGCGCAAGCGCAACAGAAGGCGCAATCTGGGCATCGGCCTGGGGCTGACGGCAGGCGCGATAGCCATTGGCGCTGTGGCAGCCGCGGCACGCGAGCGCGAGGAATACAGGGCATGTCGCCGTATCGAGCGGCGCTGCGCGCGTCGCCATGGCTGGGAAACCCGCAGGTGGTACAGATGTGTCGAGAACCGTGACTGCTAGCCCGGTTGCAACTGAACGTTTGGCAACGCCGCCGGAGTGATCCGGCGGCGTTTGTTATTCCGGCCGGGTGGACCGGCAGGGTTTCCTTCTGCATTGTGGTTGTTGTAGCTGTGAAATGGTCATTTCATCCGGTTCGACCGGATTTTCGGTAACAGGGGCGCCACAAACATGAATACCTTGCAGATCACGGCACTGTTGATTGTCTTTGCCGGTGCCTTTGGGGCCATCAATTACCTGTTCTTCAAACTACCGTCAGCCATCGGTATTCTGGTCGTGGCGTTTCTGGCATCGTTGTCGGTGCTTGGCCTGGAAGCCTTGTTTCCGGTTCTCAGCATTGCCGAGGCCATCACCGCCTTTGTGGCGGAAATCGAATTTTCGCAAGCCCTGCTGGAAGGCATGCTGGGTCTCTTGCTGTTTGCAGGCGCCCTGCACGTTAACATTGACGATCTGCGCAATGAAGCATGGGTGATCGTCTTGATGGCGACATTGGGGGTTGCCCTTTCAACCCTCGTCGTCGGGGTTGGCTTTTACTGGCTTACCGCCATGCCGCTATTGGCGGCCCTGGTGTTTGGCGCGCTGATTTCGCCCACGGATCCGGTCGCGGTTCTCGGTGTTCTGCGGCAGGCCGAGCTGCCCAAATCCCTTGAAACCAAGATTGCCGGCGAGAGCCTGTTCAACGACGGTGTCGGCTACGTTGCGTTTTTGCTGCTCGCCGGGCTGGCGTTTCCGGTGGCAGGCGTACACGCAGATGCAAGCATTACCGGCGTGGCGGGCTTCTTTGCCAAGGAAGTGCTCGGTGGCGTGCTCCTGGGTGCGGTGCTTGGCTGGTGTGTGTTTCAGGTGATGAAGCGCATTGATGATTACCCGCTGGAAATACTGCTGTCACTCGGCCTGGCGTTTGGCGGTTATGAACTGGCCGTCGCACTGCACGTATCGGGTCCGATCATGGCGGTGGTGGCCGGGTTGTTTATCGGCAATACCGGCGTCAAATACGGCATGTCGGAACAAACCCGGCAACACCTGAACGCATTCTGGACCCTGATTGACGAAATGCTCAATGCAGTGCTGTTCCTGCTTATCGGGGTGGAGATTTTTGCCATTACATTCAACTGGGACACCATGACGACCGGGCTGGCGGCCATCGGACTGGCGCTTGTCGGCCGACTTGTCGCCGTGGCCATCCCCATAGCGGTTGTATCGCCGTTCAGGGGGTATTCGAAAGGTGTGGTGCCGATCATGACCTGGGGTGGCCTGAAGGGAGGCATCTCGGTGGCCCTGGCGCTTTCACTGCCGGCCAGCGAATGGAAACCTGAAATCCTGACCGCGACCTACCTGGTCGTGCTGTTCTCGATCATTGTACAGGGACTGACGGTTGCACCTCTCGCGAGGCGCGTGGGTCGTGAACCGGAAATGCTTTGATATCGCTCACGCAAGCAGCCTTCGGCTGCGCTCCGCTAGGGCGCACTTCGTGCGACGGCCGGTCGGCCTTGCCTCAGCACTTGCGTGCTTCGGATTGGAGCTCATCACTACTATTGTTCGGGGTCGGAGAACGGCGCGAAGCACGCAGTGCTGAGTAAAGCTGTTCGACCGGAATAATGAGTAACCACTTGCACCTACCTAGATGTTGAACCCCAACTAGGCCCGACCGGGCCTCGGGCCGGTCAGGCCCGCCCTGGCGGAGCGCAGCCGAAGGCTGCTTGCGTGAGCGGAACAAAACAAACCAGGCTGCTTGCGCAGGCGGCCGAAGGTGTTGCCAAGTGGCTCCATCGCGGTTATAAGCCACCTCGTTTGAACGAACCGCCCGGCCAGTGTGGGCTGCCGTGGCGGTTTAAATGCTTAAAAACAGGCTCAAACGACAGGCTCATCACGTCGCGAGCGAAGCAGGGCAAGGCCGATCGGCCAGCGCATGAAGTGCGCGCTCAGCTTGGGTTTGCGAACCGGATGAACATTGTCGTGAGCAAAATGGAGACAGCAAAATGCCCAAAATGAAGACGAAAGCGTCTTGCAAGAAGCGTTTCAGCTTCACCGCAAGCGGCAAGGTGAAATCGGCTCAGGCCGGTAAGCGCCATGGCATGATCAAGCGGTCGAACAAGTTCATCCGCAATCAGCGCGGGACGACAATCCTCACGGAGTCGGACGCAAGGATCATCAAGGGCTTTATGCCCAACCGCTAACGGTACGCAAGGAGTTACCCCAAAATGGCACGAGTTAAACGTGGTGTGACCGCTCATGCGCGTCACCGCAAAGTCGTCAAGGCAGCCAAAGGTTATTACGGCCGCCGCAAAAATGTGTTCCGCGCTGCCGTCCAGGCCGTGGAAAAGGCAGGTCAGTACGCTTATCGCGACAGGCGTCGCAAGAAGCGTAATTTCCGTTCATTGTGGATCCAGCGCATCAACGCTGCATGCCGTGAACTGGGCATGACCTATGGCCGATTTATCGAGGGCCTCGGCAAAGCCGGTGTCGAAGTCGACCGTAAAGTCCTGTCCGATATTGCCGTACGCGAACCAGACGCATTCAAGGCGTTGGTCGAAAAGGCAAAAGCTGCGCTGTAAGTCTTAACGCTGCTATCTGACTACACACACACCGAGTTGAAGCCGGGCATTGTTGTCGCAAGAGTATTGCGCGATAAGTCCGGCTTTGTTGTTTCTGAAAATGACCAATGGGTTTCACCATGACCGAACTGGCAGAACTGGAAAGCCAATTAGTGGGCGCCGTTGAGGCTGCGCACGACGAGGCAACGCTGGACACCGTGCGAGTGTCGGCGCTGGGCAAGAAGGGCGCCATATCCGAGCGCATGAAAACGCTTGGCGCCATGTCACCTGACGAGCGCAAACAGGCAGGCCAGGCCCTGAACGCGCTCAAGGACAAGGTGGCCGCAGCAATCGCGTCCCGCTCAGCCTCGTTGAAGGAAGCCGGCCTTGAAGCCCGCCTGGCGACGGAGTTCGTCGACGTGACATTGCCGGTACGCCCGGAAATGCAGGGCTCGGTGCATCCGGTTTCCCAGGTCTGGGAGGAGATCACCCAGATCTTCGGTGACATGGGTTTTTCCGTGGCCGAGGGCCCGCATATCGAAACCGACTGGTATAATTTCGGGGCCCTGAACATCCCCGATGATCACCCGGCCCGCCAGGAGCACGACACCTTCTACTTCAACCCGAAAGAAGACGGTTCGCGCATGGTGCTGCGCACCCACACATCACCGGTGCAGATCCGCACCATGCAGGAAAGCGAAACGCCGATCCGCATCATTGCACCGGGCCGCACCTACCGGTGTGATTCAGATCAGACCCACACCCCGATGTTCCATCAGGTCGAAGGCCTGGTGCTCGATGACAAGACCCATCTGGGACATCTGAAATGGTGCCTTGAAGAATTCTGCAAGGCGTTCTTCGAGGTCGATGCGGTAAAGATGCGCTTCCGCGCCTCGCACTTCCCGTTCACCGAACCGAGCATGGAAGTGGACATCAACTGTTCCTGGGAAAAAGGCCAGGTGAAGGTCGGTGTCGGCGACAGCTGGCTGGAGATTCTCGGGTCCGGCATGGTGCATCCCAACGTCATTCGGGCCGGTGGCCTGGATCCGGAAAAGGTTCAGGGTTTCGCCTTCGGCATGGGTATCGACCGGCTGGCCATGCTGAAATACGGCATTCCTGATCTCAGGGCGTTCTTCGAGGCCGACCTCAGGTGGCTGAGGCACTATGGCTTCCGTTCGCTCAACGTGCCGACACTGGCAGGAGGACTGTCATGAAGTTCACTCTGAAATGGCTCAAACAGCATCTCGACACCGACGCCACCATCGATGAAATCTGCGATGGCCTCGTCGGCGTGGGCCTTGAGGTCGAAGGCGTCGAGGACCGCACCAGGGCATTGGCGGAGTTCACCATCTGCAAGGTGAAAGAGGCCCGCCAGCACCCCAATGCGGACCGCTTGCGGGTATGCGATGTTGAAACCGCGGGCGGCCTGGTTCAGGTGGTGTGCGGTGCGCCCAATGCCCGCACCGGTCTGGTCGGCGTGTTCGCGGGTCCCGGCACCCACGTGCCCGGCACCGGTGTCGACCTTGAAGTCGGCACCATTCGTGGAGTTGAAAGCGCCGGCATGCTGTGTTCGGAGCGCGAGCTGATGATTTCCGATTCACACGACGGCATCATCGATCTGGCGGAAGATTTCCCCATCGGCATGAGCGCCGCCGAGGCGCTGGGTCTTGATGATCCGGTAATCGATGTTGCCATAACACCGAACCGGCCCGATGCGCTGGGTGTCTACGGCATTGCACGTGACCTGGCGGCAAAGGGCCTCGGCAGGTTGAAACCGCTGGACGTGCCGGAAATTGCTGGCACCTACAAATCTCCCATCGGTGTTGATCTGCGGTTCGCCGATGAAGACCCGATGCCGTGTTCGATGTTTGTCGGCCGCCACATCAAGGGCGTGAAGAACGGCCCGTCTCCGGACTGGCTGCAGCGCTGGTTGATGGCCATCGGCCTGCGCCCGATTTCCGCGCTGGTCGATATCACCAACTACATCACTTTCGGTTTCGGCCGTCCGCTGCATGTGTTTGATGCGGACAAGGTGCACGGCACCGTGCATGCCCGCATGGCAAAGCCGGGTGAAACACTCACGGCGCTCGACGGCAAGGAATACACGCTGGACGAGACCATGACGGTGATCGCCGATGACAACGGCGCAGAAGGCATAGCCGGCATCATTGGCGGCGAGGTATCCGGTTGTGGCGAGGACACCGAAAACGTGTTCATCGAAGCAGCCTTCTTCGACCCGGTTCGCACTGCTGCCACCGGCCGCAAGCTCAATGTGATCACCGATGCACGCTATCGTTTTGAACGCGGCGTGGATCCGGCCTTTGTGGAGGCCGGCGCCCAGCTTGCCACCCGGATGATCATGGACCTGTGTGGCGGTGAACCGTCCGAACTGGTGATCGCCGGCGCTGCCCCCCTGAACACCCGGGCTTACGACCTGCGCAAGTCCAGGGTCAGGTCGCTCGGCGGTATCGATGTGCCGGAAGCCCGGCAGGTGGAAATTCTCACCGCGCTCGGTTTCGGTGTCACCGACAATGGCGATGTGCTGTCATGTTCGGTGCCGACATGGCGTCCGGATGTCCATGGCGAGGCCGACCTGGTTGAAGAAGTGTGCCGTATCTACGGCCTGGACCAGGTGCAGTCCGAGCCGATGCAGCGCGCCCATGCCGTTGCCAAACCGGTTCTGACCACGCGCCAGAAACGCATGCTGGCGGCACGCCGGGCGCTGGCCGGTCGCGGCCTGAACGAGGCAGTGACCTGGTCGTTCCTGCCCGCAGCCCAGGCAGACCTGTTCGGCGGCGGTCAGCCGGAACTGAAACTGGCCAATCCGATCTCGGTCGAATTGTCCGACATGCGGCCGTCGCTGATCCCAAACCTGGTGGCTGCCACCGGCCGCAATGTCGACCGTGGCCAGGCCCAGGTCGGCCTGTTTGAGGTGGGCCAGGTCTATGCCGGTGACCAGCCTGAAGACGAGACCCTGCGGGCATCAGGTGTCCGGCGCGGCCAGACCGGCCCGCGGCACTGGGGCGAGAAGGCGCGCAATGTCGATGCATTCGATGCCAAGGCTGACCTTGTGGCCGCTCTTGCCGTGGCAGGCGCGCCGGTTGCCAGCGTCCAGGTCGTGCACGGTGCGCCGTCCTGGTTTCATCCCGGCAGGTCCGGCACGGTTCAACTGGGGCCGAAGAACCAGCTCGGCTGGTTCGGCGAAGTGCATCCGCGCGTGCTTGATGCCATGGACGTAAAGGGCCCTCTGGTGGCATTTGAGACGAACATCGACGCCATCCCCGAGCCCAAATCGTCCCAGGCCGCGCGTCCGCCGATGAACGCATCGGACCTTTTGCCGGTGAAACGCGATTTCGCCTTTGTCATCGACGCCGATGTACCGGCAGACAAGCTGCTGCGCGCCGCGCGCGGGGCCGAGAAAGCCCTGGTGTCGGATGTCTCGGTGTTCGACGTGTTTGAAGGCGGCAATCTCGGCGAGGGCAAGCGCTCGCTGGCCATCGAGGTCACGCTCCAGCCCAGGGACAAGACCCTGACCGACGAAGAGATCGACACCGTGTCCAAGGCAATCGTTGCCGGTGTCACCAAGGCAACCGGGGCTACCCTGAGGGGGTAGCTTGTTTAAGGGATTTCGCTCACGCAAGCAGCCTGACGGCTGCTTATTTTTGCTGGTCGAACAGCCTATCCGCCTTCGGCGGGCCGTTCTCCGACCTTGAACAACCGTTGTGATGAGTTCCTCCGAAGCACGAAAGTGCTGAGGCAAGGCCGACCGGCCGTCGCACGGAGTGCGCCCCAGCGGAGCGCAGCCGACAGGCTGCTGGCGTGAGCGGAATAGAACACCTCGTTCTCCGCACCCGAACAACCGTTGTGATGAACTCCTCCGAGGCATGTAGTGCCAAGGCAAGGCCGACCGGCCGCCGCGCGAAGCCCGCCCCAGCGGAGCGCAGCCGAAGGCTGCTTGCGTGAGCGATACAAACCTTATGCCTCGACGCCGACCCCGATCGGGCAGGCCACGCCGGTGCCGGCAAGGCCGCAATAACCGTTCGGGTTCTGGGCCAGGTATTGCTGGTGGTAGCTCTCGGCGAAATAGAACTCGGTTGCCTCACGAACTTCCGTGGTGATGGAACCGTAGCCCCTAGCGTCCAGCGCTTTCTGGTAGGCGGCCTTTGAGGCCAGTGCGGCATCGCGCTGGGCATCGCCGACCCAGTAAATGCCGGACCGGTACTGGGTGCCCATGTCATTGCCCTGCCGCATGCCTTGCGTCGGATCATGTGCTTCCCAGAAATATTTGAGGATCTGGTCGTAGGAAACGACCTTCGGGTCGAACACGACCATCACGGCCTCTGCGTGCCCGGTCTGGCCGGAACAGACCTCATCATATGTCGGGTTCGGCGTTGTGCCGCCGATATTGCCGACGGCTGTCACCCACACGCCCGGCCTGATCCAGAACACCCGTTCACAGCCCCAGTAGCAGCCGAATGCCAGGTAGGCGATCTCGTGGCCGGCCGGATAGGGACCTTTGAGCGGGTTGCCGTTGACCAGATGTTTCGCGGACGTCGGGATAGGCGTATCGCGGCCGGGAAGGGCGTCTGCGGCCGACGGTATCTCGAGCTTCTTGCGGGCAAAACCGAACATGAGCGTAATCCTTTTCCGTGTATCTGAAACACTGCTGCCTATGTTGGCATACGCGGGCGAACTTGCAAGTGGATCAGCCGGTTACAATTGTGTGATGCAGCCGCTTGATCTTCATCCCTTTATGTGTATGTTCCCGCCAGTGCTGGAGAGGTGGCCGAGTGGTTGAAGGCGCACGCCTGGAACGCGTGTATGCGGGTAACCGTATCAAGGGTTCGAATCCCTTTCTCTCCGCCAGTTTTCTCGCAAATGGGTATGTAGTTGATCCCGGCCGGAATGCCGACCATCAAAAAACCACGTCGGCCATGGCGTACATTTTCCATGCACCGTCAATTTTCGTAAACGCATAAAACCCGTGCACACGTTCGATGACAGATCCGTCTTTCCGGCATCTGGTGGCTGACGCCTGCATATGTGCGCTGGCGTCGTTGACACCTGACACCTCGAAAGACCAGTCGATCGAGTGATCCCATCCCAGTTCGGCTTTCAGTTTTGCCGGGTCGACAGGGTATTCATCCAGCATCTCGACCTGCCCGTTTTTGATGTAGGCGATCGGATAGCGGACAATCTTGTCGATCAGACCAACATCATTGGTTCTGAAGCCTTCGACGTAATAGCTTTGGTAGCAGGCGAGCAGTTCTTCTTTCAGTTGTTCAGGATGCAATTCCATCTCCTCGATGACCGGATGCCGTATGACCAGGCCGAAAGATAGACAGGGCCGGATACGGGCACAAACGAGCAAAACTTGTCCCATGCATCAGAAATTTTAAGGGGTCAGCCGGGGTTCAGCCTTGCCGGAACACCGGCGCATCGTCAGGCACCGGGTAATAGTCGCCTTTGTCAGCCACGAAAATGTGCTTGCCCATGGCCATGTCTCCAGCGTCTTCCAGACAACCGGCGGCGATGCCGATCCCGTCCTCGTCGTTCATTCGATAAAACAGGCTCGAACCACAGGTCTTGCAGAACCCCCGCTTTGCCGTCGTCGATGAAGCATACCATTGAAGACCGCTGTCGCTGGTGAATTTGACGCTGTCAAACGGCGCATGTGTCGAGGCCCACAAATGCCCGCTTGTCCGGCGGCACTGGCTGCAATGACAGACGGTCACTGTCTGCCTGACGGCATTCACTTCAAAGCGCACGCTTCCGCACTCACATCGGCCCTTGATCATTCCAGTGTCCTTTTCCGGCTTGTTTTCATGCCTTGCCAACTCCGGTGTTCATCTCGTCATTGAACTGCCGGAGGTTTTCAAGTTGCAAGGAGATTCTGCCAACCCGTAACTACCACAACCATACTGACAACCCGGTGTCAGTATGGTTGTGTTGAACGGCAATTGGGCCTGCTTCCATGTACCCCTTGCCGGTTACTGCAGTGGCTTGAATTCGCCCCGTCCCGGGAAGGAGGATTTGTCCAGCATGGACTTCAATGAATTAATGCCGTTCATCGTGTTCTGGATACCCTGGCTGATGGCGGTGAATGAACTGCGCAATCATTTTCGCAATGGTTTCATGAACGAGTACCTGCGCCGCAGTTCAGAGGACGACGAACCGGCAACGCGGACAACGACGCTTGCGCGGCATCCCATCAGTTACCGGTTGCTGTTACTGCTGTACGCCTCAACCGCCATCGCAGTGCCGGTCGTGACAGCATTTGTGCTGTACAACAGACAGGCAGGCTGAACGCCGCTTTGGCGGTTGTGCACATCCCGAGCGGGTGTCGGGCCTGGTGCTGGTTTCAGGCTATGCGGCCGGTTGGCGCATTGGCGCGTCGGTTGAAGAGAAGGAGAAGCGCGAAGCAGTTCTGACGCTTACCAAGCATGGCTGGGGAACCAGCAATCGCGCTTACCGCCACATATTTTCGCAAACCTTCATGCCAGATGCCAAGCCCGAAGACCTGGAGTGGTTCGATGAGTTTCAACGCCAGTGCACGTCACCGGAAAATGCGGTCAGATTCCAGAATGCCTTCGCCGATATCGATGTGCGCGAAAGTCTCGCAAAGGTGAAAGTGCCGACCATTGTGTTCCATTCACACGACGACCAGCGCGTCTCACTCGACCAGGGCCGTGAGCTGGCAATAGGTATTCCCAATGCCCGGTTTGTGCCGCTTGAAAGCCGGAACCACATCTTGCTGGATCACGAACCGGCCTGGGAAACCTGCCGGGATGCAATAACGGCTTTCCTGGAGGAGCACGGAATCTGAAAGTTGCCGGACCGCACTCGCCTGGCGCTGCATGTTTTGCGGTTAGTCCAGCAATCCCTGGGCCTTCGCATCGTCAATCTCGTTCACCAGGTTCTGGGTGAATTGCCGGACAACGCTGTCCTCGGTGTTTTGATTTATGGTGTTGATCGCCTTGCCAATGATCAGCCCGTGAAGCTTGTTCAGCTTGTCCTTGTAAGGTTGGATTGTCGCAACCTTCTGGGCATCGGCGCTGGTAGCCTGCAGGTACATTGCGGCACCGGACAAAACCAGTGCGAAGGCCATGAACACATATATGGGCGTGATCATTGTGGGCCTCGGCTGGTCCTTTTTCTGCTCTGCTTTCAACAGCAGATAGGCTAGTCCGGCCAGCAGAAATCCCAGACCGACAAAGCCCAGCTTCAATACTCCGACAAAATCCAGACTCTCCATCAGACCATCCTTTCAAAATTTGAATGACGATGATCTGACGCTAAGTCAGCAGCTCGGTGGCTTCAAGTTTTACCAATCACTACAAGAGTCGGTGAGCCGGCATCACCGACTGCTTGCCGCGCAGTTACTGGCTCCGGGTGTTGTTCTTCAGCGACCAGTTCTTGAAATCAAGATAAAGCCTCTTGATCTCCTCCGGTGAGTATTTCTTGTTTGAGGTCGCCTGGAGCAATTTTGCAAATGCGGCAAATTCCGGGTTTTTCCGGATTCTCGATTGCAACCTGGGAGCAACATTGTACCGCGTATTACCGTCCCCCACCTGGTCCACGCCCATGCTGAGCCCGACCTGGATGGTGTTGACCTTCAGGCCGTTGCCGCTGGCAACGACGGTCACGGCATCGGTGTTCGATTTTTGACGGTCAGTGATTTCAGACTGGCTTTGCGTTCCGGTGGATCCGGTGTTCAGCGCCGTCGGCACAATCATCAGGAAACCTGCCAGAAGCAGGGTACAGGGCCTGAGTTTGTGGAATTCGGTGAGCTTAAGGTAAAGCATGAGCGGTCTTTTCAATGGCGGGATCAGCATCATGGTGCCCCCCAGTGAAATTTCGTCCAAATGCGTCCTTTTGGTACACGAACTAACAGTAAGCCCAACGTTGGCTTGAGCTTACGTTCGGGAATATGCCCAAAATTGAGGCGATCAACAACAGTTTTTATGCTGACTGGAACGAAGTCCACGATTTTGGGTGGATGTAAATCCGCTACGACGTCAACCGATCAGGGCCGCAGGTCAAACGCTCCGTAAGCCAGGGCCCGGTTCCCGTCGTAGATGTTGTGGCGATAGTCAGGATCACCGATGAACTGAACACCGGCTTCTGATCCTTTCATCCAGCGCAGCCTGCAGGGAACTGCAACGTTTTCACTGGGGACCAGGATCTTGAATCTTTCAGGCAGGTATCTCAGCGGCACCGATGCGAGCTTCGCGCCCGTCAGGCTCATGTCCTTCAGTTCACAGAACACACGGCATCCGTTATCGCCAATCAGCAGGCTGACCGGGTGACTGAGCGCATAGCGCGGATGGGAATTTCGTTTGTTGTTCATGCGGCGCAATATACTCATGCCGTACGTCGGGTGAACTGCAAACTGTTTGTTCGGCTAACGAATGGTTGCCAAATGGGCAGTTCAAAACCGAAGCCGGACCATCGCGAAACCTTGCGGTAAACATCATTATTAACTGTCAAATCAAGCTGTTATCAACCTGACACGACGTTCATATAAAATGCCGGACATGGAACAGCTACTCGTAATCCTCGGCGTTGTGATTGCCGCTGCTGTCGCATTGTATTGTGTGCGGTTGCTGGATCGCGCCTGGCCGAAGCTCGGAAAGCGCCGCCCGCGGCGTCCCGCCAGCACTCACGAGGAGGTAAAACTGCCCGGCCATCGCAAGGGTTTGTGATGGTGCCGAGCGTTTTGGGTGCCCGCTTGACGGTGTATGCTTCAATGAACTGACACGTCCAGAAGGTCGCCGGCCTGTCGCCGCCGGCCCCTCCGGTTCTGCACTCACTTCGATTGCAAGTCAGCATCCTACGTAAGTCAGCATCCTAGCCATATGATGGCGTTTGCAACGTCCCGGTCCAATGTGTTCTTATGGGAGTGCTTTAATTCATTCTCATTTGATTCGATCCGGGGACATTTTCAATGACCATATCAACTGGCTACAGCAAACTTTGTAAATTCGCCGTTCTCACAATCGCAACGACAGCGTTTTTGGCAATGCCGGCAGCGATTGATTTCTCCAGTGGCAGTTCTTCCGGAAACTCTGCCTACGCCAAAGGTAATGGCGGTGGCAACGGTGGTGGTAATGGCGGCGGCAACGGCGGTGGCAATGGCGGCGGTAACGGCGGTGGCAATGGTGTCGGCGCTGGAAACGGTAGCGGCAATGGAATTGGAAATGCGGGCCGGGGGAATGCGAACGCCGGGCCGGGCAACAATTCAGCCGCCAATGCATCTGACACAGGCAAAGCAAACGCCGCGCCAAACTCGGCAGTAGGTCAGGCAGCCGCGGCGGAAGCCGCAGCAGCAGAGGCCGCAGCAGCCGAAGCGGCTCAGGCCGATAGTACCAGCGATACAGCGGCTGGAGATTCAGCTTCGGGAACCGGAACGGACGGGTTGCTTTAAGGGTCGAGCGATATTTTTAAGTTACCGGCCCTGATCATCTCCATCATTGCCTTGACGGTATTGACGGGCTGTTCTGGTAACACCTCCACTACCCGGTTGTCCGGTGCCAAGCCCGCACTCGAGAACGGCGCGCCGTTTGGTGCCATAGCATTTTCAAACTCAACCCGGAGATGGCAGATCGAAAGCGACCTGCCGACCCGTTTGGCTGCCCGGACCAAGGCGCTTTCCGGCTGTCGGGCAAACGACTGCAGGGTTTTGGCAGAATTTCGCCGTGGACAGTGTGCCAGCCTGTCGCTTGATGCGGCCAATGCAACTACAGCGCCTTATGTCTCGGTCGCGACGGATGCCGGTTCTGCAATCAGTTCGGCCCGCCAATCCTGCAACTCTGCTGGCGGGAAAGACTGCAAGGCATCTCCTCCCATTTGCAATTAGCAGCAATGTCTATGCGCATTGCAGTTCAGGCAACCGATTTGCCTTTGGGGCAACTTTGGGCCAAGATGCAATTACCTTGAGTTCCGGGGAACGAGTGGGCTTTGCAAAAAGTGGCTGTTAGTGAAATGCCGCTAACACTATTTGCAGGGGGGAATCGCAGGGCTCCACTTGAGAAAGTGGGATGGTATGCGTACGTGTCTGTTATCGATATCGATTGTTCTAAGTCTGATTTTCATTATTTCGCCCTCCAATGCTGCGCCAAAAGTCGGAAAAGCGGTCTCCGTAAAGCAGTCCGTCAAAGGCAATGGCGGACGTCGCATTGCGACCGCGAGCCCGGTGTATGCGAATGAGCGCATCAGGGCCAACAGCAGGGGTCTGGGTCAGTTTGAGTTGAACGACGGAACCCGTCTTGTTGTCGGACCGGGAGCCAACCTGACGTTGAATAGCCAGGTGACCGGCAGCAGAAGTTCGTTTTCCAAATTGGCGTTGCGCACTGCCGGCGGGGCTTTCCGCTTTATCAGCGGTAACAGCGGTTCTTCCGCCTACCGAATTACGACACCGGTGGCAACGCTGGCTATTCGGGGTACAGCGTTTGATTTCCGGACTGTCGGCGGGCGTACCTATGTAATGCTTCTTCGCGGTGCTGTGAGAGTTTGTGGCCGCGGCGGCCGCTGCAAGCTTTTGAACCGCCGGTGTTCGTACATCGTTGCAGGTTCACGCAACCGAATTTCTGATCCCATGAGGCCTCGCCGCGGGGTCCTCAACAGACGGCAGCTTGCCCGGATTTTTCCGTTTGTCGTGAACCAACGCCGGTTGAAATCCCGGTTTCGCCAGAACACGGGTGGATGCGCTTCACAGATCGCCAGAACAGGCAATCGCGGGTCAAATACAGCAACAGCTTCGGTTTCGGCTCCCTCTTCCCCCAATAACAGCTTGGGCAACCCTGGAAACAATAAAGGTGTAGGTCGGGCAGGCGAGGCGCCTGGACGGGGAAATTTCGGCGGCGGTAGCGTCGGACGAGGGGACGTGGGCAATGGCGGCGGTAACGGCGGCGGCAATGGCGGTGGCAACGGTGGCGGCAATGGCGGCGGTAACGGTGGCGGCAACGGCGGCGGCAACGGTGGTGGCAACGGTGGCGGCAACGGCGGTGGTAGAGGTTGATGCAGTTAAAAACATCACCCGTATCATCAATTCCCGATCTGCGTTCATTGACCGCCCGGTAACCTCAGCATTCATCCGTCTTCCGGTAGGTTTTAAAGCGGGTAATCCCGTTCCGGATCGACGCCGCAGGTTTCAATGAACTTGCGTACCTGGATAACCTCCTGCTTGGGCAAAGCGTGCGAGGCGACGTGGAAGTTGGCCACATGGCCGTTGAGTTTCACCTGCAGCTTGCCGCTGCCGGAATGGCCCAGGTCCGCGCCCAGCTCGGTGAAGATCGTCTCTACATCACGGAAATGCAGATTGGGATTGATCGGGTGAGCGAAAATCTGGTGCAGGACCTTGCGATGGCGATGGTTCATTGAGCATTGTTTCCCTGGCTGTTGCTTCACCGCAGAACCTAGCCAGTGCCGCAACCGTCGGCTTTGATACTGATCAATACCCGGGAGCACCGAAGGTCATGCACATTGACATCAGACCGTTCACGCCGTCAGACCTCGATGAACTTCAGCACATACGCGAACTGGCGTTTGCGCCCGTGTTCAGCTCTTTCCGCAACCTCGTCGGCCCCAAGATTGCCGGTGTCGCACTGGCCTCTGCCGAAGCGGAACAGGCCGAGCTTCTCGCCGGCATGTGCGCACCTGACTCGCCTGAACAGGTATTTGTCGCGGTTCTCGACGGGAAAATCGTTGGCTTCACGGGCCTGTCGCTTGACGAAAACACCAGGGTCGGTGAAATCGGTCTCAATGCAGTCCATCCGGACGTTTCAGGCCGTGGCATCGGAACCCGGCTTTACCGGTTTGCCATTGAGGCAATGAAGGCTGGGGGAATGAAAGTGGCCAGCGTCGGGACAGGTGGCGATCCCAGCCATGCACCCGCCCGCCGGGCCTATGAGAAGGCCGGTTTCGGCCCGGCCATGCCCAGCGTGTGGATGTACAGGTCATTGTGAGTTTGCACACCATCCGCTGGCAGTACATCAAGCCTCGGCTTGTGCAGAACCTCACATTCCTGCTGACAGTTTGTATGCAACAACACCCATACAATTTTTGAGGGGCACCCACATGAGAGTAACTTCACGCAGCAGGTGGTTGATTGCCATCCAGGTCTTTCTGGCATGGACCATCGCTGCTGCCGCAACACCAAGTCCCAGTGCCGTCATCTCCGATCAAATCATCGGTACGGTGCCCGACGGATTCTTCGTCATCCGGACCACGATCCTTCGCCCGCCGTACTATTACCAATTCCGCGAGCGGGTGGAGTTTGTCGAACTGGCCATCCCGAGCGGCAAGGTTCGGCACAGGTGCACTTTGCGCGAAACCGATAATCATTCAGACGCCGCTGCCGACAAGCCAGTCTGGACGCGGACCGAGGTGAAGACATCGGCATGCAAGATGTTTGAAACCCTGTCCCTCAAGCGTGCAAATTACATTGTGCCCAGAAGCACCGGTCCCGGCACTTATTCGTTTCACCTGGATGCGAAGGGGGTGACCGTGAAGGACAACTGGTCGCAAGACACCCCGACACCCGCTGCGTTGCTGCCTGCCAAAGACATCAGGCGGCAGATTGCAACCATCGCGACAATTCCCGCCGCAAGCCTTGAGTGGCAGACGGATGCCAATTCGGACGGATTGACAAGCCTGCTGGAGCTGGGCGACGGCGCCGATCCGTTGCATGAAGCGTGTGAACTGGATCCGGTTGCCACAACCGCGAGAGGCACCACGTGGCTGTTCCTCCGGTTCCGGTGCTGGTCGGGAGACGACGATGGAGACGGGGCGATTTTCTACTTACCTGCAGACAGCGCCACCTGGGCCAAGGACGAGAACTGATGCCGGTTTGCCGGGATTTTTCGACCGTGCACAGCCTCGCGTCGCTGCAACACTACCTTTACCAAAATCAGGTAAAGTTTGTTACGAAGATGTAATCTGTCCGTGTCGTGCCTATATTGGAAGCATGCAAACGAAAAGACTGGGGTGTGAAACATGATTGATACCAAAACACTGGATACCGAAATCGAGAAGACACAGACCGTCATGGAGGAAATGCGCTCCAAGATGGATGCCAGCAACGAGATGATCGAACAGATCGCCGAGGCCGACACGCTGGGAGATGTCGATTTCGATATCGAGAACGCCCGCATTCAGGACGTGTTGCAGCAGCAGAAGACCATGGAGGCAAACATCGCCGACATGATCATCGGGTTGGAAGACATCACCAATTCGTTCGGCGACGAATTCAAGAACATGCAGGAATACACCGTCGGTGAAAAACTGATCGGTTTCTTTTCCAAGACCAAGGCCCAGTCGGTGCGCAACGAACGGGTTCGCACCACCTCGCTGGCCGGTAATCTGCAGGACCTGCTGGCCAAGTCCAACATCATCGTCGGCATTCTGAAAGAACAGAAGTCCGTTCTTGAGCAACGCTATGCCACGTCTGAGGAAAGCCTGCGCAAGGTGATCGACCGCCGCAAGGCCGTGACCGACGACCTGCAGGCGACGCAGAAGCAGATCGAGAGCCTGAACCCGGCCCTGATGGACCTGGAAAACAAGATTGCCGCCTCGACGGATCAGGCCGCGCGCACCAAGCTTGAAGGTGAACGTTCCAAGCTTGCCACCGAATACAACCAGGCCCAGGCGCGCGAACAGGAACTTCTGGCCGGTTCGCAGACCCTGGAACGCTACACCTCCATGTTCCAGACTTTTGTCGACAGCCTGAACAACCAGATGGCGGCCCAGTCCACCCTGATCAACAAGCTGAACATCGACACCGAGCAGCGCGTGGTACTGTACAAATCACTGGAAGACTCGCTCAAGACCGCCTCCCAGCAGGAGGTCGCCCACAAGATCAACACGCTGGGGTCCAAGGTGGATACCGCAGCAGAAGAAACCATGGCCGGCATCGGCGCGGCCGCCCAGTCGCACATTGCCGACCTGCTCGAGCTGCATTCGAAGAATATGCTGTCGTCGCAGGAAATCCAGCGCCGTAAGAAGCTGGCTGACGATGCCTTTGCCCGGCGCTTCGGGACGGTTCTGGAGCAACATGAGGCGTCCCGGTACGTGTCCCAGTAAGCGTTGGTGCTGGTGAGGAAACACGACCGGTCATGACGGGACTTTCCCCAGAGATCTCGAACTATTTCGATGCTTTCGAGAGTGCCTTCAATGGTCTCGAGGCTATTGCCGAGACCGAGGGAGATGAGCGCAGGCGCAGCAACCTGTTGTATCAGGCGATCGAGGAGCCAATCATCCGGCTGCGCCATTCATTTGCCTGCTGGAAACTGAAATGCAGGTTTGCAGACCAGTTCAGCATTGATCGCAGCGAAAGCGGATTCCCGCTGTTCAAGAATGTGCTGGAACTTGAAGCTGACATGGACCGGGTCAAGGAACACCTGCTCGACCTGCCCACGGTGGAGCAGACCCGGATTGAAATGCTCGAACTGATGCTGAAGTTCAGGCAGCACCCCGGCGACCTGCAGAAGGTCATGGCCAGGCGCTTGTATTACGAAGCCCTCGATCAGGCGCGCGCCTTCACCACCTTCACCAAGCCCACCACCTTGCGGGTGTCAGTCAATCCGCGCTCCGACCGTACCTATTATGTGGTGACCTGGTCGGCCTATGACGGTACCGAAAACCTGCCGCTGGTCTATGTTGCGGTCATCGAGGATTCGTCCGAAGACGCGCCCAAGCCACGCCGGAACACCCCGCACGGGTTTCCCAAGGGCTGGATTGACGAAATGGCCATGAACGGCCTGCCAAACTTCTCGCTGCGCAGCCAGTTCAAGGACTTTGTCGCCGGCCATTCCGCCTACAGTCTCAGCCTGACGACAATTGCCAAGGCAATCGACGAGACATTCCCGACCCTGCATCCGAAGCAGTTGCGCCGCTTTGTACTGGGGCCGTTTTATGCCGGCGGTCTGACGGATCACAACAAGAAGGTGCAGTCGGTGCTCGACACGGTCAGTGCGCCGTCCGACAACTGGTTGTTCACATGGACCATGCAGGAACTTCATTCAAAGCATGAAGTACGCTCGAAAATGGGCATCTGGGGCTCGAGTCCGGCCAGGGAAATCTATCACGTCAACACTGACGATCTGGACTGCGTCGCGCAGGGCGTAAGTGCGCTGGAACGCTATGCGATGATCCCGCATACCGCCTATCAGTCGATGTACGCCAAGAACCTGACCGATGAAATTTTCAACGGCCATCGCTGCTATATTGCCAGCGGTGACCACATTCTGAAGCACGTTTGAACGGATAAGACATGGATATCGGACTGACTACTCTGCTGGAAAAGGACATCGTGAAACACATTCCCACGGTACAGTCCATGCTGGACCGTACCGCCGTGATTGTGAGTGATGCGGATAACAAGTCCGCGACTGAACTGGCCGGCACGCGGCGCCGGTTTGTGTCCACGGTATCCGGCGGCGATCGCCGGAAAACGGCGGAAGTGCGTATCCTGAAAACCATTTCCGGCATCTCGCCGGACGACACAATGCTGTCGCCGGCCCAGCATTCCCTGGCCTATCGGCTGCGCCGCGCCATGGCGGTGGGCCTGGCTGTCGGCGATGTCTTCGCCCAGCATACCGAGCTTGAAACGCTGGCTGCCGACAACCGCTCGTCGCCCTTGTCCGGCGATCGCGCCACGCAGTTTCACAAGCTGATGGCGGCGTCTGCATTCGTGTCCCTGTTCTGTGTCGCCAACTATCTGAACCAGACGCTGGATGCCCAGGACAACAGCACGACCTCTGCTGCAGATCCAAGCCTCGACCTGGACACGGTGCATGAAGCGTACAAGGCGTTCCTGCACGGCCTGGACAAGTCGATTGCCGGGTCGCCCGACGATGCGCAACTGCTGGCCAGGGCGCGCGATTTTGCTCGCCTGACAACCGATGCGCTGCTGTCGCGGCAGCGCCGGTTTTCCGAACTGGCCGCATTCGAGGCCATGCACATCCGCCTCGACAGCGACAATTTTGAGCTGAACGGGCTTGATGCGTCGCGTGGCGGCAAGCGCAAGCCGCTGGTCATGACCTTCAAGATGCCCAATGAGGTGGTCGGCAATCACATCGCCAAGTACCAGGCCATGAAGCTGGCAAAGATGCTGGTGGCTTATGATTTCGATCGCCAGCTCAATCCGTTTGTCGAACTTGGCGGCTTCCTGTTCACCTTTATTGGCGACGGCAATCCCGGCACCGGCAAGACCACGCTGATCCAGATGATTGCCGGTCTGATCAACTCCTACTGCGAAGTGGCCGGCTACACCTTTCATTACGAGAATTTCGGCGTTGACCAGATCAGCTCCTACCAGGGCAAGTCCGGGCAGAACTGCCGCCAGTTCATCGACAATGTCATGGACCCCAGGGTCATCGGTTTCGGCACGGTTGACGACATCGACCAGGTGGCGGCAAAACGCAGTGATGACCGCGCCTCGTCCGGCCAGCAGGAAATAACCGCGGTGCTGATGGAAAGCCTGTCAGGCGCCGGCACGGTGGTGCGCGGCAACTGCTCTATCGGCATGTTCTCCAACTATCCCGAAAATGTCGACGACGCACTGCGTCAGCGCGCCGGCGCGCGCTGGCTGGTCGACGGGCCACAGACCGTGGACGATTACATCGATATCTTTGCGCTGCTTATCGGCAAGGATCACAAGATCAGCCTGGGCAAGCATGACCTGTATGCCGCACAGGAGATCAAGAAAGCCGTGTCGGCGGCCTACGAGGACCACAATGATCCCCAGGAAGACGGCTTGTTGAAGGTCAGCAAGCAATTCAAGAAGAACGGCGGCAAGCTGAAGACACTGGCCGACGTGGGTGCCTACCTGCATGCCATCAAGCAGGCCGAGCCACGCTTTACCGGCCGTGCCATCAAGAACATTACCGATGCCGTAAAAATGCGGGCCATGGACGTTGACCTGCCGGATGAGTGGTTCGAGAAGCCGGACGTGTTCCTGCATAAAGACTATGACACCAAGCTCGGGATGATCAGCGAACTGCGCAGTCCGATCACCATGGAAACAGTGGTTCAGGAAGTGCACAAATATGCAGATTCCGAATTCCGCTATACCGACAAATCGGATGACAGTGCGGTTGAACGCCTGGTCCGCGAACAGCGCGTGCGTGAGCGTGCCGTGCGCGAAATCGATGATCTCAAGGATGCCGGACAATGGAACGGCTGATCGAAAGCGCGCTGATCTATGGCTCCATGGTGCAAATCGACCAGCCCCATCTGGTCGAGCGCTACAATCAGGCTCTCAATGCATTCGGTCTGGCGTCCACCAAGCGCAATGCCTTCTCGGTTGATGCCATGGGGTTTTCGCCGGAGATTGCACAGGACCTGAAAAACGATCAGTACCTCGATCCCCTCGGCATCAATCGCCGTTTCATAATCGTCTCGCCCGACCAGGCGGATATGCCGGTGGTCAATATAAGCTTCTCGTCAACGCCGGACCTGATGCGGGCCTTCTATGTGGAAAACAGCGAGGCAATCAGGAACCTGACCCTGAAAGACGTGGTTTACGGCGAGATCGAAGATGCCTCGTACCGGGTTGACCACCTTGATGATGTCCTGTCGATCAAGCGGGTCAAGTTCAAGCTGCACACCCATAACGGGTTGATGGAAAAGTCGAAGCGGCTCACCGGGCTGATTGAAACTTTTGAGGCGAACGGCGATGCCTGGCAGGACGATGAGCTGCTGGGCGAAATTGTTGACCTGGCCCGGGCATGTGGCGACATCCGTTTCAACCAGATTGCGCCGCAACACACACAGTTCGACGCCAGATCGTTCTGGACCATGCATTTCAATGGCATCTATGTGTTTCATGATGACGATGACAAGGTCATGGTGATTTGTGATCCGAAACAGCTGCAGGCCAATGAGGCCCGTCGCCCGCAGGACCGGTTCATTGCCATGACCGACCACGAAGCGGTTCTCGACTATCTGGTTGAGACTGGCCGGGTTGAGCCGTTGAACCTGGAATGGTTCGGCAAGTCCGGCATCATGGATATCCGCTTCGGAATATTCTGCCGGATGCAAATGAGCCTGCAGAACGCAAAACTGGACCCTTCCGTCATCACCGATGTCGAGGTCGACAACTGGGTGCACAAGAACCTGAGCCGGCTGAAGAGGTCAAAGTCGTTCCGGCAGCTGCAGGAACTTCACCGCAGCGTACTAAACGGCAACCAGCCCGACACGGAAAGCTTTGACGCTGAAATGAGACTGATGTCGGTCAGGGCAAATCCCGACCACGAAGACTGGCTGCTGGTGAACAGGTTCCTGACCGAATTCGTGCCCTATGATTTCCTGACCAGGTTCATCGTCAACAAGCAGGCGTTCTACCGCGATTATGAAACGTTCAGTGACACCCACCGCGAATATGCGGTACGGCTGATAACGGCAGTTTACTTTCCTGACAAACAGGAACTGTGGAGTGCGCTATTTGAAGAATGGAGGCTAAGCGATGCTTGATCCTATCCTGGAGTGGATGTCGCGCATGTTCGGCATGATCAAGACCTGGCTCGGCGCGCTTGGACGCGCGATCACGGCGCCGTTCCGGGCTCTTTACGGGTTCTTTCAGAGATCGGGATGGATCATTCGCGGTGTTATATTCGTCGCCATTTTGCCCATAGTGTTCGGGTACATGCACTTTGCCTGGCATGCTTTGTGGATTCGCGACTACAATCTCGACTACGCGGATAATCTCAGAATATCCGACCTCACCGGTATTGCCGATGAACAGGTCGCCGTTGAGGGCGGGCAGAACAGCACCAAGACCTGCGGCCGTTCCAACATTGTCACGGTGACCGAGGATCTGATCGACTTCAATGTCAATCGCAATGACTGGATTTCCAATCATCCGATGTTCAAGGCGGGACTCTTCTGGGCCTTGAGCTGGGACCAGACCTGGTTCTTCGACAACAAGGCGGCTTTCCAGCGCGGCGTTCACCAGGCTGCCAGCCGCACCGCGATTGAACTGGCGGATTCACTGGGGCGGACCCGTGGCACATCGGAAATCGACAAGGATCTGCAGGTCGCCAAGGGTAACATTCAGTTCGACCAGTTTACCTGGTACTTCAATGTGTTCGACAAGCAGCCGTTCGGTCCCACCACCCGGACACCGACCTACTACCGCAACGCGCAGAAATCATTGCAACGATACAATGAGCGCCTCGCCAATTGCAGTGCCACCTATGATGCCCGCGCCGACAATCTGATTCAGTTTCTTGACCGCATTGCCAAGGATATTGGCTCTACCTCGGCCTCGATCAAGGATCGCTCCGAACAATACAATTCCGGCTGGTTCGACACTCGTGCCGATGACATTTTCTGGTTTTCCAGCGGCCAGCTCTATGCCTATTACGGCATCCTGCGCGCGACACGGGCTGACTTCGCCGATGTGGTCAAGTCCCGCCGCCTGGATGATGTCTGGGACCGCATGGACGAACAGTTGCGCAGCGCCATCGAGCTTGATCCGCTGGCCGTCTCAAACGGCAAGGAAGACGGTTTCATCATGCCGACCCATCTCACCACCATCGGATTTTATATCCTGCGGGTACGGGCCAACATGGTCGAGATCAGGTCAATCCTTGACCGCTGATATCCGGTGCCACCTGCGTCCGGATGGAGCGGGCCGGGGCCGCTTGTAAATCATGCCTTCTCGCCTTATATTTCTGTTATGACAGAAACAACGGAAATAAATTTTGGTGAAGTTGCCCCTGTTTGGCTTTTTGACGGGGTCTGTGTGCTGTGCAACGGTGCAGTCCAGTATACGCTGAAACACGAAAAAGAGCCGCTCATCCGGTTCGTTTCGATCCAATCGGTAGAAGGGCGGCAACTGGCAGTGCAGCACGGTCTTGATCCAGACGACCCGCAGAGTTTCCTGTTTGTTGAAAACGGTAAGGCACTGGCCAGGTCGGACGGCGTGCTCGCACTGGCCCGCCATCTCGACGGTCCGGCCCGGCTGATCTCCTGGTGCCGTTTCCTGCCGAAGCCGCTGCGCGATTTCGCCTATGACCGGATCGCCCGCAACCGCTACCGCCTGTTTGGCCGAAAATCCGAATGCCCGATCCCGGATGCCGGTATCAGGCACCGGTTTGTACTCTAGGCTTTTCCATGAATCGGCGTGTGCTGCTTATCGGGGGAACCGGGATTTTTGGCGAGCGTCTGGCCCGGCATCTGTGCCCGATGGGCGGGATCGATCTTATCGTCACGTCGAGGAATGAACTGAAAGCGCAGCAGTTGGCAGCCAGGCTTGTTCAGGCCCATCCCTATGCCTCGGTTTCGGCAATCCAGCTGGATCACCGGGACAATCTGCAGTCCCGGCTTGAAACGGTGAAGCCGTTCATTGTCATTGATTGCTCAGGCCCGTTTCAGCGCGCCGGTTACGGGGTTGCCAGAACTGTGCTGGAGGCAGGCGCTCACATGATCGACCTGGCAGATGCACGCGATTATCTTGAAGACTATGCCGGTGCCCTTGATCAGGTCGCAAAGCGCCATGCCGCCGTTGGTCTTGCCGGGGCAAGCTCGACACCGGCACTGTCCGCGTCGGCTGTCCGCAGTCTGAGCGCGGGCTGGCAGCGGATCGACAGCATCGACATCTGCATAACTCCGGGTGGCAAGAGCGAGGTGGGCCGGGCGGTGATCTCGGCCATCATGAGTTATGCCGGGCGCGATATTCCTGTCTGGCGGGAGGGCCGGTTATCGCAGACCCCCGGTTGGCTGGGCGCACGCACCGTCGCAATGCCGGACCTTGGCAGGCGTCGTGTTGCACCGGTCGAGACTTTGGACGCGCAGCTTTTAGGTCCCCGCCATGCAGTTACCTCCCGTGTCCGGTTTGCCGCCGGCCTGGAGTCGCTGCTGGAACAATGCGGCATGCAGCTTGTGGCGCGGCTTGCAAGGTGGCGCCTGCTCCGGCGTCCGGAACGTCTCGTTCCGATACTGCTGGCGGTGCGAAACCTGACCCGGCTGACGACGTCGGATCGCGGCGGGATGAGTGTGGAAGTAAAGGGGCTTGATGCAACAGGCACGGCTGTACGGGTGCAATATTCCTTGTTGGCGAAGGAGGGTCACGGTCCCTATGTGCCGGTTCTTCCTGCTGCTGCAGCGGTCAAGGCGCTCCTGCGCGGAGGCATTGAACCGGGCGCGCATCTGGCGGAGCGGGTCCTGTCCCTGTCTGCAATCGAAGCGGAGATGGCGTCCTATTCAATCGAAACCAAAACCGAACGGGTCCAGCTTGGTGAAGGTATTTTTGAGGAACACCTGGGTCGGGAAACCTTCCAGATGATGCCGGCCGCCTTGCGGACCCTGCATGGAGCTGGCGGTGTGCCGGTGTGGTCCGGACGGGCGGAGGTACGCGCGGCTGAATGGTTCGTGCCGCGGCTGCTTGCCCGATTGTTCGGGTTTCCTGCTAGCGGTAGCGAAATCCCCGTCACCGTCACCGTGGATCGTGATCCGGGCGAAGACGGACCCGGACGGGAAACCTGGGTCAGGAATTTTTCCGGTCAGCGTTTCTCTTCCGTTTTGCGGCATCACGGGGACGGAACTTTCTGGGAAACCTTTGGCCCGTTCTCGTTCCGGCTTGGCCTTGCAGCCGATCGCGAAAGCCTGGTGATGCCGGTGACCGGATGGAAGCTGGGACCCGTGCCGCTGCCCCGGGCTCTGGCTCCCCGGTCCCGGACGCGCGAGTACGAAGATGAGCAGGGCCGGTTTTGCTTCGACGTTGAACTGACACTGCCGGTGTTGGGATTGTTCGCCCACTACCGGGGATGGCTGGTACCGGGCCCTTCCGCTCCAACGGCGTAAGGTTGTTAAACCTTGCTGCCCTTCCGGTTTTCTTCAAGTTCACGAAGCAGCTTGCGGTTGAGCTTGCCGCTGGTGGTCGTCTCCATGTCTTCGACATACTCGATTTCTCTCGGGTATTTGTAAGCGGCAAGCCGGCTTTTGACATGCGCCTGCAACTCTTTGGTGAGTGCCGCTGATCCCTCGACACCGGCCGCGAGGCGCACAAAGGCCTTTACGATGGCACCGCGTTCGGCATCCGGGCTGCCAATCACCGCTGCCTCGGCAATGGCCGGATGGCGGGCCAGGCAGTCTTCAACCTCGGCAGGACCAATGCGGTAGCCCGCACTCTTGATCAGGTCGTCCGTTCGCCCGCGATACCAGAAATACCCGTCTTCGTCTCTCACGGCGAGATCGTGGGTTCTGATCCAGCCGTTGTTCAGGCGGATCGCCTCCGTGAGTTCAGGTTGCTGCCAGTATTCAAGGAACAATGTCGGGTCCGTCGCGGAAACGGTGATCTCGCCGACTTCATCTGGCCCCACCTCTTGTCCGTTTTCATCCAGCAAGGCAACGCATCGGCCGGGGAATTCCCAGCCCATCGATCCCGGTCTGATGGGACGCAGTTTCTGGCAATTGCCGATCATTTGATTGACTTCGGTCATGCCATAGCCTTCGTTGCAGACCGCGCCCAGTTCCCTTGCCAGCGCGCTGTGGGTTTCGCCAGGCAGGGACTCACCGCCGGTGAAAATGGTACGCAGTGAAAGCCCGTAGCGCTCGCGGGCATTTTTGACAAGAGCAATGCGCTTGAGTGCAGTGGGGGTCAGCAGAATATGGGTAACCCTGTGCCGGGCCATGAACTCCAGCGACCAGTCGGCATCAAAACGGTGGTCACAAACGATCAGGGTGTGCCCAAATGCCAGTGACGGAAATACCACGTCATTGAGGCCACCGACCCAGGCCCAGTCGGCACCAGTCCAGAACACCAGATTGTCCTCGCGAAGTTCCAGGTTGTAGAAAAGCTCCAGCGACGCATTGAGCGCGTGCAGGATACGATGACCATGCAGGATGCCCTTTGGCATGCCAGTCGACCCCGAGGTGTAAATCAGTAATGCCGGATCTTCCGGCCCAGTCGTGACCGACTTGAAGTCACCCGGATCTGCCGTAGCGCAATCCATGAAAGGCAATTCGCCATCGGCGAACTTGCCGATCGTGATCACCTGATCCAGCTGTTGGTATCCGTCACGCTCGGGTCTGAATGGTTCCCAGATCACATCACGGGTAAAGAGCACCCGCGCCCCGCTATCGCTGAGAATGTGTGTCATGGCATCCGGGCCGGTCAACTGCGAGATAGTGGTCGCAATTGCACCCAGTTTGTAGGTGGCCAGATGAGCAACAATAATTTCAGGACACTGTGCGCTGTGGATCGCAATCCGGTCGCCTCGTCCGATACCCAGGCGCTGCAGTGAAGCAGCAACACGTGTTGCCAGGTTTTCAAGGTCGGCAAAGCTGTATCGTTGAAGAGTGCCGTCGACAGTTTCAAAAATGACGGCGGTTTTGTTGGCCTTGGCACCTGTCGCATGGCGAGTAACCGTGTCCGCAGCGATGTTGGCGTTTGCCGGGATGTCGAGCGTGAAGCCCCGCCCGTCCGGAGATGGATGAAACGCTGTATTGTCCAGCTGATCCGGTTTGATTGACCATGTCATGCGTGTGCTTCCGGTGTGGGGCCATCGTGAGCTTTCAACAGATCACGCGCTATGATGTGGCGCTGGATTTCGCTGGTGCCGTCCCAGATGCGTTCAACCCGGGCATCACGCCAGATGCGGGCTATTGGCAACTCCTCCATGACCCCCATGCCGCCGTGTATCTGGACGGCATCATCTGCCAGTTTCGCCAGCATCTCGGTGACAAACAGCTTGGCCATGGCCGGGTCTGCCGGGGTAGCCGTGCCATTGTCGACCTTGAAAGCGGACTGCAAGGTCAGCAGTTCGCCGGCAGCCAGTTGTGTTGCCATGTCGGCCAGTTTGAAGCTGACCCCCTGGTTTGCTGCGATCGGTTTGCCGAACTGGACACGTGACCTCGCCCAGGCACTCGACAATTCAAGCGCCCTGTGGCCGCGACCAAGGCACATGGCTGCAACCTGCAGACGGGTCGCCCCAAGCCATGTGTTGGCCAGTTCAAACCCGCAATGCTCCGCGCCCAACAGGTTTCTCGCCGGCACCCGGCAGTTGTCCAGTTCAATGATGCAATTGTTGTAGCCGTGATGAGACAGGCAGTGATAGCCATCTCGGACATTGATGCCGGGCGTGTCCTTGTCGATGAAGAAACCCGACACCCGGTTTCGCGCGCCGCGTGGCGTATCGACCATATCGGTTGCCGCGAACAGGACGATGAAATCGGCAATGTCGGCTTTGCTGATAAAATGCTTGGTGCCGTTGATGACAAAGTCATCCCCGTCCCGCACTGCCCTGGTGCGCATGGACCGCAGGTCTGAACCGGCCTCTGGTTCGGTCATGGCGACACAGTCAAGCCGTTCACCACGCACGGTCGGCAGCAGATACTCTTCAATCTGGCTGCCCGTTGCCGCTCTCAGGATGTTGCTGGGCCGGGCGACGCAGTATTGCAGTGCCAGGTTGGCCCGGCCAAGTTCGCGGTCAACAAGCACCATGGTCACTGCATCGAGGCCGCCGCCGCCCAGATCAACAGGAAAGTTCGGCGCGAACAGGCCCAGGTCGATAGCCTTTCGCTTGATGTCGTCAGCGATTCCTTGTGGCACCGACCGCAACCGCTCGACCTCATCCTCATGTGGATAGAGCTCTCTTTCAACGAAGGCGCGGATCGTGCGGACGATCATCTCCTGTTCGTTGCTCAACTCGAAATTCAGGCCCTGGACCATGTGCCCTAATCCGCCAATTCAAACCAGAACAACTGCATCGGGTGATCGACCGGCTCTGTCGCCCATTTGACGGTCATGGCTGCACCGGGCACCAGCTTTTCGTGGTCTGGGCAATTGCGGATTTGTTGCAGCATTGCCGTGTCGGTGCCCTCCAGCGTTACATAGCCCAAAATCAAAGTGTCCTTGCCGCCGCCAGTGGTCAGCGTGTAGGCACTGAGCGAAGCGGCCTCCAGCACGCCATTGTCGGCCACTTCCACCCATTCGGTTATCGCAAGGTCATCGCCGCAATGAACCCGGGGCGGCATCCAGACCTTGCCGCATTCAGGGCAACGGGTCGCCAAAAGCCGCTTTTCTTCCAACGCCAGAAAGAACGGTGACACCTTGCCGAGTGAGTGCTTGAACTGAAAGTGCAGTTCCATGTCCAGCCGCTCGACGTTACGAAATGCATGCCAGGGATCGTCGCTGCCCGATCGGCCGGATGGATCGGCATTTTCGATTACATCAAGTTTGCGTTTCACCAGGTCTGCCATGCTCCTAGTCCCTGCGTTCCAAGATTGATACGATTGAAAAGCTTGCGGTCCCGCCGTGAATATCAGTCAGGCCGCGCCGGGCGCCCTCAACCTGACGTTCTTTCGGGCATTCGCCACGTAGCTGTTTAAGAATTTCAACAGCCTGGGCCAGCCCCATGGCGCCGGGTGGCGCGCCCTGGCCGATCAGCCCGCCGGACGTGTTGGTTGGCAGCTCGCCGCCAAGGTCAAAGACCCCGCGCTCGGTCAGCGGGCCGCTTTGACCATAGTCGCAAAACCCGAGATCTTCATAAGCCTGCAGTTCTGCACCGGTATAGGTATCGGCAACCTCAGCGACATCCAGATCCTGTCTCGGGTTTTTGATGCCGGCCATCCGGTAGGCCATTTGGGCAGCTTCCCTTTTGGCGCGGAAATGAGCCAGGCCCGGATAGGGTTTGGGGCGGTCGCCGAGACGCACCCGGTCAGTGCCGCAGCCAACACCGGTGAGATAAACCCTGGGCCGATCGCGCCAGCTGGCTGCATGCTGCCTGGCCCAGCTTTCCGTGGCGATGACCAGGCTCGACGCGCCGTCGGCCAGGACTGCGCAGTCAAGACGCTTGTAGGGGGCAACAACGGGCGGTGAGGTGAGCACATCGTCTACGGTAATGGCCATTGGCATGCAGGCCATCGGATTGCTCTGGGCATTGCGATGGTTTTTGACCGATACGTGGGCCATCTGTTCCTCGGTGGTGCCGTAAAGCCGGATATGCTCCTGCATCATCAAGGCGTAATAGGCCATGAAGAAGCCGCCCGCAGCCATTTCGAAATCAACGTCACCGGACAAAGCATAGACTTCACGCACCGTGGCCGATGTAACGCCGCGCCCGACAGCGTCGCAGCCGACAACCAGAATGGAGTCACACAATCCCGATTTGACATAGGCATAGGCGGTTCTGATGGCTGCACCACCGGTGCCGCCGCCGGCTTCGACGCGGATGCTTGGCCTGGGGCAGAACGCCAGCGCGTCCTGGATGACCTGGCCCATCGATAATTGCCGCGCGAGGATTTCGCTTTCATAGGCAACAAGCGAGTGCTCGATCTCAGCTGGATCGACGCCGGCGTCCCGGATACCGTCCAGGGCAGCCTCGATCATCCAGTCGATCGGCGTACCATCACTGCGCTCGCGGGCAAACTTGGTCAACCCGCCGCCAAGCACGACAATGTCTTCGCCTGCGCTCATGCGGCAGATCCTTCCGATACTTTTTTGATTTCAAGCCGGCGCAGTTCGCCGCGGCGAATCTTGCCGCTGCTGGTCAATGGAAAACTGTCAACAAACTCTATTTCGCGCGGATACTTATAGGCAGCCAGGTTGGTCTTGACGTGGTTTTTCAATTGCCGGGCAAGGTCATCGCTGGCAGACGCGCCAGGCATCAGCCGGACGAACGCCTTGACGATTGCGCTGCGCTCGGCATCCGGTTTGCCGATCACTGCGGCCTCGGCAACCAGTTCATGCCTGACCAGCGAGTCCTCGACTTCGGCCGGCCCGATCCTGTAGCCGGCACTCTTGATGAGGTCATCATTGCGGCCCTGATACCAGAAGTAGCCTTGCTCATCGCGTTTGGCGAGGTCGCCGGTTCTGAGCCAGTTGCCGAGTTGCATTCTCTCCGGCACACCCGGTTGCCCCCAATAACCGAGAAAAAGGCTTGGATCGTCGGGTTTCCACGAGGCAATCTCGCCGACGACATCGTTGTTCTGCTCAATACCTTCATCATCGATGATTGCCACCCGCCGACCCGGATACGCCCGGCCCATCGAGCCTGGAATGATCGGATAAAGCGCTTCGCAATTGCCGACCAGATGGTTGAACTCGGTCAGCCCGTAAAACTCGTTGCAAACAATGCCGAATTCCTCCTCGGCCCAGCGCACAACGTCGCCGGGCAGACTTTCACCACCTGTGCAGATAACCCGCACATCCAGGTCCCAGCGCGATCTTGGGTTCGGCACCTCCGCAAGGCGCTTAAGGGCCGTCGGCGTCATGAAGGAGTGGGTCACCTTGTGGCGTGACATGAATTCAAATGCCCATTCGCTGTCAAAACGCTGCTGGGTCGCAACAACGGTCTGGCCAAGCTGCCAGGCCGGCAATACGAGATCAAGCAGGCCGCCGACCCAGGCCCAGTCCGCCGGGCTCCAGAAGACGGTGTCATCGCGATCAAGTTCCAGGTTGTAGAACATCGTGACTGTCGGCAAATAGGCATGCAGGATCCGGTGGGCGTGCAGCATGCCCTTGGGCATGCCTGTGGAGCCGGAGGTGTACATCAGCAATGCCGGCTCATCCGCATGGGTTTCCACAGGCGTAAAACCGGACGCATCGGTGTCGAGGCAGGCGTCGAATGCGATCTCACCATCCTGGACATCCGGTCCTCGCATGATGATGTGTTCAAGCGATTCAAAGCGTTCTCCGGATGCACCCAATCTATCCCAGGTTGGCCGGTCGGTGACCAGGATGCGGGCACGGCTGTCGTTTAGGATATGATCCACGGTGTCATGGCCGTAAAGATGCGAAAGGGTCAGCACAACCGCGCCGAGTTTATAGATTGCCATATGGGCGATGGCGGTCTCCGGTGCCTGGCCGGTTTGCACTGCGACGGGTTCACCGCGCGCAACTCCCATGCCGGCAAGTGAAACAGCAAACCTGCAGGCCAGTGTATCCAGTTCACCGAATGTGTAAGAGGCAAGGCCTCCCGCATCGTCTTCATAGATCAGCGCGGTGGATTGCGCTTTTGGACCGATGGCATATCTGCCGATTGTATCCTGCGCGATATTGGCATTTTCGGGTATCGCGATTTTGATATGATCGCTGCCGTCGGCCTTGGTCAGATTGGTCTTGTCCATCACCGGCTTGTAGAGTTCGGCATCAATAAAATTCGGGTTCATTGAACGGGTCTCCTAACCGTCGATCATTGTCTGCGGCAACCATGTCGCGAGCTCCGGAAACAGGATCAGGAACACCAGCACGATCAGGTCAAACAAAATGAACGGAAATACTCCTTTGTAGACATCGCCAAACGTGGCCTGATTGCCCACTGCCCCCATCACCGCGAACAGATTTATCCCCACCGGCGGTGTGATGACCGATATTTCGATGAGTTTGACCAGCACGATACCAAACCAGATCGGATCGATATCAAGGGCAAGCACGACCGGGAACAGAAACGGCAGAGTGACCACCATCATCGAGGTGGTGTCGAGGAAGCAACCCAGCACGAGGTACAAGATGGAGGCCATAATCATGAACTTCAGCGGCGTGTCGGCAACACTGGTGATCAGGATAACCAGTTCGTCAATAACCCCGGTGACAACCAGCATGCGGGACAGCAGCAGGCCACCGATCAGGATCAGGAAGATGATACAGCTGATGAAGGCGGCATCCTGCAGCGCCGGTACGAGCCAGCCGCGCAAACTCTTCATTCTGAACAGCGCAAAGACAAACGCACCTGCCGCACCTGCCGCACCGGCGGCAGACGGCGGGAAGATACCTGAATAAATACCGCCGAAGACCAGCATGATCAAAACCACGATTGGCCAGATCCTGCCCAATGCGCTCCATCGCTCCTGCAGGCTGACAACACTGGTGATCTCAGGTGCCAGAGAAGGTTTCAGACGTACCAGGACATAGATGCCGGCAAGATAGACTACGGCGGTCAGCAGGCCGGGAATGACGCCGGCAATGAGCAATTGCCCAACCGACTGCTCGGTCATGATTGCGTAGATGACCATTGTAATTGATGGCGGAATCATTGCGGCAAAGCTGCCGGCGCCGGCGATGGCACCGATGGACAGGCTGCGTGAATAGCCAAACTTGATCATTTGCGGAAAGGCGATCCGGGTAAAAACAACCGCATTGACCGTTGTTGAACCCGAGATGGCTGCAAATGTTGCCGAGCCGATAATCACAGCTTGATAGAGACCGCCCCTGAACCTGCGCAACCACATGTCTGCGGTCTTGAAAAGCTCCGTGGTGATGCCTGAGGCTTCGGCCAGCACACCCATCAACACGAACATGGGCAGGACGGCGAGGCCGTATTCATTCACTGTTGCAAATGGCAGTGAGCGCAGTTGGCCGGTGACAAACAAATCGCCAACGGCCAGATACATGCCGACAATACCGACCCCACCCATCGCCACCGCGACCGGAATACCGAGCGCCAGACAGACAAACAATGCAATGACGCTTATGTAACCGACGGCTATCGGGTCCATGTCGGCCTCCCTGACGGTATGCAAGGCGTCATGAATCTGAACATCAGAGTTTGCCCATGGTGCTGTCGGCGCTGTCGTCAACTTGCCAACCGAGTATGTGGCCGATGAGATCGATCAGGCATTGCAAGGTCATCATGCTGGCTCCAAACGCCAGGGCAAACCGGGCCGGCCAGATCGGAAAATTGACGATGCCGGATGCGTATTCCCCTTGCGAAAAGCCAAGCGCTGCAGCCTTCCATCCGAAATAGGCGATCAGGCCAAAAAAGGCAGTGGTGACCACGTACTGCAAGATGTCGATAATATACTGCACGGCGGCCGGCATGAGATTGTAGACAACTTCCACCCTGAGATGGGCCTTTCGCGCCTGGGCCAGCGATAACGCGAAAAACACGACCACCACCATCATCGTCGCCATGAACTCAAAGGCCGCCGGCACCGGCCAGCCAAACATGTTGGTTCCGATAATGTCCAGCGACCCGGCTATCATCATGAGCAACATGGCAATGCCGGACAGAAACGCCAGTAGCAGCCCTACCTTTCCGACCCATGCCGCCCACACTGGTCTGGCCTTGCTCATAGACGATCCGATCATTCTGTTTGGATAAGTATGGGAAGTAACTCCCGGTGCCGGGACGAGGTCCAGCACCGGGGTATCGTTTGCTAAGGCCGACTGTCGTGATCGACGGACCTAACCGACACTATTTTACTACTTCTTTCCAGATTTTGATCGTCTTGGCTGCATCCTCGCCGCGGCCCTTGGCAGCCATTTCCTTGATGAAATCACCAAAGAAGTCAGGGTTCAGTTCGCGCCATTTGGCCTGTTCGGCTTCCGGGAATTCGTGGAACTGGACACCTTTGGCTTTCAGTTCACCAATTGCCTTCTTGCCGGCTTCAATTGTCACGTCGCGGTCCTTGCGCATGGCCTCAAGAGAAACTTCCTGCAGAATTTTTTGCTGCTCCGGCGTCAACTTGTCCCATGACTTCAGGGAAATCCAGGTGGCGTTGGTCGGACCTTCCCAGATCGTGATCTCGTGAATGTGCTTGGCCACTTCGTACATCTTGTAATTCATCATCAGGTCGACTGAGAACGGGATGCAGTCCACGGTGCCGCGCGACATGCCTTCGTAAAGTTCAGGCAGAAACATTGTAACCGGTGTCGCGCCAACGGCTTCGACGGCCTGCGGCAGCGCCTTGCCCCAGGTGCGCATTTTCTTGCCCTTCATGTCGGCAACGCCCTTGATGTGTTCCTTGCAGACCAGTTGATAGGCATTCAGGTGGTGAAAGAACAAGGTCTTCACGCCATTTTCCTTGGCTTCGTCATCAAAGGCTTTGACCTCGACCATCAGCCGTTCCATCAGTTCCGTGGCCTGTTCCACCTTGGCCATGGCCATCGGAATGGAGTTCGGCGCGGCATGGAACGGCAACTGGGCCGGGAAATAGCCGGGTGACATCATGGCGATGTCGATTGCACCTTGTTGCAGCAGCGGCAGGTTTTCCTGCGCCTTGCCAAGTGCCCCGCCGAAGAAGAGTTTGATTTCTACTTCGCCATTTGTCCGCTTTTTGACTTCATCCGCCCACCATTTGTCGACCTGTGAGCCGGCATGAGTTTCGTTCCACTGGCTGTTGGCGCGCAACAGTACTTTGGCGTCACTGGTCTGGATACCGGCACTAACCAACATGGCGCCGACCGCAAGACCCAAACATAATTTTGAAAACACTCTCATTTTGTCCTCCCAGACAGGTTTCGTGTCCCGAATTCTGGGTCAGGACACCACAATTTGAGTGCGCGGCGATGGTGCCAGTCACTCGCAAAACCTAATATTTTCATCATCCTCGCAAAGCGCGAGTATCAAATCAAATTGCTATTCTTTATAGTTATCCATAAGGGTTTCTGATGAGTTGCCGGCTCGTGCACGAAGCTGTGGAGGATCCAAATGAATCTCAAGCATATGGAAGCGTTGGTCTGGATATGCCGCCTCGGTAGTTTCAGTGCCGCGGCGCGGCGCCTCAATACCACCCAGCCAGCAATTTCCATGCGTATTGCCGAATTGGAGAAACGGCTGGGCATAGCGCTGTTCGACCGCCGCGCGCGAGCCCTGCACATAACGCCGGAAGGCCGGGAATTTGCCGATTATGCGCACCGGATAGTTGATCTCGTCCAGGAGGCCGAAGGCCGGATGAGTGACCGCAGTCAGTTAAGTGGGCGACTGAAACTCGGCGTCACTGAAAGCGTTGCGCTGACCTGGTTGTCCGATCTTGTGGTGCGTCTGAACGAAGAGTTTCCGGCAATACTGATCGACCTCGATATCAATCTCACCCAGATCGTGTGGCGCAAGTTGCGTGATGGCGAACTGGATCTGGCCATATTGCCCGGACCGGCATTTGGATCCGACCTGTCGATCACCTATCTTGGCAGCATACTTTACACCTGGATGGCCAGCCCCAAGCTGAAGCTGGTCAATGCGGACGGCCAGTTGTCTGCAAACGACTTTAACCGCGTGCCGGTGATTACACTGTCGGAAGATTCAAACCTGCATGAAATTATCGAGACCTGGTTCAGCAGCAACAGTTCGGCACCGCGCCGCGTTGATGTCTGCAACAGCCTCGGCGTCGTCGCCGAACTGACCATGGCAGGTCTTGGCATCAGCATGTTGCCACCGATCATTTTTTCCGACGAGATTGAGCGCGGTGATCTTTTTGAGTTGAAGACCAAGCCTGACATCAAACCGCTGGAATTTTGGGCAGTGCAGACGAGTCGCCATGTGTCTCCGATCACCGAGACCATTGCCCAGTATGCCAGGCAGGCCAGTACATTTCGGTTTGCGTGATGCAGAAGACCGGCCAGGCTGGAGCACGCTTTAATTCTTATCTCCGCCTTCATCGAAGCGTGTCTCGCGCCATGCCAAAGCTGCCTTCAGTCCATCGCGTTGCGAGATCTCCTTGAACATCCGGCGAGATGGTGTCTCCAGCGTTTCGATTTCCACTGACAGATCGAGATTGGCTGCAAGCGCCTCCCGCAGGCCCATGGCATCGAGAGACTTGTTGATGGCCAGTTTCGTGATGCGAACTGCATCATCGTCGAGTGCGGCAATCCGAGCCGCCATCTGCATGGCGCGGTCAAGGCCTTCGCCTTGTGGAACAACATGGTTGACCAGGCCAATTTCATAAGCCCGTTCAGCGGAAATCCGGTCGTCGGCGCTCAACAACAGTTCCTTGGCGATTTTGGGACCGGTCAGAAACGGCATGACCATGGCCGTAATGACACTGCCGAATTTAAGTTCCGGCTTACCGAAAAACGTGCCTGCCTCGGCGATTGTGATATCGCAGGCCATCGCCATGTCGCACCCGGCTGCCATGCAATAGCCATGGACGGCGGAAATCGTCGGCTTTGGGAAGTCCCAGAACAAGGTTACGAACTCGAGGTTTTCAGACAGTACGCGCCTCCAGCCATCAGGGCCGGATGTGTCACCGGCGGCATCGTCCTTCAGGTCCATTCCGGCGCTGAACGCCCGTCCTGCCCCATGGATCACGATCACCGCGATATCGGAATCCGCCTCCAGGCAATCCAGCGTTGCGCGAATGTCGGACATGGTTTGCCGGCTGATGGCATTTAGCCGCTCCGGCCGATCCAGTGTAATTTTTGCAACACGGTCGCGGACCTCGGTTTTTACTGTTTCAAATGTCAATGTTCCCATGAAGGCGAATTCTTCCACGGGCCAACCCTGACTGTAAACAGCTGTGAATCAATCTGCGGTAATGACCTTACGGTTCTACCTTTCCCAAACCTGTAGCCCTCTCGGTGGTGTATGCAAGCATCGAGTATTGCGCTCGCAGCGACTTGATGGCCACTATAACTCCAAGAGTACACTGCCAGCGCCTGTCGGGCGTCGGCGGTGCAGGGCAACTAAGGTCATGTGGTGATGAGTGTAACCGTGACATTCGCGGGTTCGGGAGATGCTTTCGGGTCCGGTGGCCGGCTGAACACGTGCATTGTCGTGGATGCGCCGGAGATGCGCTTTGCCGTTGATTTTGGTGCCTCCAGCCTCGTCGCGCTGAACCGGCTGGGCATTGACCACAACACAATCGAGGCCATTGTCGTTACCCATCTGCATGGCGATCACGCGGGCGGCATTCCGTTCATGCTGCTGGATGCAATGCTGGGCGCCAGGCGGCAGTCTGCTCTGACAATCATCGGGCCACCAGGCATTGAGCGATGGGTTGAACAGGCGACAGCCGCGCTGTTTCCGGGCTCGCACATGATGAAACCGCGGTTTGCCCTGGAGTTCGTGGAGTTGTCGAACACGTCGACACACCATCATGACCAGCTTGCCATCGAGGTCATGCCCGCCATTCATACACCTGAAACGCTGCCCACGTCAGTGCGGCTGGGCATCGGCGGGAAAATCATTTCCTACACTGGAGACGGCGAATGGAACCCGCACATGCCTGCGCTGGCTCAGGGCGCTGACCTGCTGATCATGGAGTGCTATGCCTTCGGCAAGCCCGTGAAGTATCATCTGAACTACCCCGACATAGCGGCCAACCGGGAAGCACTGAACGCCAAGCGCATCGTGCTGACCCACATGGGGCCGGACATGCTTGCCGCGGCTCGCGATATCCCCGAGGCAACCGCGTTTGACGGCATGGTCATCACGCTTTGAGCAGCCGCACCCAGACATTCAGCATTGCGATCCTGCTGTTCTGTATCGCCCTGCTTGCGCTGGCAACAGGGCTGCAGGGATCGCTGGTCGGCCTTCTCGCCTCGCAGGCGGAGTTCGGCGGCGTTGCAATAGGCTATATCGCAACCGGTTATCCCGTCGGCATACTGCTGGGCGCCTGGCTGGTGCCGCGCATGATCGAGGAGGTCGGTTACATCCGGGTGTTCGCCGGTCTGGCTTCACTTGCCTCTTCATCAGCGCTTCTTCTGGCAATTTTTGTCGAGCCGACCTGGTGGTTCATTCTGCGGGTGTTGACGGGCATTTCGACAACCGGGCTGTACATCATTTGCGAGGCGTGGCTGAACGCGTCTACGTCAAACCGCACCCGCGGCCGGGTGATGGCGCTATACCTTGTCGTGACTTACTCCATGATGGGCGCAGGTCAGTTCCTGCTCAACGTTGATGACAGCAGCGGCTATGTGCGCTTTTTGCTGGCCTCGGTCATTTTGTCTTTGGCGCTGGTGCCGATCACCCTGCTCAGAATAGAGGTTCCTGCCGTGACGCGGACGCCGCCGGTGTCGCTGGCAGTGGTTTTCCGGGCGTCACCACTCGCCACTTATGCGATTTTCGTGAACGGTCTGGCCCAAAGCGCGCTCTTTGGCCTCGGCTCAGCCTATGGCGTCATCAAGGGCATACCGGTCTGGTGGATATCGGTGATGATCGCGCTGCCGACCCTTGGTGTGACGATTGTGCAGTATCCACTGGGAATGCTGGCAGACAAGGTGGACCGCAGGCTGGTCTTGCTGACGGTAAGCCTGTTTGCAGCACTGGCCGCATTTCTGGCTGCCACACAGCAGGGCAGCCTCCTGATCACCATCATGATGTTTGCCGCTTTCGGGACATTGGCCATTCCAACCCGGTCCGTCGCGTTGGCGCACATCAATGATCAGATGGAAAGCCGGCAGATGTTGTCGGCCTCCAGCCGCCTGTTCGTGATCTACGGGTTTGGATCGTCTCTCGGCCCGTTGCTGGTCGGCACGCTGATGCAAAGCTCGGGCCCGGACGCCTTCATGTATTTTCAGGCGGCAATCTTCTTCTCGGTGCTGTTGGTTTCGGCATTCAGGATGGCGCTCGGCCCTGCCAGGCGCCGGTCAAGCCAGGTGAAGAATGCCATTGCGTCGTGGCACATTGTACCGACACAGGTGAGCAAGTCGCCACAGAAAACGTCTTCTCCGAAAGACAGCTTGCCGTAAGCTATTGATTTCAAGTTATTCACCACCCGCAGAACCTGCTTTCGGCACGAAGGTATTGGTCCAGGTCTGGGTTCCATCGCTGCCGGCGTTCTGGACCGACTCGATCGTTTTTTCACAAAGCGCCTTTTGAAAGCCTATGCACAGGCAGGCGAAATCACGCGCATCGATGAACGTGCCGAGAAAGTAGTCGTCGTCAATGTTCCCGTTCTTCCTGTTGTTGTCCGCCAGCTGGGTGGACACTGCCAGCGGGCTGTTGATGTCCAGCCCGGGGGTAACCTCATCATGTGCAACACCGGTTATGCTCAACACCATGTTGCTGCGTACCTGAACCTTGAAAGCATCGGTAGCCATGATCAGAACAGGTCCCACTTTGAGTTTTCCGGTGTATGACCGCGGCAGGTCCCGAAGCAAAACGGCTTGTTCGGAGATTGCCTGCATCCACAAATATGAAACTCGCCGGAGATCGGTGCAACAAATTCTATCGGCTCGAAATTTGTCCCGGCGTGCGACTGGTCGCACCAGGGCTGGGTTTTCGACAGGCCGCAACTGCACCACAGATAGGTTGCTCCGGCTTCGACCTGCACAATATAGGGACCGCGTGCCGTGAACGGACCATCCGTTTTCTGTGCCGGTGGTGTGGGGCCGTCGCTCATCGGCCTGCCAGCCCTTCCTGTACCAGCCAGTTGTTCAGTTTTTCGAAAGGCTCGGTTGAATGCGGCAGGCTCATCGCCGCAACGAAATAATCCTGGAATTCAGGTTCTATGGCGGTTTCCACCTTGTCGACCATCCGGCACACCCGGTCTATCTCGGCCCGTGAACTTGCCGACAGCAGGGCAATGCGCGCACCCGTGCCGGCGGCGTTGCCGGCGGAGGAAACTTTTTCGAGATCGCAATCGGGAATAAGGCCGATCGCCATGGCATAGCCGACGTCGATATAGCTGCCGAAAGCCCCGGCCAGGTAGATGCGGTCGACATGGTCTGTGCCCATCCGGTCCATCAGCAGCCGCACGCCCGAATAGCACGCAGACTTGGCCAGTTGTATGGCCCGGATATCGGACGGGGATACATAGATGACACGATCACCGTCGCGGTGCAGCACGTACTCAAAGTTCCGTCCTTTGGCAACGAAGTTGGGATGGTCTGCGACATCCAGTTTCCGGGCCTGCATACGGCCCGAGGCGTCGACGATGCCTGACAGAAACAGCTCCGCCACCGCCTCGATGATGCCGGAGCCGCAAATCCCGGCCACGCCGATGTTTTCGGCAGCTTCGTCGAAGCCTTCCTCGTCCGACCATTGTTCAACCCCGATGATCTTGAATCTGGGCTTGAGTGTTTCCCGGTCAATCCGCACCCGCTCGATGGCGCCGGGTGCCGCGCGCTGGCCGCAGGTGATCTGCGCGCCTTCAAAGGCCGGTCCGGTGGGCGAGGAACACGCAATCAGCCGGTCCTTGTGGCCCAGCACAATCTCGGCATTGGTGCCGACATCGATAACCAGGGTCATCTCATCGCTCAGGTGCGGGGCCTGGCTCAGGATCACACCGGCGGTATCGGCGCCGACATGACCGGCAATGCAAGGCAGGAACCAGACATGGCCGGCGCGGCTGATCGGAATGTTCAGGTCCCGGGCATGCACGCTGGTACCCTCATCGACGACCAGCGGAAACGGTTCCATTCCCAATTGTGTCGGATCAATGCCCATGACCAGGTGATGCATGGTGGGATTGCCCACAATGGTCATTTCAACGACATCCTGAGTCGAAATGTCTGCTTCCTTGCACACCTCAATCACCAGGTCCGCCAATGCGGTCTGGATCGCGGCGGTCAGGTTCGGTGCTTCATTTTCGTTTTGCTGCAGATAGGAAATCCGGCTCATCAGGTCTTCGCCAAAGCGGATTTGCGGGTTCATGACACCGGCACTGGCCATGACATCGCCATTGTCGAGCGCACACAGGTGACCGGCAACCGTCGTCGTGCCCACATCAACGGCAATCCCGAAGACGCGTTCCTTGAACCCGGGCCACACCGCAATCACCTCATGGCCCGCGCGAACCGCTACCGTTGCCTTGAACTCACCGCCGTAGACCTCTCCGGCACGCAGTGCCGCAGAAAGCTCGCACAGACAAGAGATGTCCCATTTCAGATCCGACAGCCCCCATTCCCGGGACAGGTCGGCGTTGATCCTTTCAAGATCTGACCTCTGGTCTTCCATGCTGGGTTTCTGCAGTTCGACATAGTGAAGCGTGACAATCGGATCGACCACGAGATCACGGATTTCATCGGCGCTCTTGCGAACCATTTGCCGGTGAATCTGGCTCTCTTCGGGAACATCGACGACAAGGTCACCCAGAAGCTGGGTCTGGCAGCCGAGCCGGCGCTGGTCGCCCAGTCCCTTGATCTTCTTGTAACGCTCCTCCGTGGGCCCGAATTCGGACAGGTGCGACGGGTCGGACACGATTTGCAGTTTTGCAAATTCACCAAATGAAGGTTCAATCTGGCAGCGTCCGCACACCGCACGTCCGCCGCAGACGGTGTCGAGGTCAACCCCGAGTGCCCGGCTGGCATCCAGCAGGCTCGTTCCGATCGGAAACTCCCCCCGCTTGCCGGATGGCATGAATACTAGTTTTGCCTTTGAATTCATTATGTAAACTGACTGTCATCAATGCGTGGAATCCACATCGATCAACTATATGACCCGCTTCAGGCCACAAGTATGCCGCGAGCACATGCCCCCCCTGACCGTGCCCGTCAGGTCATATTGCGTTTTCTCAGATCACCCCAGTTGGCCCGGATTTCGTCGACGATGAAATCACGCAGCAGCGAAATGCGCTGCGACAGCCCCAGTTCCTGCGGATAGACAAAATAGATCGGGATCTTCGGCCCGATCACATCCGGCAGGACCCTGACCAGTTTGCTGGACCGTTCACTCAGGTAAAACGGCAACGCCGCCAGCCCCAGTCCGTTTTCGGCCGCCCTGTAAATCCCGTATATGTTGTTGATCGAGATATCCGGTACGTGATTGGGTTCTGAAGGGCGATTGAACTGGGACAGCCAGTTCAGCTCTCTTATTGGCTGGTGGCCCATGCCGTCGCCATAAACGATCAACTGGTGCGCGTTCAGGTCTTCTACCGAACGCGGTATTCCATTCTTTTTCAGATACTCCTGGCATCCGTAGATGTGATAGGAAAATTCTTCAATGAACTTGAACACAAGATTGGGCTGTTCCGGCTTGCTGAACCGGATTGCACAATCTGCCTCTCGCTTGCACAGGTCCAGGACTGCATTGTCCACCAGTAACAATGAGACTTCGATGGACGGATGCATTTCGTGAAACTTGCCCAACCGCGATGACAGCCAGGCTGAGCCGAATGCCTCGGTCGTCGTCAGCGAAAGGGGGCCGACCGGCGTTTCGTGCATCTCATTCAGGCGGGCCAGGCCCAGCTCCAGCGAGTCCCACATCTTCTGGATGGAATCCAGAAAATACTCGCCATACTCCGTTGGCAGAAGTCCTTGCCGGTTTCGGAAAAAAATATCGTAGCCGAGCTCTTGTTCCAGGGTTCCAATCTGCCTGCTGACGGCAGATTGCGTGATATTCATGATCTGGGCAGCTTTGGTGAAACTGCCTGCTTCATACACAATCCGGCAGTTCCTCAGGCGGTTCCAGTCCAGATGGTAGACCTTCTGGAAAGGGACCCGCGCCACACCGTCAGGTTCATCAATAGTGCCCGTAATCCCTACTGCCGTGCCATTTTCCAGCACGAACCAGCGAAACACACGGTCGTTGTGACCGGGCCAGGGCCTGTACAGGTCATGATGCAGTGTCCACTCGACACCCGGTGCGAAATAGAGCTCTTCAACTTCCTGAGAAAGCTCGCTTTGCCGCACCAATCCAGCCGGGCAATTGGGGCATTCGGCATCCAGCAGTTGTTTCAATGTCGGCATGAAAACCCGACTTCTCCACTATTTCTGATACAGGCAATTACGCCGCATTTCGGCAGCCTTGTCATCAACTTTGTTTTTTTCGGTGTGAAACGTGAAGTGTCAATGCCGCCCGAACCGGCCGTTCAACCCTGCAATGACTTTCGCTTTCTTGTCTGCCAGGAGGCCTTTTTGCGAGTTCGCCAACCGCCCCATTGGTGTGGCGCAGGAATGTATCATGCGTTTGAGCGGGATGTAGGCAATGAACCCGCATACTGCCAGCGCATGAAAGATCCACAACGCCTCGATGGCTGTCTCTCCGGATGGGGAAACCGGGATAAAGGCGAGCCCGACGAACGATGCCCATGCGGTGGCTGACCCGGCAGGTTCAAGTCCCAGCCGTGCGCCTTCGAGCATGAAGCCGGTCACCGTCACGACGAGCAGGATAACTGTTGTCGGGGTGTCGGTGAATTTTTGCTCGGCCTTGCCGTGCACCATGACCCGGAACACCAGCGCAAGCACGCAACCAACCAGCAGCATCAGGCCTGTCAGGTCATAGGCCAGATCAAAAGCCAGTCTTAGCGGATGGTCGGGCTGATGCCAGATGTCGGTCCAGCCGAAGGCCGGGAACGCTTCTCGAAACGCGACCGCCACGATCTCGACCAGAAACATCAGCCCGAAACCCCAAAAGATCAGTTGATGCCGCAACCAGCGAAACGGACTGACTGCAAGCAGCGTTCGATGCAGGACAACTTCATCGACCAGTGTGCGCGCCAGTGCATCCTGATCCAGGCTGTCCCGGTTCCACAGATCCCCGAAACGTCGGAATGTCGGCAGGTTTCTTTGCACAATGATGCGATAGATGCCGACATCCAGGATCACGATGGCCGCCAGAATGGCCGGTCCGAACACCAGGTACCTGAGCGGCACATTGCCCATCGCTGCTTCGTGGGTATAGTAACCGATGAAGCTCGCAACGGCGAACACGTAAGCCCATGCACCCATCCAGAATGCGCAGGTGAAGGCCTGCCTCAGGGTTGCCGTGTCAAACCACCTGGTCAGCGCGAAGATGGCCAGCAGGACCACGCCGGAAAACAGCAGAAGAGTTGCGATCAGGAACAATGCGTAGCCGATGGCGGCATGACTTTGCCCTGCCAGCCCCAATACAATCAGCAACCCTGCCAGGATGTAGTTGATACTGCGCAAGCCGACCCGGCCGGGTCTGGGAATTGCATCGGGCGGTTGCTGGGTCATTTTACTCAGCCGCTGCTGCTTTTGCGGCCTCACGTTCGCGATCGATTTCCAGCATTGCCTCGTGCAGCTCCTCCGCCCCGCCTGTCAGGTTTTTCAGTCGCGTCACGCAGGCCTTGGCCTTGTCTACGGCCACCAGCGCATCCATGGCGTAGGCATCTGCACCGATCTTGTCACACCAGGCCTGGCTGATGGGGGCACCGCCAACGAAGACTTTCAGGTCCTCGCGCAGTCCTTCGGCGGCAAACACTTTCAGGGTTTCCCACTGCATGTTCATCGTGGTGGTCAGCAGCGCCGAGAACCCGACAATCTGCGGATTGTGTTCGCGGACGGCTTCCACGAATTTTTCCGGTGGCACCGTCACGCCCAGGTCATGCACGGTGAACCCGGCGGCTTCCATCATCATGGCGACGATTTTCTTGCCGATGTCGTGCAGGTCACCTTGCACGGTGCCGATAACGACGGTTCCGACTTCCTCGCTTTTTTCCGCCAGGATCAGCGGTTTCAGCCGTGCCAGCGCTTCGTGCATGCACTTGGCCGACATCATCACTTCCGGCAGGAAGTACTCGTCCATCTTGAACCGGCGCCCGACCTCGGCAATGCCGGTGGCCATGGGCCCCGCGATCAGTGTCCGGGCGCTGACGTCGCCGCCAAGCGCTGTATCGATGAACCCGACGGTATCGGCGTGTTCACCGTCGATGATATTCCACTCCAGCGTATGGAACAGTTCCTTCAGTTCGGCCGGCGCGTCATTCCAGCGGTCGGTTTCCATGGAGTCTTCGAAATCGTACTGGAGATCCTCCAGGTCAAATTCGATTTCGGTGTCAATCTTCAATGGCATTGAGTCGATACCCCGCTATTATGCCGCAGCAGTCGGCTTTGGCCGACGCTTTCTTTTCTTCTTCGGGCTTGGATCCCAGGGCTCATATCCGTCACCGGTATCCGCTCCCTGGGGCGGTGTGTCCGGCAGAGGATATTTGCCGTATTCACGAGCTTCCTCGATCATGGCCAGGGTGTTTTCGACCGGCACATCATGTTCAAGCCGGTGCGAGGAGCTGAGAAGGAAACCACCCCCGTGGCCAACTTCCCAAATCCGCTGGCGCACTTCGGCGCGGACGTCTTCGACGGTTCCCCATGGCAGGGTTTCCTGGACATCGATACCGCCGTAAAAGAACATTTCGTCGCCGAGCTGGCGTTTCTTCGCGGCCGGGTTCGAATGCCGGGCCACTTTCGGCGGCATCGAGTCGTACCCGTCAACACCGCAGTCAATGAGATGGCGCATGAACGGTTCCGGTATGGCACCGCAGCTGTGGAACTGGATTTTACCGTCCGGATTCTTGGTATGATAAAATTCCTTGGTGGCAAGCGTTGCCCGTTTGTAATGCGGCACCAGCTGGTTTTCGAACATCGGCAGGGACATGAAGGCTGTCTTTTCAGAGGCCAGGTCTTCCGGGCTCATGCGGAGCCAGTCGATATACTCTCCGCACTGGGCAAGAAACGCCTTGTTATGCTCGATTTCCAGGTCGACGAGCTTGATCAGCATGGCGTCGAGAAACTCAGGGCTTTCGATGAAGTCGGAGAAAATCTTGGCGTATCCGACCATGTACTTTGCCTGTTCGAACAGCCCGCCGCGACCGCCTTGTCCCATCAGGGCAAACGGTGTTTCTTCCTTGATGTACTTGCAGTATTCGCGCAGCGACATGCCGGGCACGGGGCTGTCCTGCCACATCGCCTCGTCCCACGGGTCCGGCCACGGGAACTCGCGCAATATCTCCAGCCCCTCTTCAAGCGGCGCACTGGTGGCGTCGAACAGCGGATAGCCGATCATTTCGTAGTAACCGCCGTTTTCGTGCGGAGTCCATTTCCGCACCACACCCCATTCATCGATGTTGATTTCAGCATCATCGGGCGGTGAAGGCACCTGCAGCGGGACCGGGATTGAATCCAGGTCAAGAATACGGAACCCCGGCGATCCTCCGGACGGACCGATCGAAACCCGGACAAAGTCAACGTCCAGTTTTTCTGCCAGGTCAGCCTCGAACGCTACGTCGGTTGTCCACGTGGTGGACCCGGTTCGATAGTTCTTGAAGTCCTCGTTGTAGCCCATTCCCAGGCCTCTACGAAGATGCTGGTAGCCTTCAACCGTACCCCACAGACCGATTGGCACACGGTCGGGTTCTTTCAGGTTCAATGCGTCCAGTGTTCTTTGACGTTGAGGCGGGATAGCTCTTCCGATTGTCGCTGTCATCTTGCCTCCTTGCTTTAGTCTGTGGCCGAGTTCGGGCGTGTCACTCCTCGAACTGGGGCATCAGGTTTTAATTTACCACCGGCTGCCAGGTGCTCGAAGTTGGCCAGTTCGGTCCCCCGGCGCCTGCAACTCATAGATATGAGCGGGGCCTCGCTCGGCCCCGCCCACTGGTCGGTTTATTTCATCCACGGCGGCGTGAAGTCTTCGAATTTGCCGTTGTTGAACTTCACGAAGGACATGTCCTTGATGATGAAGTGATTTGGCGCATTGCCTTCACCGATGGTGACGCTTGGCACCACACTGTCTTTCCAGTCATCGATGCCCTCGAGCGTCGTGACAAGGCGATCACGGGTGATCGGGCCGTCGCTCATGCGGCGCAGTGCTTCAGTGAAGACCTGGCTGCCGGCGAAACCCCACAGGTGGATCGCGTCCGGCTGTTCTTCAGGATAGTACTTGGCGAGAATTTCCTTGGATTCCTGAATCTGCGGGGCAGGGGAATCGAAGTCCCGGAAAATGGTAGCGAAATACACGCCGTTTACAGCGTCGTTTCCGGCCAGTTCCGCAACCTTGGGGCTCTTGCCAAAGAACACGTTGACCACCGGAACGTCCCATCCGAGCTTGGCACGCTCGGTGTAGAACTTGGCTGCCGGCTCCGGTGCACACGAACAGATTACGGCTTCGGCACCCGATGCCTTCATGGCGATGACCTGGGATGACACGTCCACTTCCTTCGGCTCATAGCCTTCGGAAGCCACAACCTCCACCCCTTCTGACTTCAGCACGGACTCAATGCCCGCTATGTGGGTCTTGCCGGACGGGTCGTTCTGGTACAGGACCGCGATTTTTTTTGCGCCGAACACTTCCTTGGTAAATTTCACCAGTTGCTGGCCTTCGGTGAAATAGCTTGGATACAGCGGGAATACCCATTTGCTTTCGATTGTCAGGTTCTTTTCAGCGCCCGTTCCCGCACCAATCAGCGGCACATTCTTGTCGACGATGTAGTCAATTACCGCGCTTGTCGGTGCTGATCCCAGCGGTGAAACAATGGCAAAGCAGTCGTCGCGTTCGACAAAGCGTTTTACCGCTGTTTTCGTGCGCGCCGGTTCGTACTTGTCATCAATCATCCGGTATTCGATCTTGCGACCGTTGATGCCGCCATTGTCATTGACGTGTTTGAACCATGCATCTGCACCCTTGCCCATGCGAAAATAGCTGGACACTTTTCCGGTCATGGGCTGGTACGAGCAAATCAAAACACTATCGTCTGTTATGCCGGGTCCGTTTTCCGCGACAGCGGGCGTGGCCATTGCTGCGAGTGCTGCAATCGCTGTGCCGTATATCATTGGTTTGACTAACTTTTTCATGTTTTCCTCCCAAGTTGAGCGCAATTTGCGCGATGCGCCGCTTTACCCGGTCCGCGGGCAAAATCAGGCGATTCCTAGATAAGTTTCATAAACCTCCTTGTTCTCCTCCAGCTCGTTTGAAGAGCCGGAGATCATTACTTTCCCCAATTGCATGACGTATCCGTAGCTCGATACCTTGAGCGCCATTTTCATGTTTTGTTCAACCAGCAGGATGGTCAGCTCCCGTTCCGCGACAAGCCTTTGCAGGGTTTCGAAAATCTGAGAGACCACGATGGGCGCGAGCCCGAGGGACGGTTCGTCGAGCATCAGCAACCGCGGTGCCGCCATGAGGCCGCGTCCGATTGCCAGCATTTGCTGTTCGCCGCCGGACAGCGAGCCGCCAAGCTGTGTGTGCCTTTCCTTGAGACGTGGGAAAAGGTCGAAAATGTCATCCAGGTCCTTCTCGATCTGGGCCCGATCCGACCGGGTGTAGGCACCCATTTCAAGATTGTCGGTGACCGACAGGTCCTTGAAGATGCGCCGCCCTTCCGGCACCTGGGCAATACCCTTGCGCGTTACCGCATTCGGTGTCTGGCCGGTGATGGCCGTGCCGTCCCACTGGATCGATCCTCCGGCGGGTTTGACCACCCCTGAGATGCATTTCAGTGTCGTTGACTTGCCCGCCCCGTTGGCGCCCAGAAGTGCCACGATGCTTTTCTGGGGCACTTCGATCGAAACATCCTTGAGGGCGGTTATCGGGCCGTAATTCGCTTTCAGGCCTTCGACTTGCAGAGAACTCATACGTGTTCCTCCTCGCCCAGATAAGCCTTGATCACTTCCGGGTTCTTGCGGATTTCCTCCGGGGTTCCTTCTGCGAGATTGGCGCCGAAATTGATGACGTAAAGGTAGTCACACACCTTCATGACCATCTTCATGTCGTGTTCGACCAGAAGCACCGAAACGCCCAGTTCGGTGTTCACCTTGCGAATGATTTCCTGAAGTTCTGCGGTTTCATCATCGTTGCAGCCGGCCACCGGTTCATCGAGCAGCAGGATTGATGGCTTGGAGGCCAGCGCCCGGCCCAGCTCGACGCGTTTCTGATAGCCGTAGGGCAGGTTGCCGACCTCGTTTTCCAGCTCTGCGGTCAGGTTGAGGGTTTCTGCTATTTCCAGCGCGCGTTCTTCGATCTCGTGTTCCTTCTGCCGCGCCGACGGGGTCCAGAACATGGCCTGGATCGGATCGCCCATCAGCGAATGCCCGCCCGTCATGATATTGCGCAACGTGGTCTGGTCCTTGAACAGGTTGATGTTCTGAAAAGTGCGGGCCAGGCCGCGGTGGACCATTTCATGGGGCCGCAGCGCGTCGATGTTTTCGCCGTTGTGGAACACCGATCCGGCCGCGTAGGGCTGGAACCGTGTCAGTACGTTGAACAGGGTTGTCTTGCCGGCCCCGTTGGGGCCGATCAGGCCCACGATCTTTCCCTTTTCGACCGTCAGCGAGATGTCATTGCACGCAACAACCCCGCCAAAGCTGACCTGAATGCCTTCGCAGCGCAGATGTTCGCTCATTGCCCGGCCTCCTCTGCAGCCATGGACCCACCTGTCTTTCGCAACAGGCGGCGGCGCGCATTCTTGAGGGGTCTGACGAGCAGTTCCATGATGCCGGCCGGTGCAAAGCGCAACACGAGGATCAGCACGACGCCTTTCAGGATGAAGGAGAAATCAGCAAGTTGTTCAAAGAAAAACGGCAACATCACAACGAAGAAACCGCCCAGGAACGGTCCGAAAATGATCGTCGAACCGCCGACGACAACAGCCATCAGAATGTCGACGGAGTACCAGATGTCGGCAAAAACCTCTGCCGACACATAGTTCACCACATGCGCGTTCAATGCCCCCGCAATGCCGGTGATTGCCGCGCTCAGGGTGAAGGCAAGCGTGCGGTACTTGAGGCGGTTCACGCCGCTGGACATGGCCGCCTTTTCCGCATCCCTCAACGCCATGAAGGCGCGCCCGGTTCCCGAGTTCGACAGCGCGAACACGAACAGTGTCACCAGTATCAGGCATACCGTCGAGACATAGTAGAAGCCGTGATCGCCGATCTCTATCCCCAGAACATGGTTTGCTTCCAGCAGAATGCCGTCGCGGCCCTGGAAGAAAGGAACATTGTTGAGGATGGTCCCGACAAAGAAGGCGAACCCAAGTGTGCCGATTGCCATGAAGGCCCCGGACAGGCGCAGGAAGATCAGCGCCAGCACCGCCCCGATAGCCCCTGCCATCGCCATGCCGGCCAGGATGCCGATTACGAGGTCAACGTGCAGATGCAGTGTCAGCAGCGCCGATGTATAGGCGCCGATCGCCAGGAAGCCTCCGTGCCCCACCGAGACCAGCCCGGTGAACCCGACGAGGACCAGAACCCCCAGCGCGGCAATGATGTATATGATCACCAGCGACGCCTGGCTCAGCATCCAGCCTTTGACGTCCGGAAACAGCGGGGCAGCCAGCATGGCCACGAAGAACGCTGCCGAAAACAGGATGTCGTTGCGCATGAAACGGCGTTTCAGGTCCTTGACGGCCTGGGTCCTGCTGCGGGCAATGGTGTCCTGACCGGATTGAGCGTCGGAGGTTTTGTCCCTGTGAGCATCCATGACCATCAAATCTCACGCCGTTGTTGAATGCCCATCAGGCCCTGCGGGCGGAAGGCCAGCAGCACGACAATCATTATGAAGGCCACCGAGGTCTTGTAGTGGCTGCCCAGATAGCCGCCGGCGAGGTTTTCAGCGACGCCGATCATCAGCGCTCCGATCACGGCCCCGCGGAAGGAATACAGTCCGCCGAACACGGCTGCCACGTAGCCCTTGATCAAAATCTCGTCCATCATTTCAGGCGACACATAGATGATCGGTGCCATCAGGACGCCGATGAAACCTGCGATCGCGCCTGCCATGCACCAGGTCAGCGTCACGATGAACTTCACCGGAATTCCCATCAGGTGGGCTGTCTCGGGATCATCGGTGACCGCGCGCATGGCGATACCTTGCTTGGTTTTGGTGAAGAACCACCACAGCACCCCGCCGATCAGCAGGGCAACTCCCATATTGTACAGGTGTCCCTTGCTGACCAATGCGCCGAACAATTCCACCGGTGTCGGATCGAAGTTGACCGGAAATGCCTTGGTGTCGCGTCCCCATATCCATCCGGCAAAGCCATGCAGGATATAGTAGACGCCGATTGTCGTGGTGAAGAGCGTCAGCCAGTCTGAGTCAGCGACCGGCCGCATGATGACACGTTCAACGAACGCGCCGAGGAACATGCAGGAAGCCACCACCAGCAGCAGCATGGCGAAATAATTCAAGCCCCATTCCTTGAGGAAAATGATCCCCAGGAATGCGCCGATCATTGCAAAGTCGCCTTGCGCGAGATTGATGGTTCTTGTGTTGCGAAACACGACAACCACTGCGATCGCCGTAAGGGCATAAAGGCTCCCCGTCGCAAGCCCGCTCAATATCTGCTGGCCTAGCATGGTTCCTCCCAAATTTTTGCTGCCCGCTTTTGCGGGTCAGTCAGGCTTTGGACTTCAGACCAGTCAGTCTTCGTTGGAACTCTTCAGTTCAGTATCCAAAGCATCTGGAAAAAGTGCCGCTAAGTTGCCAAAGGTTGCATTCCCCAGAATCGGCCCCCCCTTTCAAATTCCTGCAATGACGATGTCTCGCGGGCGGAGGGAAATTGGGAGCGTTCTCATATTTGGCGGAAATCCGGGCCGGAATGGCACGCGAGGTGTAGCGAGCGCACAAAAAAAGGGGCGGAAGTTTTCCGCCCCTGTCATTACCTGTCAGACCTGTTCAGGCTGATTGACGCAACTCGCTTTGCGCAGGCATTGTTGTTTTCAGTTCAATCAGCACCGGATAGGTCGACTGCTCGTTCTGTATTTCAGTGAGGTACCGGTTTTCCTGCGCGCGCCTGGCGACAAGAACCGGGTCGGTCACGGCAAGCGGCGACAGGGATTGATTGGCGACCCACGCAAACGGTTCAATGCCAGCACGCCGCAGATCGGACTGCAGCTGTCCTGCCTCATGCACAGGCGTCGCCTCCGGCAGGGCGCACAGGACAATCCGGGTGAAGTCGCCGTCGCGAAGCCGCGGCAGCAGCTTCAGGACAGAATCCGACACCGACTTGGCCTGACGGCTGACCTCCTTGTGGTAGGATTGCGCAGCATCCAGCAACAGGATCGTATGGCCGGTCGGCGCCGTGTCCATGACGACGATCCGGTCTGTTGCCTCGTTCACGGTTTCCGCGAAAGCCTGGAACACGGCGATCTCCTCGGTGCACGGCGATGCCAGGTCTTCTTCCAGCAGGGCCAGGCCGTCCGCATCCAGGTTTTTGCCTGTGGTTGCCAGGACCCGCTCACGGTAATTGGCCACCTCCTCTTCGGGATCAATACGCGACACCTTGAGGTTTGCCGGTACATCGCCGGCAGCGTCCGCAACATGGGCTGCCGGATCGGTCGTGGTCAGCAATACCTTGCGCCCGCGATTGGCCAGCTCCCGGGCGATCTCTGCTGCGATGGTCGTTTTTCCAACACCGCCCTTGCCCATCGTCATGATGACCCCACCGTCGCCATCAAGCTTGTCTACGAGCTCGTCGAAGCTCGACCAGCCGCCAATGTCGGGGGCTTGCGCTGCAATCTCAGGCAGCTCGAATTCGGGGATGAAGAAGGCTTTCAATGCCTCCATGCCCACAACCTGGCGCGGACGCAGCGGCAGATCGATGCGAGGCAGTTTGGCCAGGGCGTCCGGAACGGATTCAAGGGCCTCCTGGCCCCGTGCCTCAAGGCCGACCGCAATTGCATCAGACCTGTCATTTGCCTTGAACACCCCGTTCACCACGAGTTGCTGATTGGTGATGTCGAGATCCAGAAACTCTTCTGCGGTCCGAGCCGCTTCCGCCAGCGCCGACTGTTCCGGGCGTGAAACCAGGACCACAGTTGTCTTGGCTGAATCCGACAATGCATCAACCGTCGATGCGTACAGGTCGCGCTGTTCAACCAGACCCTGCAGCGGACCGAGGCAGGACGTGCCCGCGCTGGCATTTTCAATGAACCCCGACCATGCCGTCGGCAGGGTCAGCAGGCGCAGCGTATGCCCGGTTGGCGCCGTGTCGAAAATGACGTGGTCAAATCCGGCAATCGCGTCCGGATCCCCAAGCAGGCGGGCGAATTCATTGAAGGCCGCGATTTCAACTGTGCAGGCCCCCGCCATCTGCTCTTCCATCGCAGCAATTGCAGTTTCAGGCAGGATGCCGCGATACGGCCCGATCAGTTTTTCGCGATAAGCTTCAGCAGCGGCCTCGGGATCAACGTTCAGGGCGAAAAGGCCAGGCGCTGTGGCAATCTCTGTCGGCTCGCCACCGATCGACTGGTCAAAAACCTCTTCCAGGTTGGATGCCGGATCGGTCGAGACCAGAAGCACCTTTTTGCCGTCACCGGCCAGGCGGACGCCTGCCGCACAACTTGTCGATGTCTTGCCGACCCCGCCCTTGCCGGTGAAGAACAGGTTGGGCGTCGTTTTTTCCAGGAATGTCATGTTTTGTCCTATCCGCAACAGCTGCTGGCGGTTTTGTCAGTGTCCGATGCAGCCTGTGCGCCGTCATCCTTGATGCCAACCGACGCAAGCAACTCCGCCCGCCCGGGATAATCGCCCTTGGACAGGACTTCATCTCCGACAAAAACGATCGGCAGGCAATCCACGCCTTCGCTGTCCAGGAGCGATTTCACAGTGGTGTTCTTTACATATTCTCCCGGCTGGTGGCCGAGGGTGAAACGATCTACGGATACGCCGGATTTCCGGGCTTTTTCCAGGGCGCTGGAAAACTGTGCAATGGCTTCGTCCGCATCGGGGCCGCAAACGCCGGTCGAACAGCACTGGGCGGGGTCGTAAACTCTGATATTTGCCATGATGGGGGTTCCTTCCTCTCAGGCTTGGTTGACAAATGATGCCGGGGTGTCGGCGGATTCCTCTTCCGCCCCGGCACAGCAATTTTCCAGCAGGTAGGCACTCAGCGCATAAACCGCGCTGATATTTGCCCGGTACAGGTTCTGACGGCCGCGTTTTTCACGCATCAGCAGGCCTGCCGCCGTCAGGATGTTCAGATGAAAGGCCAGTGTCGCCGATCCTTGCCCAAGCTCCTCGCCAATTCGCCCGGCGATTGCACCATCAGGTCCCATGCGCACCAGATATCTAAGAATGTCCAGGCGGGTTTCCTGCGAAAGAGCAGCGAGTCGATTCAATACAGTCGTTTTCTCCATATCTTTAGAGTTATCGAGATATCGAGCGGAGTCAAGTGACCACTGGTCTGTTCGGATCTATTCAAACTCAGGCCAGCCAACCCACCCGGCGGGAATGTCCAGGCGGTAGTTGTTGGAATGCGTGCCGATATCCCACCGGGTGTAGAGATCGCCCAGGAAGAAATACAGCTTGTTGTTTTTCAGGGCGGAACTTCTGTTGGGCCAGTTCACGCTGACACCGCACAGTGGAGCAACGGTCAGACCGCCGGTCCAGCCTTGCCCGATTTTTCGCGGATATCCGTCGTCGCTTTTCGTTGGCAGTGCGCCGTCCGCAACGGTGAAGCGCGTGTATTCATCGCCGCGAAACACATAGACGGTCTGGCTGTCACCACGATCCACATAGATCGGCGCAAACGGGCCGCCGGAGCTTGCCGCGCACGGCAAAAGAGTGCCAACCGGCGTTGTTGCTTCATCGACCTTGTTGGTTTTCACGTCCCAGCCGACAACGCTGTCCTGGCCCTGAAAGAAAAACCAGATCTTGTTGTGCCAGCCCGGGACATGGATGGCGCCGCAAAGATCAGAGCCTGGAAAATGATCCTGCAGACCGGGCCAGCCTTCGGCAATTTCCATAGGGTAGTCCGGCCACACCTGTTCTTTTTCGATATCCCAGCGGATGTACTGGCGCTTCTTGAAGAAATACAACGCATGTGCCGGCCCGGTTTTGGCCGATCCGGTCCAGTCGACATGAACTGCCGCCAATGGTCCGATCATTTGTTCCCGCCGAAACGGTCGGCACCGTCAACAACCACTCCCGGAAAGCCTTGCATGCCCTGGCTACCGCCCAGTTTTCCGGCAACCTTCCTGCGGTTCTGCTGCGCCAGCTCGGCAAGTGATCCTGACTTGATGGCCCCGGTCGGACACACTTCCTCGCAGGCGCGCGGCATGTCGTGCGGGCGTTCGCTGCCCGGCGTCTGGCAGAAATTGCATTTTTCCATCTTGCCGGCCATCGCCGTCAGCTGTGGTGCATTGAACGGGCAGGCCCAGGCACAGAAACCGCAACCAATGCACACGCTGGGGTCGACCAGAACAATGCCGTCTTCACCGCGCTTGCTGATTGCGCCCACTGGACACGCAGTCTGGCAGGGTGCATCTCCGCAATGCATGCAGGCCATGGAAACGTTCATTGCCTGGACATCCGGAAACTCTCCGGTTTCGACCTTGACCACCTCCCGCCATCTCGGGCCAACCTCAACCTCGTTCCAGGTCTTGCAGGCGATCTCACAGGCGTGACATTTGACGCAAAGCTCGGCTGCGAAATAGAATCCATGTTGCATGTGTCAGCTCCTGATTCAGGCCGGGCGCACCCGGACCTTGCATTCGTTGTAGCAATTGGCGCCGGTTACCGGGTTGGTGTGAATTTCCATCAGATTGTTGGAATGGGCACCTTTGCCCTTTGCAACAGATCCCATTGCCCAATGGCCAAAGCCATGGCCATGCCGTATCGACACGGCGCCCGGAACCAGTCCCTGCACGACCTTGGCGCGGATGGTGATATTGTCCTTGGGGCTTTCGATGACGACCATCTGGTCATCTTCGATGGCGTATTTCGCGGCGTCGCTGGCGTTGATTTCAACCCAGTTTTCCGGACAGATTTCCATCAGCAACGGGTTGTTCTGCGTCACGATATTGCAGTGCATCGACAGTTTTGAATGCGTCACCTGCAACGGATAGTCGTCATCCGGCAGCACGCTGCGCTCGGTGTATTCGGGATAGGCATTGAAGCCGGCATCCGCATAGGCATGGGAAAAGATTTCGATCTTGCCCGTCTTGGTCGCCAGGCAGTCAGGCAGCTTGTTGAATTTGGGCGGCTGCGCCCAGAACCCGAGCTCTTTCAGTTTTTCCAGCCCGCCGGGCAAATCGGCCGTGGCGGTTTTGGCCCAGTCTTCCCAGTGTTCAAAGGCGAAATGTTCACCCCATCCCATCTTCTGGGCAATCCCCTTGGCAATCTCGTAAGGCGGTTTGGATTCACCGATCGGCTCGATGGCCGGCTGGCAGATGATCGCTTCGGCACCCAGCCAAAGCCCCTGGCGAACCTCCGCCATTTCGTAAAACGACGTCTCCGGCAGCACGATGTCACATTCAAGGGCGGTTTCGCTCATCAGCACTTCACACGCCACGGCCAGCTCGAGGTTCTTGAACATTTCAAGCATCTTGTCGCGATCAGGATCGCTCATCACCGGGTTGGTGGACTGCACGAACAACGCCTTGACCGGATAGGGATCGCCGTCGATCACCGCCTTTGGCAACTGGGCGTTGGGCAGGTCCGGCGCGATTGGGTATCCCATGGCCGCATGCAGCGGCTCTTTTTTGGGCTTGCGCTTGGCCTTTTCCGGAATATCAAGTGGCAGGCCGACCGGCGCCCAGTCTTTCAGGTGCAGGTTGCCTGGGCCGTCCACCTGGCCGCAAATCGCATCCAGAATATAGCACGCCCTGCCGGCATCATTGCCATTGGTATAATATCCGGAGCCTTTGAAAATGGCTGACATGGCGGGTTTCGTGGTGGCAAACTCACGCGCCAGGCGCTTTATGGTTTCAGCGTCGACGCCACAAATTTCCGCCGCCCACTCCGGGGTGTAGCCATTGTCTTTCAGGTGGTCGCGGAACCCGTCGAACCCTTCACAGTATTTTTTGACGAACTCCTTGTCATGCAACCCCTTGGCAATGATGTGCTGGCACATGGCCAGGGCCATGGCACCGTCGGTGCCCGGATTGATCGGGATCCATTCATTTGCCTTTTGCGCGGTTTCGGTGAACGAGGGATCGATCACAATAATCTTGGCGCCACGTTTTTTCGCCTCGAGCACGGCACGGCTTTCAAACAACCCCTGGTTGGCGCCGAGCATGTTCATGCCCCAAAGCACGATGTACTTGGAATTGGCGAAGTCGTGCATGGGGAATACGTGGCCGAACAGGGTCAGGCAGGCAGACCGGCGGTCCATTTCACATCCCGACGTGTGCGTATACATGTTCGGCGAGCCGTAGAGATCGCCGAGAAGGTGGCGGTAAAACTGGGTGTTGGGATCATGGTGGCAGGTTAGCGCGACCGCCTCGGGCCCGTGTTTTTCCGCGATTGATTTCAGCTTGTCGGCAATGAAGGTGAAGGCTTCATCCCACGAAATGCGCTTGAACTCGCCGTGCTGGCCTTTGGCATTGGTGCGCAGCATCGGGTACTTCAGCCTGTCGGGATCCTGCGTCATCCACCAGCTGGCCATGCCCTTCGAGCAACGGGTACCGATGTTGTTGGGCGCGTCTTCATTGCCTTTGACATAAACGACCTTGTTGTCGCGGACATAAACCTCGGTTGGGCAATTCCACGGGCACGAGTAGCAGAAACTCTTGACGAGTTTCGCGTCCTTAATTTTCGCTATGCGGTCTGATAACTTCACGCCCGGATTTGACACAGCAACCTCCCAATGGTGTTCAGTTTCGGTTCACCCCCCGTGTCCGAAATTCGTTGCATGACCGGCCCGGGGCCGAGGAACCGGAGACAGGCTCAGGGCCGGTGACAGGTTAACCGTATACGCTCACGCATATGGTGGTCACACACGCAGCGAATACCCCCCCTTCACAGTCGGTATGATCGGCCTTGAAACATGCTGCTAGGGTTTCGGCACAGCTCGTTGGGTGACCCGTGCGGGCAACAGGATATGCGACGTGCTTGCGCTGCGCTCAACGAGGTTAACATGCTGAATTTTGAAGACGAAAACCCGATTGTAATCGGTGAGAACATCAATACGACACGTCGCATTCGAGCCGATTCCAAGAACATCGTGAAGAAGGACGGCAAGGTTTTCTGGCGCTATCCGGCGCTGGATGGCGGTGACGGGTTTCTCGACGTCACGGAACAGTACCCTGAAGACGAAAAGCAGGTTCGCTCGGCCCGCATCGGCCATATCCGTCAGGGCGTCAAGGATCAGGAGATGGATTTTCTCACCTGGGCCATCAAGGCGCAGGTCAATGCCGGTTCCCACATTATCGACCTGTGTGTGGACGAGTTGTCGGTGTACCCGGAAGAGCGCCACGAATTCATGCGCTGGATCGTCAAGACCGCCCAGAAGATTTGCCCGGAGGTTTCCTTTGCCGTCGACAGTTCAGACCCCGACACATTGCGCGCCGGTCTGGAAGTCTACGACATGTCGCTGTCGCGCCCGGCCATCAATTCGGTCAGCCTGGAAGCTGGCCGCGATGTCGTCATCGACATCGGAAAGGAAGCCGGCGCCCTGATTTTCGCCAATGGATCAGGTGATTCCGGCATGCCGCAGGATGAACATGAGCGTATTGCGAACCTGACCAAGCTGATGGCAATGATGGATGAAAAGGGTGTTCCCGTGCGCGACCGGTTTCTTGATCCGCTGGTCTTCCCGGTCGGGGCAGGGCCGCACTTCGGCGTGCATTTCCTGAATGCGGTCAAAGGCCTGCGTGAGAAGTATCCCGACGTCCGCATTTTTGGAGGCCTGTCCAACGTCTCCTTCGGACTGCCCCGGCGCAAGCTGCTGAACGACGCCTTCATTCGCCTGTGCATGGATGCAGGATGCGATGCGCTTATGATCGACCCGTTGATGAATCCGCTGGAGGAAATCCTGAAGCCGCCAGTTGATCAGGCCGAGTATGAAAGAGCCGCAGCCGTCATGACGGCAGAAGACGAGTACGGCTTGAAATACCTGAAATATGTCAGGGGCCAGGCTGCGGCCTGAGTGTAATCACTGTATTGCAGAGACTTGCGGCGGCCCGTGTGGTCGCCGCAATTTTTTCAGCCGGCCTCCAGCAACCTCGCTCGCGCCACCGTCTCCGCGTGATCACAGGCGTCGCAGGTAACAAGTGCGCCGACAATGCCGCTCGGGCTGATATCGCCACCGATTTCAGCCGCATTGGTTCCGTGCTTTTCCCAGATCTTGACGATGACATCCTGATTGCCGCACGAAACACACTTTGTGCCCGTGCCATACATGTCCGCAAACTTCTGTTGCTCTTCCTTGGTCAGATCCCGGCTCATTATTTCCTCCTTCAAGCAAACTTCTAGATCAGGTTACGCATGTCTTTCTGGCGCTGCGCAATATACGATCGCACAGCGAGGTTTGCCCTGTCAGAATCCTTGCAGCGAATGGCGTCCGCCGCCTCGATCGCCATGTCCGAATGGGCTTTGGCGAGCGCACTCCAGTCACCGCGCGTCTGTGAAATATAGAACCACAGCCGCAGGTGCAGATTGAAAATCCGCGGGATCGTCTCCTGGATATACTGGTTCTTCGATGCAGCGCCCAGGGCATCGTAAAACGAACGGTCGACGCTCACATACTTGTCGACATCCTGTCCGCCGGCCAGCTTCTCCAGTTCCCTGGCGATTTCCGTCAGCTTGGCCGATTCTTCATCGGACCGCCGCAGGCTTGCCAGACGGGCCGCTTCGCCGTCAATCAGGGCCCTGAACTCATAAATGCTGCGCGTGCTGCTCGCGCTGATCTCCGATACAACGACGCCACGATGCGGGTAATGAACGGTCAGTCCTTCGGTGGCCAGGCGCTGCATTGCTTCGCGGATCGGCGTCCTGCCAATACCGGTCTCCGCCATGATGTCGCGATCCAGCAGGACAGCGCCGGGCGGCAGTTCCAGTCGAATGATCCTCTCAGCCAGCAGCCAGTAGGCACGTTCTGCCTGCGACCGGGCGGGGCTGTCTTTCGTAGCCGTGGAGATCATGGTGTCGGCGCCTCTAAAACGTGCGAGTTCTCCAGCAGAGCGGTGAAGAAATCCGGTTCAATTCCGTCCCCGATGAAAACCAGATAGTGCCGGTCGCGCGGGTCGGTCGGGGTTATTTCTACGCTGCCCATGGCGACCTGAACAAGATGGTCCTCGCCCTTTATCCTCACGAACCCCTTTGAACGCCACAGGCTGTCCGGTGCTTTCGCGTAGAGTTCGATCAGCGCGTCGCGGTCGATATCATCGGGAACATCCAGGACAAAGGAGTCTGCCGGCGCATGCAACGCATGATGATGGTCATGTGCGTGATCATGATCATCATGGTCATGGTCATGGTCATGGTCGTGGCTGTGTTCGTGTTCGTCCGCTTCCCAGTTTTGCAATGCCATGCTCGGTGGACCATCGAGAACCTCGTTCAGGTCAACATCACACCGCTCGGCGAACCGGATTACGGCGTCCGGGTTCAGGTCCTCAACCTCGGATTGCACTTGCTTGAACAGATCGACGTCGCCCATGTCGAGCTTGTTGAGGATCACATAGTCCGACTTTTCCACCTGTGCCTCGTAGAACGGCCCGAGCATGGTGCGGATTTTCAGGAATTTCGGCGCATCGACAACAGTCACCATCGGACCGACTTCAAATCGGTCGGCAAATTCCTCCTCTGCAAACGACGACATGACCTGTTCCGGTTCAGCAACACCGGTGGCTTCGATGATGATATGATCAATGTCGGACTTCGCGTCCAGTTCCAGGACAGCTGCTTCCAGTGAACCCTTCAGCGTGCAGCACAGACACCCCGTGGACAGCTGCACTAGGTCAATGCTGTTGCCCTTGAGGATTTCGCCGTCAACGCCGACATCGCCGAATTCATTCACAATCAGCGCCAGGCGCCGTTTCGCGCCGTATTCGTTCAAAATCCGCGCTGCCAGGGTCGTCTTGCCCGATCCAAGAAAACCAAACAGCATATCCACTCGTGTTTTCTTCATACTGCAATTGCCTCATCTTGCTGTGAAACAACCTGTAGGCCCGGTTCGCCGAAATTCATGCCGTCAATGAACAGCTCCTGAAAATCGGTGCGCGCGGCCAGTGCCACGTGTTCGATTGTTCCCACCAGGGTTTCGGCGCGATCAATCTCTGCCTCTGAAAGTGTCGCCATCTGTGCACCCATCAGCGCAGCATTGCCGGCATAGGTGATCCGGTCAGGGTCCATTTCCGGCAACAGGCGGATCCTGACCGCGCTTTCGATATCGACATAGTTTCCAAAACCGCCGCAAAGCAACAGTTCATCCACGTCGTCCGCGCTTACATCCATGGCCTTCATCAGCATCATCACGCCGGAGAAAATCGCCGCCTTGGCCAGTTGCAACTGGCGCACGTCGCCCTGGGTCAGGGAAATATCCTCATCCTTGCCGCCCTGTGTTTCCCAGACCAGCACGAACTCCTGGCCGTGGTCGCTTTTCCGGATTCTGGCAGCGACCGCTTCCGGCAGGTCGTCGGTGGATTTGATCGACCCCATCTTGTTCAGAACGCGCGCGTCCGACATCCGCGCGCAAGCTTCGATCAGGCCGGACCCGCAAATGCCCACTGCTGCATCGCCGCCGATGGTCTGGCAGGCCACGTCATCTGAAATGGTCACCCGCTCGATGGCGCCAACCGCACCGCGCATGCCGTGGCGGATTTGCGCTCCCTCGAACGCCGGCCCGGCGGGTGCGGAACAGGCAATCAGCTTGTCTTTCGAGCCGAGAACCATTTCGCCATTGGTGCCGATATCGACCAGCCCGCGCACCGTGTCACTGTCGTAAATCCGGGTCGACAACACACATGCCAGTGCGTCTGCGCCGACAAATCCCGCCAGGATCGGCAAGGTGCAGATGTGGGCACGTGGCGCGGTTTTCAGCGGCAGGTCGGCCGCGGCTATGGTCTGGGCGTCGCGCACCGCCGGTGCATATGGCGCAAGCCCGAGGTAGCTGACATCAATGCCCAGCAGGATGTGATGCATGCAGGTGTTGCCGACAATCACGATCTTGTAGACATGTGCGGCAGACACATCCGCCTTTTCTGCCGCCTGCCTGACCAGGTCGTTCAGACCGCTCAGCACCTTGCCGCGCAGTTGTGCCAGGTTTTTCGGCTTGAACTGGGCATAAGCGATCCGCGACATCAGGTCGGCCCCGAACGGTGCCTGCGGGTTCAGCATGCCGACGGCGGCAAGTTCTTCGCCGGTCTCAAGATCCAGCAGGGACCCCACGATCGACGTTGTCCCGATATCTATGGCCATGCCATAGGATTTGCCGGTGGTGTCTCCGACCTCGATATCGACAATTGCGCCGCGAAACAGGGTGACGGTCAGCGCACCTTTTTGTTCACGCAGTTTTGCCGGCAGCTCCTGCAGCAATGAGCCATCCACCCGGCGCGATTTCAACGGTGCTCCAACCGCCATGAACACCTCTTCTATGTCACTGGTCTGGTGGTGTTCCGACACCGGTGCATTTGCCGTTATGGCTATCTTCTCGACACCGGAGATCAGGTCTAGCGATGTTGTTTCGACATGACCGCCCAGCAACTGGTGCCCGGATTCCGATTTCGGCGGCATTGGCTTGATCACCGTATCGGCGACAATGCGGGTCTGGCAGGCCAGCCGGAAGCGTTCGCGGATTTCTTCATGTCCAAGCTGGACAGTGTCGGCCACTGTGGGCGGCGGCATTGATCCGTCAATTATCTTGCAACGGCAGCTTCGGCAGCGCCCGCGCATGCCGCAGGTTGCGGTGATTTCAACCCCGGACCGGTGCGCGGCTTCCAGCAGGGTTTCGCCACGGTCGGCGGTGATGGACTGTTCCTGTCCATCATCGTCCCTGATCCGGAGTTGAACTGTATCAGACATGGAATGGACCTATGCCCATGCTCCTCTCTCGTCGGTGATCAACCGGCGGGCCAGCTTGACCGCTTCCATCGCATCACGGCCCCAGCCGTCCGCACCGCATTCGTCGGCCCATTCCTGGGTCGTCGGTGCACCGCCGATCAGGATGTGCACCTTGTCACGATGCCCGGCCTTTTCAAATTCGTCGATGGTGACCTTCTGATAGTAAACGGTCGTCGACAACAGTGCCGAGAATCCGATCATGTCGGCATTTTCCTCGGCGGCGGTCTCAATGAATTTATCCGGATGCACATCGGTGCCCAGGTTGATCACGTTGAAACCGGCGTTTTCCAGCATGATGGTCACGATTGACTGGCCGATATCGTGCATGTCACCCAGAACCGTACCCATCACAAATGTGCCGAGCGGCTTTTCGTCATTGGCCGCCAGCAGCGGCCTGATCAGCGCCAGTCCGGCCTTCATGGCGCGGGCGGTTATCAGCATTTCCGGAATGAAAATGATCTGCGCGGAGAAGCGGTCGCCCTGCAGGTTAAACCCGGGAAACAGGCCGTCGTCCAAAATCACACGCGGGTCGATGCCGGCGTCGATGGCCTGCTGAACACGATCATGGGAGTAGCCATGATCGCCTTCCTCTACGGCTTCCCACAAGGTTGCCCATTCCCAGCCGTCGACGGCCCGTTCTTCCCAGCCTGTGGGTATTTCGAGCACAGGTTCGCTCATAATAGTCTCCTCAATTCAACGGATATTTGCCGTAGGTCCCAAATTCCCGCTGGGCCTCGATCAATGTGTAGATGTTCTGGATCGGAACATCGGCGAGAATGTAATGGGACGGCGAGAAGATATATCCGCCTCCGGTGGCCAGGTTCTTCATGGTCTCAAGAACACCGTTGCGCACGGCTTCAACCTGGCCGCGCGGTAACAGGTTCTGCACATCGAACCCGCCGATCAGCGACAGGTCATTGCCGTACTTGCGCTTGATGCCGACCTGGTCCTTGTTGCCGCCGGTGGGTTGCATCAGGCCAGACAGGTCGACGCCCAGCTCGACCATGTCCGGGATGATCGGTGAGTAGTCACCACAAGAGTGCAGCTTGATGAACAGGTCGTTGTTGGCCTTGCGGAACTCCTTGAACATATAGTCGAACCTGGGCTTGGCCAGTTCGCGCCACTGGTCCGGCGAAATCATCATTGCCTGCTGGGCACCGACATCATCGCCGACGCGGATCATGTCGACCCCGAGCGCAATCGCGTTCTTGCCAAGTTCGGTGTAATATTCAGTCAACCCGTCCAGAACCTTCTTGATCAGTTCCGGCTGGTCAAAGGTCATCAGGAAGAAGTTCTGCGTCCCGACGATGTGGGCGTAGGCCGCCTCGATCAGTGTCGATGAGAGGTCGACGATGATGTAGTAGTCGTCCTGGTATTTCTCGCACAGCTCCTTGATGGGAGCGAGCATGGCCGGGTCGGCCGGATCCGGCCAGGTATAGTTCTTGAGCTCTTCTTCGGACTTGATCGGGTGAAAGTTCGGAAAATTTTCCGGCACGATCTTTGCCGGACCCCAGAACTCCTGGGTCTTGGCAAATTCCACCTCTTCTTCAGGGGTGCGGCCTTCCAGGCCGGATTTGCCGTAGCCGACGCCGAAGTGGTTGTGCCAGGTCTCGCCTATGTCGATGTGTCGGTGCGAGAAGTCTGCATTGATGCCGATCTGGTAGATGATCGCATCATTGCCAAGCCGCAGTTCCAGTTCCGGATTGTGCTTGCGCCCGGTGGCGGCGTCATCGATCCCGTAGATGCGCGCCAGCTTGGCCTTGGCTTCCGCCTTCATTCTGTACAGGACAGGAACCCGGTCGACCGGCTCTCGCCGAACCGCGCGCGCAAAGCGTTCCCTTGGTGAAAGTTCCTTCATGGTGCTGGTCCTCTCGGCTTTGGATAATATATCAACTATATATTCTTAGCACAGCCCGGGAGCAATTCAACACCTAATTCATATCAGTCCGCTTTAGGCGTCAGACCGAATACACCGGAGCGCGACATCTTCGGCGACATGGCGCACATCTGCGACAGGGAGACCGGAAGCTCCGCGTCGCCAAACATTTCAAACAACTGTTTCTGCTGCCACAGGTCCCAGCTCACGCGACTGTTCCCGTCAGGGCTGGGGTATTCGTATCCGGGTCCCATCCGTAACGACACATCCCACCCCTGGCCGGCAAGTTCCTGTTTGAGATGCCGGGAGAACTGCCTGGTGGCGCTTTCGATCGTGAGCCAGCCCACAGTCTCCAGAAAAAGCGCATCCAGGGGTTCGAAAACCTCATCCACAAGGCTGATCACTTTGTTGTCCAGGTCGGGACCTATGGTCATCACGAAAGCCACCAGGTAGTCGCAATCGGACAGGTGTCTTTCAAACGCAGCGCATTGGAATTCAATTCCGCCGGAAACAGACATTCGGTCGTTTTTTAGCGATTCTATGGGCAAAATGACGTATCTTGCGTCCGGGGAGGCCAACAAGAGGGCGCTCTTGCAGGCATCTTCCGCAGCCTTGACTATGATTGGCCGTATCTTTGCCGGATCGCGGTACTTGTGCACCCTCAGAACGCGGGATGCCTCAATCGGCGGTGGTGGACACACCCAGGAACTTACAATGTCATTTTGAATCATTTAACCAAATCACCTGCTGGAACAACCTCAACTTTTGGCGATGGCAGCCGCCTTGATGTCATCGTATTTGCCTTCGATTTCAGCCGCCAGATTTGCCGCAGCCTGTTCGGGGGCATCGTCGGAATCAGGTTGCTTTTCCTTGCTCCAGTGCAGAAGGTAATCATCCGATCCATCCAGTTTTCGCCGCATCGCAACCAGGTCAATCAGTTCCTGAAACCGCAGGCTCAGTTCTATCTTGTGCTTCTTCGGCCCGTCGCGTGCCTCAACTACTGAGGGTATTTCTTGCCAACACAAGAGGGTAAGCTTGGTCATTTTTTCATCCTGGTACTGGATCAGATAAACATATTATATATAGATTATATATTTTGTGAACCCATTACGGTGTAATCATGACACCAGATCAGCTCAGATCCATCACCGCACACACGTCGCCACCCCTGGTACCTGAGATCATGCTGGCAGGCCTTCCGCACCACCACACCTTTGAAACCTTCAGGACGCAACATCAGGCTGTAATCGGGGTTGCGACCCCGTACTGGCTGGTTGCGTGGCCCGGTGGCCAGGGGCTGGCGCGCTATCTACTGGACACCCCGAAGCTGGCATCACGCAGGCGGGTTGTTGACCTGGGCTGCGGTAACGGCCTGGTCGCAATAGCCGCCGCGATGGCTGGTGCGCCATCAGTGCTTGCAGTCGACGTCGACGCGAACGCCCTGGTCTGTGCCGAAGAGAATGCCGGTCTCAATCGGGTGGACATCGAAATCGAGCAAGCGGATCTGAGAGACTTTACGCCAAGCCGTGGCGATCTGATTTGCGCCGGAGACCTCTGGTATGACCAGGCGACCGGACGGCAGGCAACCGGATGCCTGGCCCGGCTGCGGGATGGTGAATGTGCAGCCCTTTATTGCGACGCTGGCCGGTCGTATCGGCCCCGGTCCGGGGTAACATGCCTGAAGACCTATGACTTGTCCGCCTCTCCGGAATTTGAAAGTGCCGCAAGACTGTCCATACGGATTTGCACCCTGGATGCGGCGAACATTCATTCGATGCATGCCGGGCATGTGCCACAAGTCTAGGCCATTCAATGAAACTGTGACGAGATTTCCCGACGATTAGGAAAATACCCATTTTTGCGGGGACCTCATGGCCTGGAAACGATTTCCGATTCCGGAGTTTGATCACCGACCCTTGCGGGGGCTGGCATACTCTCCGCCGGTGCCGATTTCAAAAGCGGACGAAGACGGCCTTGTGGCTGCGGTATTGTCCGGCGACGAGTCGGGCGTGGGGGCCTATGCGGTCGAGCCGGATGCGGAGTTGCTGAAAAAACTATCGTTCAACGGTGACCACCGCCAGATGATCATGTGCATACTGCCTGCCGGCGACTGCCGGCTGCTTGGCCGGTCGATGGCCTGGTACAATCAGCGCGCCTATGTGCTGGACGGCAATACTGCGGATGCGGAAATCATTCACGAATGGCGCACGCCACGAACCCACAACACGCGGCTTGGCCCCGATGACGGGGTGTCGCTGGACCGGCAGGTCATCTACCTGCTCAGCGGACGCATCCTGGAAGACGAGGATCGCGGCAACCGGGTGATGATCGACGCTGACTGGTCACCCGGAAACGGCCGGTCCGGGTACCGGATCCTGGCGGGTTGTGACAAGGGCGATGACAACTTTCACGACAGCTGCCTGATGGTCAGCTGGCCGCAATAGCCTAGTTCCACGACAATTCCAGGACCCAACAAGATGCACCAGGTGCTCTCAAGCCAGTCTGACGTCTCACTCGAAGCCCGCAGCATTATCGATCTGATGTCCGGGTTCACCGTCGAAACCACCCCCGCGTCCGCGGCCAAGGTTGCCGACTTCCGTACCATGCTGCGGCCCGGGACCACCGTTTACATCACTTTCCTGCCCGGGTCCGATTACAATGACACAGTAGCCACCGCGAAGCGCCTGCGCGATGAAGGTTTTGAACCGGCACCGCATTTTGCCGCGCGCTCAATCGAGAGCGTTGCCATGTTTGAGGATTATCTGGCCCGTGTGGCAGGCGAGGCCGGGGTCGATCATGTGCTGGCAATAGCCGGCGCGCTGGACAAGCCGCTTGGACCCTATTCAGACTCGACCCAGCTTCTGGATACCGGATTGTTCGACAAGCACGGCATCAGGCAGATCGGGGTGGCCGGCCATCCGGAAGGAAGTCCGGACATGTCGGACAAGGCCATCGCCGATGCGCTGGCATGGAAGAATGCCTATGCCGGGAAAACCGACGCCGCAATGCACATCGTCACCCAGTTCGCATTTGAAGCCGCACCGGTCATAGCCTGGGACAAGACCCTGCGTGCAGCGGGCAACAACCTGCCGATCCGTGTAGGTATTCCCGGCCTTGCAAAACTGCAGACCCTGATCAAGTACGCCGTTGCCTGCGGGGTCGGCAACTCCATCAACTTTCTTAAAAAACAGGCAGGCAATGTCACCCGGCTCGTCAGCCAGCAGGAGCCCGACCAGCTTGTCCGCGATCTCGCGCATTACAGCGCAACGGACCCGGACTGCGGTATCGAGGGCGTTCACATGTATCCGCTTGGCGGCCTGCAGAAATCAGCGCAATGGAGCTTTGCCGTTGCGGACGGTGCTTTCGAACTGAACCGAAAAGGCTTCAAGGCAAATCCATAGTCACAAACCGAAAAACGGCACAGGTGAAATAGGTCCATGACAGACAGCAAAAATCGCTCCCGCGTAAACCGCCGTCAGGTTCTCTCAATCGGTGCCGCTTCAGGACTTGCCGCCGGACTGGGGTCAAAGATGCAGGGCCCGGCACAAGCTCAGGCCAAGCCCATGCCGACTACGGAGATAGCCAGCCTGGCTGATCTGAAGCCGGGCACGGAGATCGATTTTCACTATCCCGACGATGATTCACCCGCCGTGCTGCTGGCAATGGACGGTCCCGCCGAGGACGGTATTGGCCCGGACCGGAACATTGTTGCGTTCTCGGCATTGTGTACGCACAAGGGCTGCAACGTGGTCTGGCACGGAGACCAGAAAGTGCTGGTCTGCCCGTGTCACTGGTCCAGTTTCGACCCCTCAAAGAAAGGCAGGATGGTTATCGGACAGGCAAGTTCCGGCCTGCCTCAGATCACCCTGGCCATCGACAACGGCAAGGTCAAAGCGACCGGCGTATCCGGCCTGATCTATGGTCGCCAGACAAATGTGATATAGCCGGATGACAGACACCCCGCTGCCCCCCAGGAACGCTGAAGAGTTCAACACGGTCTGCCAGTTCTGCATCGTCGGGTGCGGGTACAGGGTTTTCAAGTGGCCGGAAGGAACCGATGGCGGGGCAGCTCCTGACGAAAACGCGCTGAATATAGACTTTCGCGAACAACAACCGGCGCTGGGTACCTGGGTTGCGCCCCTGGCGCACTCGGTGATTACCCAGAAAGACGGGCGCTACAACATCGCGATACTGCCGGATGATGCCTGTCAGGTGAATTCGGGGTTGGCATCCGTGCGCGGTGCCGGACTGGCCGCCAGTCTTTACCGGCCCGATGGCCCGACCAAAACCCGCTTGACGTCACCCGCAATCAGGTCAGGCACATCATCGCAGGCGGTTGACTGGGATGCAGCCGCAGACCTCGGCGCGCGTATCATCAAGGCCGTTATGGATCGATGGGGACCGAACTCGGTCGGCATGAAATTCTTCGACCATGGCGGCGGCGGTGGAGGTTTTGAAAACAACTGGGCCGTCGGGCGCTTCTTTTTTGACGGGATCAAGACCAGCTCGATCTCAATTCACAACCGGCCTGCCTACAATTCAGAGGTGCATGCGGCAGGCGATGCCGGTATTGCCCCGCTGACCAACGCCTATCTCGATGCCCAGCTTGCCGATACCATCGTGATTGTCGGCGCCAATCCGTACGAGACACAGACCAACTACTTCCTGAACCACATGGTCCTGAACCTGGCCGGGACCTCCATGGATTTGAAGAAAAGCGCCTTTCCCGGCGAGGCGGTTGCAAATGGGCGAATGATCATCGTCGATCCGCGCCGGACCATGACTGTCGCCACTGCCGAGAACGCTGCGGGAACAGAAAACGTCCTGCATCTGCAGAATGAACCGGGATCCGATATATGGCTGCTGAATGCCATAGCACGCGTCATCCGGGAGCGCGGCTGGCACGACACCGGTTTCATTCGAAAGCACACCGAAGTCCAGACCTATGAGAGCTATCAGCGCTCGACATTGATGCAGGACCGCGACTTGGACGAATTTCTCGCCGAAGCGTCGCAAAAGTCCGGCGTCGCAATCCCGGATATAGTCAAAGCCGCTGAATGGATTGCAAAACCCAAGGCCGGAAAAGCCCGGCGCCGGACACTGTTCCACTACGAAAAGGGCCTGATCTGGGGCTACAAGAACTATGAAAATGTCGCCAGTATCATCGATCTCGCCCTGCTGACCGGTAATCTGGGGCGCCCCGGCACCGGCTGCAGCCGGTTGGGCGGTCACCAGGAAGCCTATGTGCGCCCACCTGCGGCTGCCGCCAGACCCGCCCGCAATATCGACGAGGCCGTCAGGCGCGGTGAGACCAAGGTGTTCTGGGTCGGTGGCTGCAATCCGGTGCAAACGACGCTGCGCGCCGAAGCCCTTGCGGGCAGTCTGAAAGATCGCGGTCAGCTGGTGTCTGACGCACTGGCCGAAACCCGTGATCGTCCGGCAAGCGAACGCGTCATCGCGGTGGTCGAAGCCGTGAAGCAGGGCGGAATTTTCCTTATCGGGCAGGACATCTATCCAACCGCAACCACCGAACTTGCGCATCTGGTGCTGCCGGCAGCGACCTGGGGCGAGTTTGACATGACGTCGATCAACGGCGAGCGCAGGTTGCGCCTCTACCAGAAGTTCATGGATCCGCCCGGCGACGCACTGCCGGACTGGGCCATCATGGCCCGGATGGCCCGCCGGTTGCACGAGCTTTACACCGCCGACGGGAACCCGGAAATGGCAAACCGGTTCCTGGATTTTGACTGGGCCGACGACGAGGCCGTTTTCATAGACGCCAGGCACAAGTTTTCCGGCAAGTCGAGCGACCCCATGGAAGGTTATGCCGGTGTCAATCATGACATACTGCGCGCGCTGGGCAACAATGGCATCCAGACCCCGACACGACTGGTCAACGGTGCGCTGGTCGGCACCGAGCGTCTGTATGAAGACAGGAAGTTCGGCACACCGTCAGGCAAGGCGAAGTTCATTCCGGCACCGCCGCCGTGGAAAGGCTATGCCGCGGTGGTCGAAACCCAGCGCAAGAACCACAGGTTCTGGATCAATAACGGCCGGTCCAACCACATCTGGCAAACGGCGTTTCATCACAAGTACCTGGAGTTTTACCGGGAACGGGCGCCGGTTCCCTACCTTGAAATTCACCCCGCAGACGCGGCGGCGATGGCGATTGAGCCGGGTGACCTGGTGCAGGTGTACAATGAGACGGGATCGGTTCAGGCGATGGCCTATCCCGCCGATGCCGTCAAGCAGGGGCATTGCTTCATGCTGTTCGGGCAGCCCCGCGGAGCCGTGGGTGACCTGATTTCCGATCATGTCGATCCCGACACGACAATCCCCTGGTACAAGGGTGTGTGGGCCGATATCCGCCGCATAGGTCCGGTCCCGGAACTGTCCGCAACCGTGTCGTTCAAACCCACCAATTTTGCAGGATAGGCCGATGATCAGGATAGCCTTTCTTGCATTCTTTCTGGCGATTTCGCCCCTGGCGGCCCAGGACATCGTGGACGGTGGTGAGTACCAGGGACGCCAGTATGCCAATCAGAAACTCGATAATACGTCCGCGGTCGGGGCCAATTTTTCCGGCGCCGATCTGTCCGGTGCAAGTTTTCGCGGTGCTGACCTGCGAGAAGCATATTTTCGCGGTGCCGATCTGTCGGGGGCAGATTTCACCGGCGCCAACCTCGGCAATGCGGATTTGACATTTGCCAACCTTACCGGAGCAAACCTGTCCGGCAGTTTTCTGGCCCTAGCCAAAATGACAGGCGCAAAGCTTGGCGGTGCTGATCTCACGGCCGCGTTCCTGCCCGGCGCCAACCTGACCCGGGCCAAGGTGATGAAGGCTGATCTGAGCGGCGCAATGCTGCGTGACGCGAATTTGTTCCAGGCCGATCTCAGCGGTGCAAACCTGACAGGCGCGCTGCTGGGCGCGCTTACGCCCGGCAGTGATGCGCCGGCCGCAGCCCGGTTGAAAGCCGCAAACCTCACCGGTGGCATCCTGGTCGGTGCCGATCTGAAAGGCGTGGACCTCAGTGAGGCCAATTTGTCGGCGGCCGATTTTTCCGGTGCT